>NC_011894.1:6805000-7127486 GCF_000022085.1 Methylobacterium nodulans ORS 2060
CGGCGCCCGCCGCGGGGTGGAGCAGCCCGGTAGCTCGTCAGGCTCATAACCTGAAGGTCACAGGTTCAAATCCTGTCCCCGCAACCACATCCCCAGACACGCAAAAGCCCCGGCCCGCACGGCACCGGGGCTCTTGTCGTGATCGGGCCTCTTCCCGGAACTCGAACCCCATCATGCGGGCACCGCGCGCTCGCGCACCTCAGGGGAGAAGAGGCGGGCGTCATGGCTCCATCAGTGGAAGCCTCCGAAAAGCCCGGGGCGGTTCACCCGACGTGTTCGGCCGAGGGCTGCAATCACCGCGGAGGCGAAAGCCTCATGGCCGCACACTCGCGTAGCAGAACTGCATGACATAAAAGGGCTTCCGGTGTTGCCGGAACTAGTATTTCTGCATCTGCTGAGTGCTAGCGTTGCGGCATTGCCTTGCTGCGGGGAAGGGGGCTCGATGAGCCAGGTAGTGCCGGACCAGGCTGCGTTGCGAAGGCAAGTCGACAGGCGCCAGCTGCAGATGATCATCGCAGGTCTTGGCGAGGGTATCCTTCTGATCGACCCGGTCGAGGGCATCGTATGGGCCAATGAGAGCGCTCTTGCTCTTCACAACGTATCCCATCTTTCGGAGCTCGGCGGATCCGTCGCCAAGTACCGCGAGCGCTTCGAATTGAAGTACCGGAACAATCATGTGCTCGGAGAGGGGCAGTACCCGGTCGACCGGGCGTTGGCGGGCGAGGAGTTCCAGGACGTGATCGTCGAGCTCGGCCGGACATGCTCCGGCAACGACGAGGATCGGCGACGTGTCCTGAAATTTCGCGGCTTCGCACTCACGGACGTGAAGGGCAATGCCGAATCCTATGTTCTGGTCGTCGAAAATGTCACCGAACATATTTCCGCAGAAGAACGCTTCGAGCGTACATTTGCCGCCAACCCGGCACCGGCAATCATCTGCCGGCTGTACGATCTGCGCTATGTCAGGGCCAATCCCGGCTTCCTGCTGATGACGGGCTACAGTCGGGACGACATCATCGGCCGTTCGACCTACGAGTTCGACGTGTTGGAGAACGCAGAAAAGAAGGAAGCGGCGATTGCCAGCCTGCGAGAGGGCCGAACTATTCCGCAGATGGAATCGACCGTTCGTCTTCCCGATGGGAAGAGCAAAGCCGTCATCATCGCAGGCCAGCCGATCCAGATCGGCGAAGAGAAATGCATGCTCTTCACCTTCATCGACATGGAGCCTCGCAGACAAGCGGAAGATGCGTTGCGTCAAAGTGAGGAGCGCTTTGCCAGGTCATTCCGGTTGGCACCTATTCCGATGATGCTGTCCACCCGCGAGAAACTGCGTCTCCTGGACGTCAACGATGCGTTCGGAGCCGTCCTCGGCTATGAGCCTGACGAGGTGATAGGCCGGACGGGTTCTGAGCTTCCCATCTGGGTCGAGAGCGGCGCACGCAAGCGCATCGAGCAGGAGATCGGCAAATCGGGCAGCTTCCGAAAGCTCGAAATCCCGTTGCGCACCAAGCATGATGAAGTGCTCGACTGTCTCGTCTCGGCCGAAACGGTCACAATTCAGGGAGAAGAGTGCGTCCTGACGGTGATCCAGGACATCACCGAGCGCAAGCGGTCGGAGGAAGAGCTGATCGCGGCGATCGAGGCGGTGATGCAGGATACCTCCTGGTTCAGCCGCACGGTCATTGAGAAACTCGCCCATCTGCGTCGTCCGAACCGGCCGGACAAGCCGGAGGCCGGTCTTTCCGATTTGACGCCGCGGGAGCTCGAGGTGCTCGGCTTGATGTGTCGGGGGCTCAGCAACGCAGAGATCGTCAAAAAGCTCGGCGTGACCCACAATACCGTGCGCAACCACATCGCCCGGATCTATGCCAAGATCGACGTACATGACAGGGCCGGCGCCGTGGTCTGGGCACGCGAACGCGGATTCACCGGGAGCCCAACGGGACCATCCGAGCGGCCGCGGCAGCGCTGAATGATGCGACCGTACTAGCTCGCATGATCCGTTCGGCTCTAGGGAATGGCGTGACGGGACCGTAAGGAACGGTCCGCGAACATACGTAAGGAAAGGCGTGCAGGACTTGGCTCCTCGACCCTTCAGCTATGCTCGCTCAGGGGAGGGAGCCCCCGTGCGTCAAATCGAAGTACCTGAAACAAAACGGCCTAGCTTGTCCCACCGGTATGACGTGGCCGGCATTGCGCCCGCGCCGGTGTTCGACGAGATCGTCGCGCTGGCTACCGCCATAGTCGACGCGCCCATCGCCGCCATAAGCTTTGTTGACGAGGATCATCAGTGGGTCCAGGCGGTTGCGGGCTTGCCGGACGGTTGCGCCGTCGATGCGGGCTCGATCTGCACTCATGCCGTGCGTGCGGACGACCTCGTCGTCGTTCGCGATCTCGCGGCCGATGGTCAATTCGAAGACTATGTGCGGGTGCATCGGGAGCTTTCGGTGCGCTTCTACGCGGCCGTGCCGCTTGTGGCGCCCGATGGTGGCCATGTTGGAACCCTGTGCGTGCTCGACCGGAAGCCGCGCGATCTGACGGATCGACAGCGATCGTTGCTGAAGGCCCTGGCCCGCCGCGTCATTACGGAACTGGAGCTGAGGCGATCGCTCGATGCGGAACGCCTAGCGCGTCGTGACGCAGAACAGCTTCTCGAGGAGAAGGATCGGCTGTTGGTGCAGAACGAGATCTTGCTCCGCGAGGTCGATCACCGGGTGAAGAATTCTCTGCAGCTGGTGTCCAGCATGCTGACGCTTCAGGCCCGCCAGCTGCCGACCGGCGACGCTGCGAAGGCCCTTGATGAGGCATGCAGGCGCGTTGCCAGCGTCGCGGCCGCGCATGAACAGCTCTATCGCGCGACTGCGAGCGACAGGGTCGATATGTCGGTGTTCCTCCGAGGGATCTGCGAGGCGCTCGCCGCGACCCGGCCGAGCAACGTCGAAGGAATCGAGATTCGGGCGGAACCGATTGAGTTCGGCTCGAAGCGGGCGATGAAGACCGGGCTTCTTGTTGCCGAGCTCGTGATCAACGGATTCAAGCACGCCTATCCCACGGGGCGCCGGGGCGGCATCAAGGTCGAGCTGGCATCCATGGGCCCGACGGCGCGGCTGAGGGTGAGCGACGAGGGGGTCGGTTTGCCGGTCGATCTGCTCGACCGGGCCAGTAGCGGTCTGGGCATGCGCCTGATCCGCTCGATCGTCCATCAGTTCGGAGGGCGGCTGACGGCCGAGCCAGGGCCGGGCGCGCGAGTGGTTATCGATATCCCGTCGGACGAAACGGCCACAACCTGAGCAGGGTGGCGGGGCGGAACCCTGCCACCCTGCTTGGATGTGTTACTCGCGGAATATACCGATTTGACAGTCCGGGCGTCCTTGCGCGAAGATTCATACTTGAGTGCCGATCGATCGGTCCGCAGGACGACGTTGTGACCACACAAGTGCCGCCCCCGATTGAGGACACGCTGGAGTTGCGCGAGCGGCTCGCTGGTGCATGGCGAGCGGTGTTCGACAACGCCGTCGAGCGCGGCAGCCCGCCCCAGGCCGTCGTCGAGACCATGGCGTCGGTGGCCCATGAGCGCTTCGCCGAGCTGTTCGGTGCGTCGGCCGCCGCCAGCTACCTGCAGCTCCTCTCGGAGCAGTTGCGCGACATCGATCACGACGAGGCCGCCTTTCTCGTCCGAGGCGAGGAGCCGCGCCAGCCGGTCGCGGGGGGGGAGCCCCTCATCGATCCGGTCTGGATCGATGGCCAGGAATTGATCTGACCGGTCCGCATGCGAACGCTTCAGTCATCCGCGCGTTCTGCCCAGAGGCTGTTCAGGAGGCGAAAAATCCGGTTCTCCGATCGGACAGCCGGCCATCAACAGCTGGGAATCCGTCAGGCGCTTCGATCAGCGCCTGACGGATTCTCGGGCCTGCCCGGGATTCGCCCATGATCGGCAAGGTCATCTCGTCCGCCCTGCGCAAGAAGACCCGCCCTGAGGACCCCCCGGCGATCGAAGCCGGTGCCGTCCGCGAACCGGACCTGCATTTCCCGCCCATGCCGCCGCTGTCGCCCCCGGACGCACAGAACGACGATCCGCAGGAGCCGCTCCTCAAAGCCATCGAGGACGCCTTGCGGAGTGCGGGCTTCCTGCGCTGACCGATCCGGCCTCCGGCGGCTGCGGGCGCGATCCGCATCCAGATTGTTAACTATTCGTTAGTCTTAATGAAGAGCAACCAGGCTCGCGCCATTTCGGGCCTGAGCTCGAACTGTTAATATCATTTTACCGATCGAATTCATTAAAGATCAGACGATGAACGACGAAGAAAAGACGGGGGTTGCCACCATGGTGGTGCGTATCAGGGACGCAGCTGCTCGAGAGACGACGCTGTTCAGGGAAGGTTGCAGCGCGGTCTGGACGGCGTGCCTCGGGTGGGCGGCGATCCGCACGGCCCGGTTCATCCTGGGCTAGAGCATTGTCCAACGACGAGGATGCCGGTTCGTCGCAGACAATGCGGCAAACTCAAAAGTCTGGAGCAGAAGCTGTTCCACCATGAACGGATTCTGCTCTCGCGATCACCTTACCGCTCCGAAGAGGAGATGCTCGCGGGCCCCGAATCCGTGAGCCTCTCAAGGCGGTTCGACTCCCGAAATCCCCAGACCGGGCCCGATCACCCGGATGCCGCCATCCCCGCGCAGGCTCCCTCGGCAGACGCGGCGTTCGCGAGCCGACGTGTCGTCTGCTTATACCAACGGACCTTGAAAAGGACCGGTGGTTCCGTTCTCGCATTGTCGCCAAGCCTGTGGCTTGGTGTCGACAGTTCGAGATGGGTCAACGGCCCGATGCGTGAGCATGCGCGTCAGCACCCGCTGCGTCAGCAGCCGGGGCCGTTGGTATTTAGACGGACCAGGCGCCGAAGCCGCCGTTATCCCCCGCCGTGGGCGGCGCGGGCTCGGGCGGCACGGGGCGCGGGCGGCGGTCCTTGTCGATGGCGACGAAGGTGAAGAGCGCCTGCGTGACCTTGATGGTCTCCTCGCTCTCGCGGGCGCGGCGCCACGCCTCGATCTGGATGCGGATCGAGGAGCGCCCGACCGCCACGATGCGGGCATAGAGGCTGACCTCGTCGCCCACCGAGACCGGGTGCAGGAAGGTCATGCCCTCCACCGCGATGGTGGCGCAGCGCCCGCGCGCGCGCCGCGCCGCGACGTTGCCGGCGGCAAGGTCCATCTGCGCCATCAGCCAGCCGCCGAAGATGTCGCCGGCCGGGTTGGTGTCGGCCGGCATGGCGATGGTGCGGATGACCGGGGCGCCCCAGTCGGGCACGGCGGCGGGCGGTTCGCTGGACATGGGGGAGGGACCTCGCGCGGGCGGCTAAGCTGACTTGGCGGGGCGTGCCACCGCTTCGTCCGCTTAGGCTTTTGATGTGTCGCAGGTTTTCACGGAAAACCGCAAGGCACTTTTCCGAAACCTGCTTGGGGCGGATGCGCCACCATAGTCACCTTCACCGAATCGGGGCTACCGGTCTTGAGGGCGGACGCCCTTGCGGAGCCCGCCCCGGCATCGCCAGCTTTCCTGCGTCCGTTCCGTCCGCCATCCCGAGGTTCAGCCGTGACCGACATCGTCCCCGTCGAGACCGCGCCGCTCCCCGCCGCCGTCCCCGGGCCCGAGCCCCTGAGCGAGGCCGATCGCGAGATCCTGCGCCAAGCGGTGGCGGTGCTGGAGCGCCCCAGCTTCGCGGCGCGCCTCTCGGCCATCGCCGGGGCGCCCCTCGACCTCCTGGGCCGCGCCCTGCCGGCCGCCGTCACCGAGGCCGTCACGCATGCGGCCGAGACGGCGCTGCGCGGCGCCCTGCACGTGGCACTCGCGACCCTGCCGAAAGATCCCGCGGGCACCGCGGTGATGGCGGCTGCGGATGCCGAGCGGCCCGGCCTGCGCGCCCGCGCCCTCGACTTCCTGGAACGCCATCCGCCGGGGGATTTCGGCCACAAGGCGCTCGCGGCCATGTCGGGCGCGGTGGGAGGCGCCTTCGGCATCGCGACCCTCGTGGTCGAGCTGCCGGTCTCCACCACCCTGATGCTGCGCTCCATCGCCGAGATCGCCCGGCGCGAGGGCGAGGACCTGAGCAAGCCCGAGGCGGCGCTCGCCTGCCTGCAGGTCTTCGCCCTCGGCGGTCGCGGCGGCCCCGAGCCGAGCCCGACCGACAGCGGCTATTTCGCGGTGCGCGGCGCGCTCGCCAAGACGCTGTCGGAGGTGACGCGCTATGCGGCGGGCCGCGGCCTGCTCGACGAGAGCGCGCCTGTCCTGATGCGCTTCGTCGCCCAGATCGCCTCCCGTTTCGGCTTCGTCGTCTCGCAGAAGCTGGCCGCCCAGGCGGTGCCGGTGATCGGCGCGGTCGGCGGGGCAGCCGTCAACACGGCCTTCATGGATCACTTCCAGACCATCGCCCGCGCGCATTTCGCCATCCGGCGCCTGGAGCGGCGCTACGGCAAGGACACGGTGCGGGAGGCCTACGAGGCGGAGCGGGCGGCGCTTATGGGCTGAGAGGGGCAGGTTCCGACGGCAGCCGCATCACCCATCGAGCTCCGGATAGCGCCGGAAAATCCCGTCCTCGTTGAACCTCTCCCGCCGGTCGCTCGCCAGATAGGCGGCGATCCGCGGGCGCCGCGCCACCGCCGCATGCAGGGCCGCGAGCTTCGGCGTGGCGGCCAGCACCCGCGCCGTCGCCCGCGGGAAGGCGTAGCGCAGCCCCTCGACCAGCTGGAACAGCGAGAGGTCGGCGTAGCTCAGCCGCGCGCCGACGAGGCAGGCGGGGCCGGCCGGGTTGGTCGCGAGGACGTGCTCGAACCAGCCGAGGAAGGCCGGCAGACGCTCCTCGCGGAAGATCTTTGCGGCGCGGGCCGCCTCCGGCTTCTGGTCCTCGTAGTAGAGGCTGCTGGCGATCGGGTGGTGGGTGTCGTGCGCCTCGCTCACCGCGTCCGCCACCGTGAGCTGGAGCTGATGCGTGCGGATCCGCTCGGCCTCGCTCTCGCCCACGAGCCCGAGCCGCGGGCCGAGATAGAGCAGGATCGCGGCGGTCTGACCGATCAGAAGGTCGCCGTCCTTGAGGACCGGGCAGGCGAAGGAGGGGCGGGGCCCGCCCTCGGCGAGGAGGCCGGACAGCGCCCCGATGCCGCCCCGGTCCGGCCGGCGGGCCACGTCGACATAATCCGCGCCCGCCTCCTCCAGGGCGAGGCGGACGAACTCGCCGCGCCCCTGGATCCCCGGCCAGTAGTAGAGGTCGTAGGCCATTCCCCTACCAGCCCCGCATCTCGCCCGGGGTCGGCCGCCGTCCCTGGGGCGTGAGGCCGTCGATCACGCCCGGCAGCACCTGCGCGAGCTGCGCCAGGAGGTCGTCGCGAGACAGCCCGGTCGTGCGGCTCAGCGTCTCGACCGTGTCCGGACCGAGCGCCTGCGCGAGCTGCTGGGGCTGGATGTGCCGGTTCGGGCCCGGGCCGATCCAGGACTCGATCACATCGCCGAGGCCGCCGCGACGGAAGCGGTCGATGAGCCCGTCGAGCCCCTCCGGGCCGGCATTGTCGGGGATCTCGCGGTCGAGGCCCGAATACTGGTCGGCCCGCTGGTCGAAGGGATTCGGCGCGCTGCCGCGGGGGCCGGGCTGCGGCGCGCCGCCCGGTCCGTCGAGCATGCCGGAGAATTCGGAGAAGGGGTTGTCCGGATCGGCGCCGCGCGGTCCGGCGCCGGGCTCGGGCTCGAATCCCTCGTCGCCGCGCGGATGCGGGGCGGGCCGGCTGCCGCTCCCGAAGATGTCGCCGAACCCGCCCTGGAGGGCCTTGGCGGCAAGCAGCATCAGCAGCGCCTTGACGAGGGGCGACATCGCCGCGGAACCGCCGCCCTGGCGGCCCTGTCCCCCGCCCAGCACGTTGCCGAGCACCGAGCCGATCACCTGATCGAGCAGACCCATGACTTCCCCTCCCGCCGTGCGGCCGATCACGTCGCGTTAACCCAGCGGCGCGGTCGGGGTTGCCTTCAGGCGGTGCTGCCCGCGTCGATGGTCATCACGGTGCCGGTGATATTGCGGCCGGTCTCGCCCATCAGGAAGTCGACTGCGTTCGCCACGTCGCTCGCCTCGGCGAGGCGGCGCAGGGCGCTGCGGCCGGCGATCTTGCGGCGCTCCGCCTCGCCGAGGCCGCGCGTCATCTCGGTTTCGATGAAGCCCGGCGCCACCGCGTTGACGGTGATCCCGAGCGGGCCGACCTCGCGGGCGAGCGAGCGCGTGAAGCCGATCATCGCGGCCTTGGTGGCGGCATAGACCGAGAGCGCGTTGTAGCCCGTCGCGGCGATGATCGAGCTGACATTGACGATCCGCCCCGCGCCCTCCGCCATCATCGCGCGCACCGCGTGCTTGGTCAGCACGATCGGCGCCAGGGTGTTGAGCCGCACCAGCGCCTCGATATCGTTGAGCGGCATCATCGCGAGCAGGCCCTCGGTGCCGAGGCCCGCGTTGTTGACGAGGCCATAGAGCGGCCCGTGCGCCTCGCGCAGGCGCCGCACGAGGTCGGGCAGGGCGCCCACCTCGGCGAGGTCGGCGGGCGCGAAGCGGATCTCGCCCGGCCCGGTCTCGCGCATCGCCGCCTCCAGCGCCTCGCTCGGCCGGCGCGCTACCGCGATCACCCGGAAGCCCGACCCGGCGAGCTTGCCCGCGATGGCGAGCCCGAGGCCCCGGCTGCCGCCGGTGACGAGGACGTTACGCATGACGAATCCCCGGGCGGGGCGCGGCATTCCGGGCGAGCTTGCCGGCCTGCGTCACCGCGAGCGTTTTCGCGATGCGCACCAGGGCCGGCACCTTGTGGGCGGGCAGGGCCGCCCGGCAGGCGGCCAGAATCTCGGCCGTCACGGCTTCGGGCGCCGCCTCGCCCGGATCGAGCACCACGGTCGCGGTGACGAGCGCCCCGGTGATCGGGTTGCGGCGGCCCTCGACCAGCGCCATGAGCACGCGCGGGTGCCGGTTGATCACCGCCTCGATCTCCTCCGGATGCACCTTGAGGCCGCCGACATTGATGATGCCGCCGCGCCGGCCGACGAAGCGGCAGCGGCCGTCGCGGATCTCGACCATGTCGCCGGTATCGACGAAGCCCTCCGCATCCATCAGGGCCGGCGCCTCCTCGCCGAGATAGCGGCGGGCGGCGCGGCCCGAGCGGATCCGCAGCGCGCCCTCGGCGACGCGCAACTCCACCCCGGTGTCGCGGGGGCCGAGGAAGCTCTCCGGGAAGCCCTCGCGCCCGTCCGTCACCTCGAAGCCGACGCCCGCCTCGGTGGAGGCGTAGGCGTGGCCGATCGCGGCCTCCGGGAAGGCGGCCCTGAGGGCATCGAGCAAAGCCTGGTCGGCGATCTCCCCCGAGAGCCGCAGATAGGAGGGCCGGATCGCGCCGAGGGCGGGGCTCATCAGCGCCCGGCGCCAGTGGGAGGGGGTGCCCGAGAGGTGGGTGACGCCGTGCCGTCCGAGGCGGCGCAGGAAATCCGCCACCGGCTCGTCTTGTGCGGAGAGCACCAGCGAGCCCCCGCCGAGGATGCCGCGCAGGAAGATCTGCAGGCCGCCATAGCGGCGGATGTCGTAGAAGGTGGACCAGACCGGCGGGGCGCCGCCCTCCGGAAGCGGGCGGATCGCCCCGGTGAGGCCCTCAAGGTCGTGCACGACCATTTTCGGCACGCCCGTCGTGCCGGAGGTCAGCAGCACCCACTCGGTGGCAAGGGGCTCCGCCCGCGGAGCGGGCATCTCCGCCAGGGGGACAAGGGGGAAGACGGGGCGCCCGCCGCAATCCGGCCGTGCGGAGGGGGCGAGATCCGTCACGACGGCCTCGATGCCGGCCCGCTCGGCGAGGACGGGCAGATGGGCCGGGTCGAGGTCGGGCGGGCAGAGGAGCAGGCGCCGCGCGAGGCCGTCGAGGTCGATGAGGGCGAGGGCGGCGGCGAAGGGGTCCGCCGTCGCGACCAGCACGGCCCGCCCGGCGAGGGCATCGCGGGCGCCGCCGAGGGCGCTCTGCCGGGGGAGATCCGCGAAGGCCGCCGCGGCGTCGCGGCCGAGGAGCCGGCCCGCGGCCGGTGCGGCTGATGCGGCCGGCACGGCCGCCAGGGCCGTGCGGAGCGACAGGGGCTCAGGCCGCGACATCGACGGCGGCGCTCTCGTAGAGCGCGATGAACTCGCCGACCGTGACCGGGAAGGTGATCTCCTCCGCCATCGTGAACGGATCGATGTTCAACTCCGCTTCCAGTCGCGCCACCAGGATCGCGAAGCAGAGCGAGTCGAGCCCGGTCTCGGTCAAAGCTGTCTGATCGTCGAGGGGTGCCAGCTTGCGCTGCTGTTCCTCGGCGATCTGCTTCATCTGTGCAAGAATTATTAACCGTGTAGACATTCCAGAATGTCTCCTATGATCGGCATCAGCTATATCAGCAGCGATCAAGACATGGCAAGGCATTCGCCTCCGTAGGGTGAACGGATTACCGCAGCCCGAACCCGTCCTGGCTTGAGGGAGATCTCTTAACACCGACGGCGTGATCTTCTTTGGAACCGGTCGAGCGGAGCAGGTGAGGGCGATGAGGGCGAACGGATCGGGGCGCAGCGCCGCCCGCGTGCTGGTGGACCAGCTGGTGGCGAACGGCGTGCGCCACGTCTTCACGGTGCCGGGCGAGAGCTTCCTGCCGGTCCTCGACGCCCTGCGCGATTCCGGCATCGCGGTCACGACCTGCCGTCAGGAGGGCGCCGCCGCCATGATGGCGGAGGCGCACGGCAAGGCGACCGGAGAGCCCGGCATCTGCTTCGTCACGCGGGGGCCGGGCGCCACCAACGCCTCGGCGGGGCTGCACGTGGCGCAGCAGGATTCGACCCCGATGATCCTGTTCGTCGGGCAGATCGAGCGGCGCTTCCGCGAGCGCGAGGCCTTCCAGGAACTCGACTACCGGGCGGTGTTCGGGCCGATGGCCAAGTGGGCGACGGAGATCGACGATCCCGACCGGGTGCCGGAACTCGTCTCGCGCGCCTTCGCGACCGCGACCGCCGGCCGGCCCGGCCCCGTGGTGGTGGCGCTGCCCAAGGACATGCTGACGGAGACGACCGAGGCGCCGCTCGCGCCGCCCTTCGTGCCCGTGGAGGCGGCGCCCGGCGCCGACGACGTCGCGCTCCTCGCCGACCTCATCGCCTCGGCCGAGCGCCCGATCCTGGTGCTGGGCGGCAGCCGCTGGAGCGAGGCCGCCTGCGCCGACATCGCGCGCTTCGCGAAAACCTTCGACCTGCCCGTCGCCACGAGCTACCGGCGCAGCCCGCTCTTCGATGCGCTCCACCCCTGCTATGCGGGCGATCTCGGCCTTGCCGCCAATCCCCGGCTGGTCGCGCGGGTGAAGGCCGCCGACCTCGTCGTGCTGCTCGGCGGGCGCCTCGGCGAGATCCCCTCGCAGGGCTACAGCCTCCTCGCCATCCCGGGGCCGCAGACGCGGCTCGTGCACATCCATGCGGGCCCCGAGGAGCTCGGCCGCGTCTACCGGCCCTTCCTCGCCATCAACGCGGCGCCGGCGCGCACTGCCGCGGCGCTCGCGCGCCTCTCAGCCCCCGCCCGCATCCCGTGGCGGGCCGAGACCCGCACCGCGCACGAAGACTTTCTCGCCTGGGGCGAGGCCGCGACGCCGCAGCCGGGCGGGGTCAATCTCGGCGCGGTGATCATCCACCTGCGCGAGACTCTTCCCGGCGACGCGATCCTGTGCAACGGGGCGGGCAACTACGCGGCCTGGATCCACCGCTTCTTCCGCTTCCGCAGCTTTGCCGGCCACATCGCCCCGACCTCGGCCTCGATGGGCTACGGCCTGCCGGCCGCGGTGGCGATGAAGCGCCTGTGGCCCGCGCGCAGCGTGATCTCGCTCAACGGCGACGGCGACTTCCTGATGAACGGCCAGGAATTCGCGACCGCCGTGCAGTACCGGCTGCCGATCGTGGTGATCGTCTGCGACAATGCGAGCTACGGCACGATCCGGATGCACCAGGAGCGCGAATTCCCCGACCGTCCGATCGCGACCGACCTGCATAATCCGGATTTCGCCGCCTATGCCCGGGCCTTCGGCGGCCTCGGCTGGACCGTCGAGCGGACCGAGGACTTTCCGGCGGCCTTCGCGGCGGCGCACGAGTCCGGCCGGCCCTCGATCATCCACCTGAAGATCGCGACCGACGCGATCACCCCGGGCCAGACCCTGACGCAGATCCGCGAGGCGGCGCTGGCGAGGCGGGAGGGGACGGGCGCCACGGCTTGACAGGCCGCGGGGGCAGCCGGCAGGTGCGGGGCTCCGTCGCCCACGATGCCCCGCCCTCCACCCGCCCGCGAGCATGCCCGGCGCGACACGTTTCCTGCCCGTCTCGGTGAGCTATGCCGGCGGCGCCGCGGCCGGCGCGCGCGCCGACGAGCACGCGGTCACGGCCAACAACCGCTTCGCGCGGGTCGTCCTGTCCTTCGCGGATCTCGCGCCGCCCGAGACCTGGGTTCGAGCTCGCCTTCCAGCTCGCCTGGGACGCGGCGGAGACCGCCGCCACCGCCGTCGACTTCGCGCTCGTCGGCGTCGAGAGACCGACGACCGGCTCATCTCCGTCGAGGGGCTGTTGCATTTCCCGCCGGACGTGCTGGTGGCGCTGGCGGGGCCCCGCCTCGTGCTCGCGAGCCGCGAGCTCAACCGCCTGCGGGTGGTGCCTCGGATCGTGACCGGGCAGCGGGGCGGCCTCGCCCTGGTCAGCGGGCGCAACGACCGCCCGGGGGCCTGCAGGGCTACGTGTCGCTGAAGGCCGGCGTGCTCCAGCCGTCGAGCACCCTGCGCTATGTGTTCCACGGCCAGGGCGCGGTCTGCGGCGGCGTCGGGATCGCCCTCGACGAGGGCCGCGGCGCTTGCGGCGCATCTCGGGGGCGAGGCGGTGGGGCGGCTGCTGCGCCAGGTCTAGGGTAGAATCCGTTCACGGTGGACCGGATTCCGCCCTAGATGAGACGCCGGACATGGGCAGCCGTCAGGTCCGTGCCGGAAGCGCGAAACTGCCGGGGAGTGCAGCGATGGAGATCACGAGAAGCGGATCGCGGCCTTCGGCCACGGGGCCGGCGGAGTATTTCACCGGATCGGTCCGGATCGATCCGCTGTTCAGCCCGCCGGAGCCGGCCCGGGTCGCCGGTGCCCTCGTCACCTTCGAGCCCGGCGCGCGCACGGCCTGGCATACGCATCCGCTGGGTCAGACCCTGATCGTCACGGCCGGATGCGGCTGGGCCCAGCGCGAGGGCGGTCCGATCGAAGAGATCCGGCCGGGGGACGTGGTCTGGTTTCCACCGGGCGAGAAGCATTGGCACGGCGCCACCGCGACCACGGCCATGAGCCACATCGCCATCCAGGAGAAGCTCGACGGCAGCCCCGTGGACTGGCTGGAGCATGTCACCGACGATCAGTACCACCGGTAGTTTTTCGACCGAACAAGGAGACGGGGAGTGCCGCACGTCATCGTCAAGCTCCATGCCGGAAGGTCCGAGCAGCAGAAATCGAAGATCGCAGAAGAGATCACCAGGGCCGTGATGGCGAGCGCGAATTGCTCAGAGTCGTCCGTCTCGGTGGTCATCGAGGATGTCGAGCCGAAGGACTGGGCCGAGAAGGTCTACAGGCCCGACATCCTTGGCCAATCGGACAAGCTGTACAAGAAGCCGGGATACGACCCGCTTTGAGCCGGCCTTCGGCCAGGTCCCGTGGGGGCCGGCCGATCCTCACGACCGCACGTCCTTGCGCGGCACGAAGTTGAAATCCTCCACCAGCACGTCCTTGACCACCTCGGCGCCCAGGCGCTCGTTGACCTTGGCGCGGATTTCGGTGAGGCGCTTGTTGATGTTGTATTTGGCGAGGCGGCGGAAATCGAGGCTCGGATCGCCGTAGATCTGCCGGAAGGCCTCATCGATGACGAAGGCGTTGGGCGGCACGGCGAGCGTGTGCATGAGCTTGGCGTCCGCCGTGAACACCAGGGTGGTGACGATGTAGCCCTGGAGGGCGCCGTCCGCGATGATCGGCACGTTGATGGCGCGCAGCTTCTGGTACTGGAGCCCTTCGAAATAGGGCTCGGTCTTCTGGGCGAAGAGCCCGGCGCCCCACGTCAACACGCCGTAGCACGATAGCAGCGTGACGATGCAGATCCAGATCCCGGTGACGACGACGCGCATGGCGGCCTCAGCGATGGGCGGCCGTGTAGGTGCCGTCCGATTCGGCCGCGCGCAGAGCCGTGGCGATCACCTCGGAGACCTCCTCGACGGCCCGCAGGTGCAGGGCGACGACCTCCTGGTTGCGGGCGAGCTTGTCGCGCAGCCGCGCGAGGCAGGCGGCGAGGTCCGGGTCCGGGCCTGCGTCCTCGCGGTGGCGGGACAGGCGGGTGAGTTCGAGCAGGCTCTGGCTCTTGCGCCGGTTGAACTCGTCCTGGTCGATGGGGGCGCGCGTGAGCTGCGCCTCCGTCTCCGCGTCGATGGTGGCTTCGAGCCGGGTCAGGGATGCGATCAGCATGGATCCGCCTCGTCGGGCAATGCTCTAGAGTTCGGTCTTCTTCGCCTCGCCGGTCTGGGCCGGACGGGCAGTCGCGAGCATGCGGGCGATGCCGATTCCGCCGGCCTTGGCGATCTGGCCGCCGATCTGCTCGGCGAGCATCGACTTCCAGGAGCCGCCCGCCATGCCCTTGCCGTAGACGCATCGGTTTCCAGGGATTGGCGCAGATAGGCGTCCGTGACGGTCTTGGCCTTCATGTCGGGCGGCAGGTCGGTGCCGAAGCCGACATTGACCGCCGTCTGGCCGGGGCCTGAGAGCGACAGGTTCCGGATGGCGACCGTCCGGTCCCTGCCTCCCGCCGGGTAGGACGTATCGGCATAGGCGCCCGTCCCGCCTGCGGCCCCGTCGGCCCCGAGCGAGGTGAAGGCGGTCGTCTCGACATACAGGCTGCCGTCCACGCCGCGGCCGACCCGGACCTTGCCCTTGAGGTTGGCCTCGCCCGAAGCGGCGATCTGGGCGTTGATCGCCGCCACGAGCTCGGTCGGCGTGACGCGCGAGAGGTTCGCGACGGAGGAGGCCAGGGTCGATCTGTTGAGGACGATGGCGGCGGACTTGGTGGTGGCGGCGTCGAACTGCGAGCTGATCGAGAAGCTCGCCTCGTTGGTGCCGGAGAAATCCATCGTGTCGGGCAGGACGACCGAGCCGCTGAGCTCTGCGGGCCGGGCCGGGATGATCGTCGAATTCGCCAGGATCGTGCCCGAGACCGTGGCATCGGTGCCGGTCGCGCTCGCACCGGTGGCGAAGTCGAAGGCGCGGGCGAAGGCGACCTAGCGCGGGTCGGTGAGCCGGCTGGCGAAGCTCGTCGGGGAATCCACGCCCTCCGTTAGCACCTTGCGCATGAACGCCTTGGCGTAGGTCATGTCCTCCAGGCTGTGGGCCTTCATGGCGTAGGCGTAGAGGCGCTGGTCGCCGAGCAGGTCGTCGATCGACTTCACCTTGCCGATATTGGCGTTGTAGTAGGCGGTGTCGCGGGCGATGGTCGGATTGGCGGCCTTGCGCTTGAGGGCCGTGGTCGGGTCGCGGGTGATGAGCTGGTAGCTCGCGAAGGTCGAGGTCACGGCGTGGTCTCCTGCGTCGGGCGTAGGGCGCCTGCCGCCCGGATGGCCTCGACGGTCGCATGGTCGTTCCGCGGCTGACCTTAAGGAGTGTCGCTTGAAGGAGGCGTAAGCGGCGAGGCTTGTCCCGGGCTTGCCCGGCAGATCACCGGGCGTCGACGCGAGACCTATATCGGTCCGTGGCTGCCCGAGCCAATCTTCGATCCTGAAGACACTGACACACCCGACGACATCACGCTGCCGCTGATGATCGCGTTGGAACGCCTGTCGCCACTGGAGCGGGCGGCGTTCCTGCTTCACGATGTCTTCGGCATGGAGTTCGATGCGGTCGGCGAAGCGATCGGGCGGGAGCCCGCCACCTGCCGCAAGCTCGCCAGCCGGGCGCGTGCTCATATTTACGACGCCCGCCCGCGATTTGCCGTCCCGAAGGAGCGAGGATTGAAGCTCGCGGCGGCCTTTTTCACGGCATCAAGAAGTGGCGACATGGCCGCGTTGCGGGCGTTGCTGGCGGAAGATGTCGTTGCCCATGCTGACGGCGGCGGCAAGGTTCCCGCGACGTTGCAGCCGTTGGTCGGTCTCGAAGCCGTCCTCGCGCGTCATGCCGGAATGGCTCGCGACTTCGCACTGAGCCCGTCGCGGCTCGTGCGTTATGCCGTGATCGACGGATTGCCGGGCTTCGTCACCATCGAAGGCGGCAACATCATGCAGACGACAGCCTTGCAGATCGAGGACGAGAAGGTCGTCGCCATCTACGTGACGCGCAATCCCGACAAGCTGCGAAACGTGCCCCTCGGCCCCGTGCACTGATCAAGGATGGCGTTGGTGTGTGGCGGCGCTCAGGCGCCGCCCGAGCCGAAGCGATAGACCGGGATGCCGAGCTTGCGGGCTTTGTCGGCGAGATTGTCCTGGCTGCGCCAGCAGCCTGGGCCGTTGGTATCACAGCCTCGGTCTGGCTCCCGGGTGCTTCGCGCACCGGAGCGGTGGTGGGCGGGAGATCAGTCCGGCTTGCGGGCGGCGCGCCGGGCCATCGTCGCCATGCCGGCGGGATCCACCGTCTTCTGCCAGCCGCTGCGCCCCTCCGCGAGGCCGTGCAGGCGGTAATGGACCAGCGGATTGATGCCTGCCTCCGCCACGTCCGGATTGGCGGAGAGATAGCCGGAGGTGCTGAACTGCGCGGAGGGATCGCGGCCCTCCTTCCAGCCGAATTTCAGGTAATGCTCCAGCGGGTCGCAGCCGTGCTCCGCCACATCCGGATAAGTGGCGAGGTAATAGACCGGGTCGAAGCCGCCCATGGCCCAGCCGGCGCGGGATTTAGGCTTGCGGTCAATGGTCTGCGACGTCATCGGTCCCGTGTCCCGTCCGGCACTGCAATCCGGCGCGTCATGCAGTGCAGTATGAGCCCTCTCCCAGAGGAATGGCCTCGCCGCGGCGCCGTCGATCGTCCTGATCATGCACAGCGAAGCTGAACGCAGCACAAATGCCGCCGGTCCGCCAGGATCCCAGAGGCCGGTTCTCTTAAGCCTAACCCAATTTCGCGCGCCGCCGCCCGAAGGGCAACGGCGCAGATGGTCGCTTCAGCGGCGTCCGCCAGCGGCGGCGCGGCGCGGCGGTGCTGCGGCGCTCTCGTCGAACAGCTCGGCCAGCTTCTCGGTCATCACGCCGCCGAGTTCTTCCGCGTCGATGATGGTGACGGCGCGGCGGTAATAGCGGGTGACGTCGTGGCCGATGCCGATGGCCAGAATCTCCACCGGCGAGCGGGTCTCGATCTCCTCGATGACGTAGCGCAGGTGGCGCTCCAGGTAATTGCCCGGATTGACCGAGAGTGTCGAATCGTCGACCGGGGCGCCGTCCGAGATCACCATCAGGATGCGGCGCTGCTCGGGGCGCGCGAGCAGGCGCTTGTGCGCCCAGTCGAGCGCCTCGCCGTCGATATTCTCCTTCAGCAGGCCCTCGCGCATCATCAGGCCGAGATTCTTGCGCGCCCGCCGCCAGGGGGCGTCCGCGGCCTTGTAGACGATGTGGCGCAGGTCGTTGAGGCGCCCAGGGGAGGGCGGCTTGCCGGATTGCAGCCACGCCTCGCGGGACTGGCCGCCCTTCCAGGCCCGGGTGGTGAAGCCCAAGATCTCGACCTTGACGCCGCAGCGCTCCAGGGTCCGGGCGAGAATGTCCGCGCAGGTCGCCGCCACGGTGATCGGCCGCCCGCGCATCGAGCCCGAATTGTCGAGGAGGAGCGTGACCACCGTATCGCGGAAATTGGTGTCCTTCTCCTGCTTGAAGGAGAGGGGCTGGAACGGGTCGATGACGACGCGGGGCAGGCGGGCCGGGTCGAGCTGGCCCTCCTCCAGGTCGAAGTCCCAGGCCCGGTTCTGCTGGGCGAGCAGCCGCCGCTGCAGGCGGTTGGCGAGCCGTCCGACGACGCCCTGCAGGTGGGCGAGCTGCTTGTCGAGGTAGGAGCGCAGACGCGCGAGCTCGTCCGCATCACAGAGTTCCTCGGCGTGGATCACCTCGTCGAACTTCGCCGTGTAGACCCGGTAATCCGGACCGCGGGGCTCGTGCGCGCGGGGATTCGGCGGGCGCCAGGATTCGGACGCCTCCTCGGAATCCGCCTCCTCGGCGTCGTCCGGCAACTCGCCGGACGGGGCGTCGGCGGCCTCGGTGGCTCCCTCGTCGAGATCGTCCGACGCCTCGTCCGAGACCTCGACCTCGGCCCGGTCGCCCTGGCTCTGCTGCTCGGCCTCGCCCTCGCCGGCCTGCTGCTCGTTCTCCTTCGCCTCGGTCTCGTCCTCGCTCTCCTCGTCCTCGGGGTCGAGGGGCGCCTCGTCGGCCATGTCGAGGGAGGTGAGGAGGTCGCGCACCGAGCGCGCGAAGGCGCGCTGGTTCTCGATGCTGCCGAGGAGCCCGTCGAGACTCCGCCCGGCGCGCGCCTCGATGAAGTCGCGCCAGAGCTCCACGATGCGGCCGGCGGCCTCCGGCGGCTTCTGTCCGGTCAAGCGCTCGCGCACCATCAGGGCGACGGCATCCTCCAGGGGGGCGTCGGCCCGGTCGGTGATCTCCTCGTACTTGCCGCCGCGGTGATAGCGGTCCTCCAGCATGGCGGTCAGGTTCGCGGCGACGCCGGTCATGCGGCGCGAACCGATCGCCTCGACCCGGGCCTGCTCGACGGCGTCGAACACCGCGCGGGCGGGCGCGCCCTCGGGTGCCATCCGGCGGTGCACGGCGGCGTCGTGGCAGGCGAGGCGCAGGGCCATCGAATCCGCATGGCCGCGCAGGATCGCCACATCGGCCGCCGCGAGCTTGCGGGGCGGCTCGGGCAGGCGCGCCTTGTCGGCGGTCAGGGCCGGCCGGTCCGAGGCGAAGGTGACCTCGATCTCGGGCTTGCGGGCGATGGCGCGGAGCGTCCCGGCGAGCGAGCGCTTGAGCGGCTCGGCCACCGGCTCGCGCTTCTCGCCGGGCTTGCGGTTGGAGAGGGACATCCGGCTACTTCTTCACGGAGTCGAGGTCGAAGGGGCGCCCCCGGAGGTCGTCCCAGGCGTAAGCGTCGTCCGCGTAGCGCGTCCGGACCTGAGCCGGCCGCGTCTCGCCGGAAAGCTGCTCGCTCAGGACCCGATCCGCCATGCGGGACACCTCCGTATCATACCAACGGCCCAGGCTGCTGAGGCGGCGGGTGCTGCCGCATCGGGCCGTTGACTGTCTCGAATTTTCGACATCAAGCCAGAGGCTTGGCGAAAATCCGAGAACGGAACCAACGGTCATTTTCAATGACCGTCAGTATCAGCTCAGCGCGACGTTGACCGCGCTCTCGGGCAGCTCCTTGCCGAAGGAGCGCTGGTAGAACTCCGCCACCAGCGAGCGCTCCAGCTCGTCGCACTTGTTGAGGAAGGTGACCCGGAAGGCGAAGCCGATGTCGTTGAAGATGTCGGCGTTCTCCGCCCAGGTGATCACCGTGCGGGGGCTCATCACGGTCGAAAGGTCGCCGTTGATGAAGGCGTTGCGGGTGAGGTCGGCGACGCGGACCATCTTGTTGACGATGTCGCGCCCGCCCTCGCCGCGGTAATGCGGCGCCTTCGACAGGACGATGTCGACCTCGCGGTCGTGCGGCAGGTAGTTCAGCGTGGTGACGATCGACCAGCGGTCCATCTGGCCCTGGTTGATCTGCTGCGTGCCGTGATAGAGGCCGGAGGTGTCGCCGAGCCCGACGGTGTTCGCCGTGGCGAAGAGCCGGAAGGCGGGGTGGGGGCGGATCACGCGCTTCTGATCGAGCAGCGTCAGGCGGCCCGAGACCTCCAGCACGCGCTGGATCACGAACATCACGTCGGGGCGGCCGGCATCGTACTCGTCGAAGACGAGCGCAACGTTGTTCTGCAGCGCCCAGGGCAGGATGCCGTCCTGGAAGGCGGTGACCTGCTTGCCGTCCTTGAGCACGATCGCGTCCTTGCCGACGAGATCGATGCGCGAGACGTGGCTGTCGAGGTTGATGCGCACGCAGGGCCAGTTGAGGCGCGCGGCGACCTGCTCGACATGGGTGGACTTGCCGGTGCCGTGATAGCCCGTGATCATCACCCGGCGGTTCTTCGCGAAGCCCGCCAGGATGGCGAGCGTGGTCTCGCGGTCGAAGATGTAGTCCGGGTCGAGATCGGGGACGTGCTCGTCGGTCTTGGAGAAGGCCGGCACCTCAAGGTTCGAGTCGATCCCGAACACCTGGCGCACGGACACATTCATGTCCGGGAGAGCGGGTAGCGTGTCTTCAGCGAGCATTAAGGGCCTCGTCGGGGCAGGGGTGCCTCTCGGGGCGGCCCTGCGGATGTCGCGACGGCGCGGGGGTGCCGGCAGGCGCCGCCTTTCCTTATCGTTCTGGGGGAGCCGGCGCAAACGTACCAACGACCCTGATATAGGCGGGCCGTCCCCCGGTTGCGAGACCCGTCGGCGGGCCGGATGCGAGATCCGTGCCCGCTTCCTCAGCAGAGCCCGGCGGCCCGCAGGGTGTCGTGGGCCCGGATGATGTCGCGCAGGCGGTCCTCGAAGGAGCGGTCGCCGCCATTCGCGTCCGGATGGAAGCGCTTCACCAGCACCTTGTACTGCGCCTTGATGGCGGCGGCATCCGCGCCCTCGTCGAGACCCATCACGTCGAGGGCCTTGCGCACGGGGGCGGAGAAGCGCGGGCGCTGCGGCTCCGCCTTGGCGCGGCCGCGGTCGGGCCCGATGCCGCCCGCCCGCAGGATGCCGAGCGGATCGACGTAGTCCCAGTCGCGGGTCGCCGCCGAGGGCTTCCCGGCCCCGCGGCCGGCGCGGTTGACGCCCATCGACCAGGTCGGCCGGTGGCCGATCACCGCGTCCTTCTGGAAGGCCTGCACGGCCGCGTCGTTCATGCCCGCGAAGTAGTTGTAGGAGGCGTTGTACTCGCGGACGTGCTCCATGCAGAAGCGCCAGTACTGGCCCTCCTGGCGGCGGCCCTTCGGGGCGCGGTGGAGCCCCGGCTGGGTGCAGCCCGGCCGCTCGCAGACCGGCCCCTCCGCCGCGGCGTCGTCGCAGGTGGGCTTGATGCGGATGCGGTCGAACAGGGGCGAGTTGAGATCCATGGCAGGGCGATTATGAGGAGGCCCCGGCAGGGCACAAGGGCTGCGGGCCTGATGCCGCAGGTGCGCCGGGACGGATTGACACGGGCGGTACGGCCCTGCCCCCGGGAATTACCCCGAACGCAGGATGGCACCCGATGAGCTTGGGCGAGTGGATCAGGACAACGCTGGAGGAGCGGCTAAGGCCGACGGCGCTCACCGTCATCGACGAGTCGCACCAGCATGAGGGCCATGCCGGATGGCGGGAAGGCGGGGAGACCCATTTCCGCCTCGATGTGGTGTCGGAGGCCTTCGAGGGGAAGAGCCGGGTCGAGCGCCACCGCATGGTGAACGCACTCCTCGACGAGGCCTTCAGGCGCGGCCTTCACGCGCTCGCCCTGCGGGCGCGGACCCCGGCGGAGGCGGCATCGCAGCCGTGAGCGAAGGGGCCCGCGGCGCGAAGGCGTAGAGCGCGGTGGCGCCGAGCAGCGCGGCCCCGAAGGCGACGAACAGGCGGCCGTAGAGCGTCGCCGGATCGGCCCCCTCCGCGGAGAGCGCAGTGGCCGAGAGCCCCTGCGCGGCGCTCGCCCCGCCCATGAACAGGATGTTCATGAAGGACACGCCCCGGCCGAGCAGGTGGGCCGGGAAGAAGCGGCGGGCATGCGCCATCAGGATGGCGTAGCTCAGGCCCGCCCCGCCGATGATCGCGAGCAGGGCCACGGCCAGCCCGGCCGAGCGGCCGCCGAGGAGGCCGAGCGCCGCGAAGGCGAGCCCGGTGACGAGGCAGCCGCCGAGCGCCGTGCGCTTGGGATCGCGCAGCAGCCGCTCCAGCGGCCCGTAGCCGATGGCGCCGATCGCCATGGCGACGCTCATGGCGAGCGCGCCGTTGCCGCGGGCGAGCGCGTCGAAGCCGTGCACGCTGCCGAGATAGGAGCCGATCCAGAGCGACCGGGTGGCGATCACCACCGCGTAGCTCACGAACGCCACGGGGTAGATCAGCCAGAGCGGGCGCATCGCCGCCACCGTGGCGAAGCCCCGCAGGAGACCGCCCCGGGCCGGATCCGCGAGGCGGGGCGGATCGCGGATGAGGGCGAGGATCAGGAGGGCGCATGCCGCCGTGACGGCGGCGAGCCCGAACAGGATCGGCCGCCAGCCGAACGCCTGCGCGGCGAGGGCGAGCGGCGTGGAGCCGAGGAGGTCGCCCGCGGTGCCGAACCCGATCATCAGCGAGGAGAGCATGGCGAAGCGCTCGGGCGGATAGAGGCGGCCGAACAGGTAGAGGCTGCCCATCAGGGCGGGCGCGCAGCCGAGGCCGATCAGGGCCATGCCGGCAAGCGCCCCGGCAAAGCCCGTGGCGGCCGCGAGCGCCCCCGTGCCGAGGGAAGCGGCGAGCAGGAATCCCGCGACCGTGCGGCGCGGGCCGAACCGGTCGAGGCTCAGCCCGGTCGGCACCTGGCCCGCCGCGAAGGCCGCGAACCAGGCGGAGGACAAGAGCGCGAGATCGGAGGCATGCAGGCCGAGGTCGCGTCCGAGGTCCGGCGCCACCATGGCGAGGAAGCCGCGGTCGAACTGGCTGATCGTATAGGCGAGGAGGAGGACCAGGAAGGCCGTCACGGCGGCTCCGTGCGGTCGCGCCATCGCAGCCGAGGCGCCACGATCGCGTCGGTCACAGAAGAGGGTGCGAGGAACCCCTCTCCCGAGTGGGAGAGGGGCAGGCGATCAAAGATCGCGCGTGAGGGTGGCAGGGCTTCAGGATCAAGCGCAGAGCGGTGAGCTGGCAGCGGGACGGTCCCAGCTTCCTGCTGAACCGTAGCACCCTCGCCCCTAGCCCTCTCCCGAACGGGAGAGGGGTTCCTCGCGCCGCAGGAGGCGGCCCGGCGATTACTTGATCCGCTCCAGCACGCTCACGTAGTTCGCGACTGCGACACCGCCCATGTTGAACACGCCCGCGAGCGTGGCGCCCGGGATCTGCATGCCGCCGGCCTCGCCGCAGAGCTGCATGGCCGAGAGGGCGTGCATCGAGACGCCGGTGGCGCCGATCGGATGGCCCTTGGCCTTGAGGCCGCCCGACGGGTTGACGGGCAGGCGGCCGTCCTTGCGGGTCCAGCCCTCGCGGATCGCCTCGGCGCCGCGCCCTTCCGGGGTCAGCCCCATCGCCTCGTACTCGATGAGTTCGGCGACCGTGAAGCAGTCGTGCGTCTCGACGAAGGAGAGGTCGTCGAGGGTGATGCCGGCCTTCGCGAGCGCCTGGGACCAAGCCACCGCGCAGCCCTCGAAGCGCAGCACGTCGCGCTTCGACATCGGCAGGAAGTCCTGGGCATGGGCGGTCGAGCGGAAGGCCACCGCCCGGCGCATGCGCAGAGCCGTCTCGGTGTCGGCGAGCACGAGCGCGGCGGCGCCGTCGGAGACGAGCGAGCAATCGGTGCGCTTGAGGGGGCCGGCGACGATCGGGTTCCTCTCGGATTCGGTGCGGCAGAACTCGTAGCCGAGATCCTTGCGCATCTGCGCGTAGGGGTTGGCGACGCCGTTCTGGTGGTTCTTGGCGGCGATCATCGCGAGCGCGTCGGACTGATCGCCGTGGCGCTGGAAGTAGCGGGCCGCGATGCCGCCGAACACGCCCGCGAAGCCCGCCGGGGTGTCGCCCTCCTCCGGCAGATAGGAGGCCTTGAGCAGGTTGACGCCGATCTCGCGGGGGGGCGTGCGGGTCATCTGCTCGACGCCGACCACCAGCACCACGCGGGCCTGCCGCGCCGCGATGCTCTTGATGCCCTGGTGCACCGCCGCCGACCCGGTGGCGCAGGCATTCTCGACCCGCGTCGCGGGCTTGAAGCGGAAGCCGTCATTCGCCTGCAGCACCAGCGAGGCGGTGAAGTCCTGGGGCGAGAAGCCGGCGTTGAAATGGCCGAGCACGATCTCGTCCACGTCCGAGGCGCCGATGCCCGCATGGGCCAGGGCCTCATCGGCCGCCCGCACCACGAGGCTCTCGACGGTTTCGGCGTCGTGCTTGCCGAACGGCGTATGGCTCCAGCCGACGATGCAGGCGGTCATGTCCTGGTCTCCTCCCGGGGCCGTGGCCGGTCGGGCCGGCCCGTTAGGCCTGTTGTGCGCGAGCGGGCGTGCCGGCACAAGCGCGCGTCAGGCTGCCCTGAACCGCGCGTAGCCCGCGGCCCGCAATTCGCAGGCCGGGCAGGTGCCGCAGCCATAGCCCCAGGCGTGGCGCTCGCCGCGCTCGCCGCGATAGCAGGTATGGCTGTCCTCGACGATGAGATCCACCAGCGCCTCGCCGCCGAGCGCCTCGGCGAGCCGCCAGGTCGCGGCCTTGTCGATCCACATGAGCGGCGTGTGGAGCACGAAGCGCCGCTCCATGCCGAGATTGAGCGCGACCTGGAGCGCCTTGATGGTGTCGTCGCGGCAATCCGGATAGCCCGAATAATCGGTCTCGCACATGCCGCCGACGATGTGGCGCAGGCCCCGCCGGTAGGCGAGCGCCGCCGCGAAGGTCAGGAAGACGAGGTTGCGGCCGGGCACGAAGGTGTTGGGCAGCCCGGTCTCGGCCAGGGCGATGGCGCTGTCGCGGGTGAGCGCCGTCTCGGAGATCTCGCCCAGCACCCCGAGCGGCAGGGTGTGGTCCGGGCCGAGCCGCGCCGCCCAGGCGGGATCGAGCGCCGCGAGGCCCGCCCGCAGCCGGTCGCGGCAGTCGAGCTCGACCCGATGGCGCTGGCCGTAGTCGAAGCCGAGGGTCTCGACCCGCCCGAAGCGCTCGAGCGCCCAGGCGAGGCAGGTGGTGGAATCCTGCCCGCCGGAGAACAGCACCAGCGCGCCCTCGCTCGTCTCCATCGTCTCGTCTCCCGGCGATGGGTCTCAGGTGGACCGCGGACCGCCCTCACGCAAGCCGGATGCCGCCACCCATCAGGTCTCTGGCCGGCTTTCGCCGGCCACCTCAGCATGAGGAGCGGGGCGGCTGCCACGCAGGTCAGTTCCGATTGAGCCGCCCGCTGCGCCCGGGGGCGCCTCCTTGCGGTCAGTCGCCCGTATACTCGGCCCAGGAGAGCGGCGTCTCGAACACCTTGACCGACGACAGGGCAGGCAGGGCCGGACGGGCGCGGTTCCAGATCCAGATGGCGATGTGCTCGGCCGTCGGATTCTCCAGGCCGGGCAAATCGTTGAGGCAATGATGGTCGAGTTCGGCGAGGAGCGGCGCGAAGGCGTGCTCCACGTCGTAGAAATCCACCACCCAGCCGGTATGCGGGTCGACCGGCCCGTCGAGCGTCAGCTCGACCCGGTAGGAATGCCCGTGCATCCGGCGGCAACGGTGGGTTTCGGGTACGTTCGGCAGCCAGTGGGCGGCCTCGAACGTGAAAGCCTGGGTGATCTTCATCGATGGCACATGCGATTGCGGGTGTTGCGCGCGGTCAGGCCCCCATAGCACCGGGCGAGGGCGGGCAGAACCGCTTTGGTGGAAGAGCCGCCGGGCGGATCGGGGCGAGGAGTCAGGGAATGCCGATCAGCTTGTGGGTCTGGAGGCTGAGGCGCCAGCGGGCATCGCGCAGGCAATAGGCGACCGCGGCTTCGGTATTGGCGAGCCGGTCCGGCCCGTCCATCGGCTGGAGCCAGAAATGCCGGAAGTCGAGGCCGACCAGGTCCTCGGGCCGCAGGCCCGCCTGTGGATAGACGAGCTTCAGCTCGTCGCCGCGGGTGATGCGCAGGGGCGCACCGGCCTTGGGGCTGACGCAGATCCAGTCGAGCCCCTCCGGCGCATCCTGCGTGCCGTTGGTCTCGACCGCGGTGGCGAAGCCGCGGGCGTGCACGGCCGCGAGCAGGGGCGCGTCGAGCTGGAGCAGGGGCTCGCCGCCCGTGAAGACGACGTAGCGCCCGTCGCGCCCGCCGCCCCAGGCGGCCGCGATCGCGGCGGCGAGCGCCTCGGCATCGGCGAAGCGGCCGCCGCCCTCGCCGTCGGTGCCGACGAAATCCGTGTCGCAGAAGCGGCAGATCGCGTCGGCCCGGTCGGCCTCGCGCCCGCTCCACAGGTTGCAGCCGGCAAAGCGGCAGAACACGGCGGCGCGGCCGGCCTGGGCACCCTCGCCCTGCAGGGTGTGGAAGATCTCCTTGACGGCGTAGCTCATCGGGACTCCGGACCCGGCCGAAATCCGGGCATGCCTCGCCCTGCCAGATGGGGATGGTTCGGTGCAACCGCATCCCTGCGCGGAGGCGCGGTGCGGGGCCGCACCGCGCCTCCGCGCCGCTTTCTGTGGAGTGGGAGTGGAACACGCCGCCTGGGCAGCAGGCTGCCATGCTGCCGCCACGGTGCACGCGTTGATGCGAAGCCGAGCGGCGCTGTCAAAAGCGTCGCCCTTGCCCTACACTGAGGGTCCGTCGTCCATGGGGTGCCTGAAGGGCGGTGCGGTTCCGACGGGGCCGCGCGGGCGTCACGGGGCGGGATCGGCCCGACGGGGATGCGACTGATGACCAAACCTGCGCCGCTCGCGCGGCTGCTCGGGCGTTTCGCGGGCCTCGCCGCCCTCCTGGCGGCGGGCGCCGCCGGCGCCGTCACCCAGCCGATGCTGGTGGTCGACGTGGATTCCGGCAAGGTGCTCTACAGCCAGGCCGCGACGGATCCCTGGTACCCGGCCTCGATCACCAAGCTGATGACCACCTACGTGGCCCTCGACCTGGTCCGCCAGGGCCGGGCCTCGATGGACCAGCTCCTCACCATCTCGCCCGAGGCCGCGTCCGAGCCGCCCTCCAAGATGGGCTTCAAGCCCGGCACGCAGATCACCCTCGACAACGCCCTCAAGATCATCATGGTGAAGTCGGCCAACGACGTCGCCTGGGCGATCGCCGAGGGGCTCGCGGGCTCCGTCGACAACTTCGCCGTGCTGATGAACGAGACCGCCCAGCGGCTCGGCATGCGCGACAGCCGCTGGGTCAACCCGAACGGCCTGCCGGATCCCCGGCAATGGACCTCGGCCCGGGACATGGCGATCCTCGGCCGCGCGCTCCTGCGCGACTTTCCCGACAACCGCGACCTGTTCTCGATCTCGGCGATCCAGTTCGGCCGGGCGGTGATGCCGAACCACAACGGCCTGCTCGGGCGCTACGCGGGCGTCGACGGGATGAAGACCGGCTTCATCTGCGCGGGCGGCTTCAACGTGGTGGCGAGCGCGACCCGCAACGGGCGGCGGATCATCACCGTGGTGATGGGCCAGCCCACCGCCCGCGAGCGCGACCTGAAGGCCGCCGACCTGTTCGATTACGGCTTCGGCCAGAGCAGCTGGGGCGGGACCTCGCTCGCCGATCTGCCAACCTCGCCGGCGGCGGCTCCGCCCGACATGCGGCCCTATATCTGCGACAAGCGCCGACCGATGCCGACGGATTCCGATTCCTCGGCCGTGACGGCGAGTTCCAATAACGACACCACCGCCGCGCAGCTGATGGGGGGAAGCGCGCCGCCTTCTGCCGCGCTCGCCTTCGCGACCATGAGCAGCGCGGCGCTCAAAGGGCGCACGCTGCCGCCGCGGGCGCCCCTGCAGCCCGTCCTGGTCTGGGTCGGCCGCGACCCGGCCGAGAGCGCGATCGCCGCGGCGGACGAGCCCGCGGAGAAGCCCGCGCCCGCTCCGCGCGTGAAGGCCGCCCGGGCCAAGCCCGCCAAGCCTGCACCCGCCCCGAGCCGCGCCATCGCGGCGACCGGCGCGACCGTGCCCCAGCCGAAGCTCCTCGCCCGCGGCCGCGCCGCCGCCCCGGCCTCGGCCACGGCCTTCGCCCCGGCGCCGCGCACCACGCCGGTGATCGCGGAGGGCAAGGGTGCCGCCAAGGCCGCGGCGAAGCCCGCCGCCAAGCACGTCAAGGACGAGAAGCCGAAGGCCGACAAGCCCAAGACCGTGGCCGCCAAGACCGTGGCCGCCAAGTCCGGCAGCGCGAAGCAGAAGAGCAACTGACCGGCGCGCCGACGGCTCGCCGGCCTGTGCGGTGCTCCTGAATCGAAACGGCTTGTCGTGCGGCGGGTGGTGCTATGGCCGCCCGTTCCTGTCCCGAACATGCTCTTGGATGCCCCGGACAATCCTCATGCCGAGGCCGGTGCGCCTGCGGGATGATTGCGTTCGAGAAGTCGGCCGTGCTCGACATCGGGGGTCAATCGATCCGCCTGATCGGTCAGGGCCTGGATGGGGGAGCCCGATTGCATATCCGGTCCGCTCTTGCACTTCCCCACCATCGACCCCGTGCTGGTCCAGATCGGCCCCGTCTCGATTCGCTGGTATGCCCTGGCCTATATCGCCGGCCTGGCCGGCGCATGGTGGCGGGCCCGGTGGATGATCGCCGATGCGCGGCTCTGGAGGGAGCGCCCCTGCACGCCCGCTCAACGCGATGATCTTCTCGTCTGGACTGCCATCGGCGTCGTCGCGGGCGGCCGGCTCGGCCAGGTTCTGCTCTACGAACCGGGCTACTATCTCGCCCATGTGTGGGAGATTCCGCAGGTCTGGCGTGGCGGCATGTCGTTCCATGGCGGGCTGACCGGAGCGGCGCTGGCCCTGATCCTGTTCTGTCGGTGCAATCGCCTTCCGATCCTGCCCACACTCGACCTCGCCAGTGCCACGGCGCCCATCGGATTGTTTCTCGGGCGGCTGGCGAACTTCGTGAATGGCGAGTTGTGGGGGCGCACCACTGATGTGCCCTGGGGGATCGTCTTTCCGACAGGCGGCGACCTGCCGCGACATCCCAGCCAGCTCTACGAGGCTGCCCTGGAGGGGGCGGCATTGTTCATCGTGCTGGACGTCCTGGTGCGTGCGGGTGCCTTGAGGAGGCCCGGGCTCGTCGCGGGTGCCTTCGGCTATGCCGGCGCACGGTCCTTCTGCGAACTCTATCGCGAGCCGGACGGAGTGGCGTTTGGCGGCCTTCTGACGCTTGGGCAGAGCTACTCCCTGCCGATGGCGATGATCGGCGTCGGCCTCATCGTGGCCGCGCTGCGACGCGGGCCCGGCGCGATACGCCCGGCCAGCGCACCCTGCTCCTGAGGTACAGAGCACCCGGCCGCGCGTGATGAGAGCATTCGACCGGTTCCGGGCAGCCGATTCGCCGAGTGCGTCATCCGACATCCGCTTGCCGGCTGCGCTTAATGCGCCGCGGAACTCCGCGCCGCGCGGGCGCGATGACACCGTCTCCGAACGCTCCGTTCGGAGACGGTGTCACACGCAAAGATCGAGAGCGGAATCCGCTCCAACCTGACCGGAATTCGTTCTCGAGCGCCTTTCAAAAGGCCGGACGGAGACCGGAGTGTGGAGCCCGCGAGACCGGTCTCCCGCCTCACGCCTGGCCCGGATAGTCCGGGTCGAGCACGAAGGGGAAGGGGCCCGGATAGCGCTCCACATAGGCCATGTGCGAGACGAGGCCGGTCTCGGGGGTGTAGCGGTGGAGCTGGAAGGCCGGCGGCTCCAGCACGAGGCCGCTGTCGCGCGACGGCATCAGGTCGAGGGCGACCTGATGGGCGACGCTCGGCGCCACGAGGGCGAGCGTGCCCGCATAGCGCGCCTGGATCGGCCGGTGATGGTGGCCGCAGACGATGCGCTCGATATTGGCATGCGCGCCGACCAGGGCGCGGAAGCGCGCCTCGCCGTCGATGAGGCGGATCCGGTCCATGTCCTCCATCCCGCAGGCGAAGGGCGGATGGTGCATGAACAGGAGCGTCGGCCGGTCGCGGCCCGCCGCCAGCGCGTCCTCCAGGAAGGCGAGGCGCCGCTCGCAGAGCTCCCCGTGGCTCGACCCCGGCACCAGGGTGTCGAGGCCGATCAGGCGCATCGGCCAGTCATCGACCACGTACTGGACGAAATCCTGCGTCGCGTCGGGCAGCCAGGCCGCGGGAAGTCCCGCCCGCAGCGCCTCCCGCCGGTCGTGGTTGCCGGGCACGACGAAGATCGGGATCGGCAGGCGCCCGAGCAGGCTGCGCAGGAGCGCATATTCCTCGGGCAGCCCGCAATCCGTGAGGTCGCCCGTGACCAGCACCACGTCGGGGCGGGGTTGAAGGGCGATGAGCGCGTCGATCGCGCGCTCCACCAGCATGTTGGTCTCGGCCACACGGTAGGCCGGGCGCCCGCGAGGGCGCACGTGCAGGTCCGTGATCTGGGCGATCAGCATCGCGCTCACTCCGCGCCCGGCAGACGCAGCGCCGTGCTCTCGACATAGGGACGCATGATCGCGTCGGCAGCCTTCTGGGCGGTGGCGAGTGCCTCCTTGGGCTGGCGCTTGCCGGACAGCACCGCCTGCAGCTCGTCCTCGATCGCCTTGCGCACCGGCACCGTGCGGTAGGTGGCGAACCAGGGCTTGGCGTTGGCGAGCTGGTCGACGGCGATCTTCGCGTCGGGGTTCTTCTCCAGGAAGGCCTTCATGTCGGGCAGGTCATAGGCGGCGCGGTTGGGCGCGAAATAGCCCGTGATCCGGCTCCAGCGGCCCGAGATCTCGGGCGAGGTCAGCCACTTGATCAGCGTCCAGCTGTCCTTGCGGACCTCCGGGTCGAGGCCCGTGGGCTGGACCAGCGAGGCGCCGCCGATCGGCACCGCCTGGCGCACGTTCATCGGCACGAAGGCGACCCGGAACGGGAACTTGACGCTGTCGCGGATGAAGGTGAGCGAGCCCGTGGAAAGAATCATCATCGAGGACTGGCCGGCCAGGAACGAGCCCGTGACCGCCGGCCCCTTCTGCTCGCCGGCCGGATGCACCTTGGCCTTGTGCACCAGATCCGACCAGAAGGTGAGGGCGCCGAGCATGCTCGGCGTGTCGTAATAGACCTCGCCGCCATATTCCTCGTTGTACCAGCGCCCGCCATTCGACAGGGTGAGGGCTTCGAGGATCCAGCCCCCGTAATCGTAGTTCGACGGCATCGTCAGGCCCCAGCGCGTGGTGCGCTCGCCCTCGCGCCTGGTCAGCTTGCGGGCGGCCGCCGCCAGCTCGTCCCAGGTCCGCGGCGGCTTGTCCGGGTCGAGGCCGGCCTCCCGGAAGTGGTCGGCATTGTAGTAGAGGAGGGGGGTCGAGTTGTGGAACGGCACCCCGTAGATCTTGCGGTCGACGGTGGCGTTGGCGTGGAGCGCCGGGAAGAACTGGTTCATGAAGGCCTCGGGCGTGCGGCCCTCGGCAGCGATGAGGTCGTCGAGCGGCGCGATCTCGCGCTCGATAGCGAGGTCGGTGAGGAAGTTCGCCGACATGATGACGACGCCCGGGGGCTTGCCGGCCTTGATGGCCGCGCGGGTCTTGAGGAGCGTGTCGTCATAGGAGCCGGTGAAGACCGGCGTGACCTTGGTGCCCGGATGGGAGTCGTTGAACTCCTTGATCAGGCTCGTCATGCTGCGGGCGAGCGCCCCGTCCACCGGAACCGGGAAGAACAGGTCGAGATCGGCGGCGCGGGCATTGGTCGCCAGGCTGCCGGCGAGGAAGACGGCTGCGATGCGCGCAGCCTTCCGCCACAGGGACATGGGCTTAAGGTCCTTTTCGTTATGGAATACCAACGACCCGAGATGCTGGCGCATCGGGTCGTTGACCCATCTCGAATGGTCGACACAAGCCTTTGGCTTGGCGACTCTCCGAGAGCGGAACCAGCGGTCACATGAAAATGACCGTTGGTAAGGCCCGGCCCCCTCACTTGAGGCCGGAGGCGAGGAAGCTGTTCACGAAGCGGCGCTGGAACAGCAGGAAGGCGACGAGGAGCGGCGTGCTCACGATGAGCGTGCCGGCCGCGATCACGCCCCAGGCCTGGGTGCCCTCGGCGCTGAGCGTGAAGGTGGCGAGCCCGAGGGTCAGGGGACGGCGGTCGGGCGAGTTGATGACGATCAGGGGCCAGACGAACTCGTTCCAGTGCGCCGTGACCGAGACGATCGAGAAGGCGATGACCGTAGGCTTGGTCAGCGGCAGGTAGACGTGGCGGATGATCTCCCACCAGCGCGCCCCGTCGATCAGCGCCGCCTCCTCCAATTCGCGCGGCACTTCGCGAAAACTCTGGCGCAGGAGGAAGGTGCCGAAGGCGGTGGCGCAATAGGGCGCCATCACGCCCGGCAGCGTGTCGTAGAGGCCGAGCGCCGCCACCGTCTTCAGGTTCGGCACCAGCAGCACCACCGGCACCAGCATGAGCTGGATCAGGAAGGCGTAGAACAGGAGGGTGCGGCCGGGGAAATCGAGCCGCGCGAAGGCATAGGCCGCAAGCGACGCGGTGACGAGCTGCACCGCCAGGATGCCGGCGCAGATCAGGATCGTGTTGAGGGCGTAGAGCGGGAACTCCGCCGAGGCCCAGGCCTCCGCCAGGTTGGCGAGGCTCGGGGCCGTGCTCGGGATCAGCGAGGCCATGCTGCCGACCGGCAGGCCGGGCGGACGCGACGCCGCGACGAGCATCCAGACGAAGGGCACGGCCCAGATCAGCCCGAGGAGCACGGTCGCCGCGCGCCCGAGCCGGGGAGAGAGTTCGCGGGTCACCGGGCATCCTCCAGCCGATGCTCGACCCGCCGCAGGGAGGTGGCGGTGAGCGCGATGAGCATCGTCAGCGTCACCACGGTGGCGGCGGCGGCCTTGCCGGCGTCGTAGCGCTCCACCGCCTGTTCGTAGATGTAGAACAGGAGGAGCTTCGTCGCGTCGGACGGCCCGCCCTTGGTGAGCACGAAGACGTGGTCGACCTGCGTCACCACGTTGAGGAGCGCGATGACGAGCACGAAGGCCAGGGTCGGGCGCAGGGCGGGCAGGGTGATGAAGCGCAGGCGCTGCCAGGGCCCGGCCCCGTCGAGGAGGGCGGCCTCGCGCAGCTCGGCGGGGATCGCCTGCAGCCCCGCCAGGAAGAACAGCATGTAGTAGCCGGCATTCTTCCAGACCGTGAGCACGCTGATCGAGATCAGCGCGAGGTCCGGATCACCGAGCCAGTTCGCGCCCGCGAGCCCGAGCTTGGCGAGGTGATAGTCGATGAGCCCGAGCCCGGGCAGGAACAGGAACAGGAACAGCGAGGCCGCGGCGACGAGCGGGATCAGCACCGGCAGGAAGAAGACGGCGCGCAGGAGCGTGGTGAGGCGCCCCCCGCCGTCGAGGGCCAGCGCGAAGCCGAGCGCCAGAACGAGGCTCGGGCCGACCGTCATGAGCGCGTAGAGGCCCGTATGGACGAGCGAGGCGCGGAAGCTCGGATCGGCGGCGAGCGCGGCGAAATTCTCGAGGCCCACGAACCGGCTGCCCTGCCGCGAGACCGCGTGCGTGGCATCCCACAGGACCTCGGCCACCGGCCAGTAGGTGAAGAGGGCAAGGAAGATGAGCGACGGCAGCAGCAGCCCGAAGGGCAGCAGCGCGCGGGCGGGCAGCCTGCCCTGAGCCGGGCGGGCCGCCTGCGGGGCAAGCGTCGGGATCTGTTCGAGAGCGTGTGACACGGGACTCCGCCGAATTCATCGACGGCGCCCTCATCACGGGGTTTGATGACAGGCGGATGAAACCACGGGCCCGGGTGTCTTCCTTTAAGTCACCAGGTGGCGTTCAGCCGTCCCGCCTCGCCACCCGCATCGGCATGCCCTCGGCGGGCCGCAGCGTGATGCGCTGCTTGAGGGTCGGCACGAAGCCCGGGGCGAGGCGGAAGTGCAGTGAGCGGATCAGCACCGCCAGGACCGCCACGGCCTCCAGCATCGCGAAGCTCATGCCGATGCAGATGCGCGGCCCCGCACCGAAGGGCAGGTAGGCGTAGCGGTCGCGGGCCTTCGCCGCCTCGGGGGCGAAGCGGTCCGGGTCGAAGCGGTCGGGATCGTCCCACAGCCGCGCGTGGCGGTGGATGGCGTAGATCGGCACCGTCACGGGCGTGCCGCGCGGCACGCGGTGGCCGCCGATCTCGACATCCGCCAGGGCGGCCCGCACGATGACCGGGGCCGGGGGATAGAGCCGCATCGCCTCCAGGATGGTCTGGCGGGTGAAGGCCAGCGCCTCGACATGGCCCGGCTCTACGGAGCCGCCCCCGGTGACCGCCTCGATCTCGGCGACCACCCGGGCCTCGATTCCGGGGTGGAGCGCGAGCAGGTAGAGGGTCCAGGCGAGGGCGAGCGCGGTGGTCTCGTGGCCCGCCGTCACGAAGGTCAGGAGGTTGTCCGCGACGTCGCGGTCGTCCATGGCCCGGCCCGTCTCCGGGTCGCGGGCGGCGACGAGGAGGCTCATGAGGTCGTTGCGGCCCTCCACCCCGGTCCGGCGCATGTCGGCCACGAGACGCAGGAGCTCATCGCGCAGGTAGCCGCGCGCCCGCTCGGACCGCGTCCGGCCCGGATAGGGCATCCAGGCGGGCGCCCGCAGGAGCGTCATCGCGAAGATCCAGCTCGTGGATTCGAGATAGTCGGTGATGCCCTGCTCGACCCGCGCCACGTCGATCTGTCCGTCGCCCGACAGCATCGTGGCGACGATGATGTCGAAGGTCGTGCGCATCATCATCTGCGCGAGGTCGGTCTCGGCTTCCGGCGGCCCGGCGGCGAGGGCATCGCGGGTGCGCTCCGCCGCCGCGATCATCGCCGGCAGGAAGCTCACGATGCGCTCGTTGCGGAAGATCGGCGCGGCGGCGCGCCGCTGCCAGCGCCAGCGCGCCCCGTCCGCGGTCAGGATCGCGTCGCCGAGCGCCGGCGAGAGCGAGCGCCGCAGCACCTCGGACTTCTCGAAGGATTCGGCCTGATCGACCAGCACCGCGCGCACCAGGGCCGGATCCATCACGTACAGGGTGGGGCGGCCGAGGAAGGAGGAGCGGTAGACCGGGTCGCGGTAGACCGCCCGAGGCCAGGTCTCGAAGGGGTTGCGCAGCACGGTGCGGAAGAAGCGCAGCGGGCTCAGGGGAGCCTCCGGCGGCACCAGGCGAGCCGTCGGCGGTCGCTCCAGCGGGAGCGTCGGATGCGCGTTCATGCCTCTCGCCTGTCCTTCCGCGCCCGGCGGCGCGCCCCTCAAGGTCGGGACGTCACCGGCCGGCATCAAGACGCGCGGCCCCGAGCGTGGGCGCAGGATCGCGGCGGACCTGGGCAGCAGCGTGGCCGTCCCCGAGAAACGCATGGCCCGCCCGGGGCGTTGATGCTCCGCGCCGCCGGGGCGCCCGGGAGATCCGCCATGCCGCCCGCCTTCGACCGCGCGACCCTCGACCGCCTGATCGCGCGGGGCCGCGCGCAGGGCCAGCTGACCACGGCGGACCTGCGCCGCGAGCTGCCGATCGACGGCATGAGCCCGGACACGATCGCGCTCGTGCTGATCGAACTCGAGGAGGCCGGCATCCCGGTGGAGCTGGAGGAGAGCCTGCTGGCGCCGGGGCGTGCCGCCCCCTCGGCGCTCCCGCCCGCCGAGCTGCCGCAGCGGAACAGGGCGGCCGCCGAGCCGCCCGCCGCCGCACCGCCCGCTGCCGCGGCGGCCGCACGGCCCGCCCCACCGGCCGCACCCGGATCGCCCCCCTGGGCGACCGGGGCCCATCGGGCGGTGATGCTCGCGGGCCTCGCGGCGCTGATCCTGGCGCTCCTCGTGGTCGCCGTGGTCACCCATTGAGGCCGCCTTCGAGGATCCCGGTCGCAGCCGGCGGCGCCCGCCCGGGAGACGGGGGACGCTGACCCTTCAGGTTGAGATCGCCCGCAGGCTCGCGAGCGCCGGCGTCACCACGTGGCGCGCGAGCGGGATCACCAGAGCGCCGACGAGAAGCCCGAGCAGGCCCGACAGGGCTGCCGTCACGGTCCACTCCGCCGCAGCCCTGCCGGCCGGAACCGCGTCCGCCGCTCCCTGCGCCGCATGCTCGATCGCGTGGCCGATCGCCGCCAGGCCGAAGCTCTCCAGCCCGTGCACGATGATCCCCCCGCCGACCCAGATCATCGCCGCCGTCCCGACGATCCCGAGGCCGCGCAGGAGCACTGGCATGCCGCGCACCATCCCGCGCCCGAGGCCCCGGGTCAGGAGCGCGAGGGCCCGGTCGGCCGGCGTGGCGGAGGGCCTGGGCGGAACGCGCAGGCCCAGCAGCGAGGAGGCCGGGCGGCTCTCGCGCGCCAGGGCGAGCCCGACGTCATCCGCCTTCACGATCAGGGCGACCACCCCGTAGACGAGCGCGGTGATCCCGATGCCGACCGCCGCGAGGACGAAGATCTGAGTGCCGAGGCGCGCCTCCGAGACCGTCGCGAGCGTGAGCGCCATGATCTCCGCGGACAGGATGAAGTCGGTCTTGATGGTGCTGCGTACCTTTTCGTCTTCGAGGGCCTTCGGGTCGCGCGGCACGGGGTCTTCGGCCTCCTCCGCATGCGCCGCATGCGGCCACAGGGCCTCGTGCACCTTCTCGGCGCCCTCGAAGCACAGATAGGCCCCGCCGATCATCAGGAGCGGCGTGAGGAGCCAGGGCGCCAGGAAGCTGAGCGCCAGCGCTCCGGGCAGCAGGAACAGCAGCTTGTTCTTCAGGGAGCCGAGCGCGATCTTGCCGATGATCGGCAACTCGCGGGAGGCGGAGAGCCCGACGACGTAGCGGGGCGTCACCGCCGTGTCGTCGATGACCACCCCGGCCGCCTTGGCGCTGGCGCGCGCGGCCTGCGAGGCCGCATCGTCCAGGGAGGCCGCCGCCATCTTGGCCAAGCCGGCAATGTCGTCGATGAGGGCGATCAGGCCTGTTGCCATGGGGGATCCTGTTGCGGCGGTCGGAAATCAGGATAGCGCGGCGGTCTCATGCGACGGAACCGGCGCGGCCGAACCGTGGGACACTGCGGATGTCAGCTCGCCTCGAGGCGCTGTCCGGCCTCGCCGTAGCCCAGCGCGGCGGCCTTGCGGTTCACGATCCCGCACCGGAGGGTCGTGCGTTCGAGGCCGTCGATGGCGTCGAGCAGGCGGTCCCGGGCCGGCCCGACCCGCTCCGGCTCGGTCTCGGGCGGGGTCTCGGCGAAATCCACGGCGGTGATCAGGACCCGGTCGCGCGCATCCTCGATTCGCGGATCCCGCTCCACGTGCCCGCGCACATCCTCGTCCCAGGCCCGGATCACCGCCCAGGGCAACTCGTCGGGCTGCAGCACGCCCGGATGGGCGTGCGCCCGGCTCCGGGCGGATGCCGCCGCCCTCCGGATCAGGCTGACGAGCTTCGCCTCCATCCCGGCCTCCTTCCGATTGTCCGACATCGGATCAGGCAAAGCGCGGGAGCGTCGGCCGTTCCCCGCCGGCCGCCGCGGGTCGGACACCCCTGGATTTACCGGTCGTGCCGCGTATCCTTGCCGCGCCGAAGACTCGGCAAGAACAGGGAGGATCTCCGTGGGCAGAGTGATCATCGTCGCCTGTTTCGCAATCCTGGTGACCCTTGCGGCGACCCGGAGCTACGCGCAAGGGGCGGATTCGCAGCAGGCCTGCCAGCCGGACGCCGCGCGGTTGTGCAGCGCGGCGGGTTCCGACCCGCAGCGCGTCGAAGCCTGCCTGCGGAAGAACCGCAAGAGCCTGAGCGCCGCATGCCGGGCCGCCATGGGCGGACGGAAGGGCAAGGCCACCCGGAGCCAGTGAAGCAAGTCCTCGCCAGAGCCGCCAGCGGCCTGACGGGGAGCCCGTCAGGCCTTCCCGGGGGCGTCCGGCGGGCCCTCGCGCAGGACGTGCGGCGGGCTCGGCTCGGGCGCCGTTCCCGACTGGGCGGCATCGTATCCGGCGAGCCACTGGGCGCAGGCGGCGGTGCCGTGCGCGTAGGGGCAGGCGTCGCGGCTCAATCCCTTTCCCGGCGCGTAGTAGCCGAGCGCGTAGTGATCGATGTTGTCGTCCGGAATCTCCGGCATGGCGTCCTCGTCGGCGAAGCGGTCGGGCAGGCAACGCGCACCGGCCGCGAAGCGTCTCATCACATCGTCCGCCTGAGCCCGCCCGGGAACGTCCGTCCGCCCGAGATGATTGGTCGGTCATGCCCCGCTCTCCCTGGACAGAATCCGACATCCCGCCTCAGACCGGCCGGCTCGCCATCGTCACCGGAGCCACGAGCGGGATCGGGTACGAGGCGGCCCGCGCCCTCGCCCGGGCCGGGGCCCGGGTCGTGCTGGCCGTGCGCGACGAGGCCAAGGCCCGCCGCGCAGCGGCGTCGATCCGGCAGGCGCATGCCGCCGCAGACCTCGAGATCCGCCCGCTCGACACCGCCCGACTCACCTCCGTCCGCGCCTTCGGCCAGCTCTGGCAGGAGGAGGGGCGCGCCATCGACATCCTCCTCCTGAATGCCGGGATCGCCTCCGTGCCGCGGCGGGAGGAGACCGAGGACGGGTTCGAGCGGCAGCTCGCCACCAACTATCTCGGCCATTTCGCCCTGGCCGGGCTGCTCCTGCCGTCCCTGCAGGCGGCGCCCGCCGCGCGGATCGTCGCGGTGGCGAGCCTCTCTCACCGGCAGGCCCGCCTGCATTTCGAGGATCTGCAGCTGCGCGGATCCTACGGCGCGCAAGAAGCCTACCGGCAGTCGAAGCTCGCCATGCTGATGTTCGGGCTCGCCCTCGACCGCCGCCTGCGCGCGGCCGGCTCGCCGGCCCGGGCGATCCCGGTCCATCCCGGCATCGCCCGGACGGACATCTTCCGCCGCGGCGATCGGGCAGGCGCCATCGAGCTGTTCGCCGGGCGCGCCATCTTCGCCCTGATCGGCCAGAGCGCAGCGCAGGGCGCGCTGCCCCTGCTGTTCGGGGCGACGGCGCCGGAGGCGGAGGGCGGCGCCTATTACGGGCCGGACGGCATTTGGGAGGCGCGGGGCTTTCCAGCCCCCGCCCGGATCGCCCCGCAGGCCCTCGACCCGGCCGCCGCCGACCGGCTCTGGCGCGTCTCCGAGGAGCTGACCGGGGTCACCTACCGGTTCTGACCCGGGCGGCGCCCGCCCAGGGCGCCGGAGAGGAGTCAGCCGGTCACCTTTCCGACCACGCTGCCGACCGCCTCGCGGGCCGTGTCGGCGGCCTTGGCGGCCATCTCGGACAGGGTCTTGGTGACCGGCTTGCCCTCCGGCTTCGGCTTGCGGGATTTCGGCTTCTTCCAGGACGGCCGTTGCCGGGCCTTCGTCGCCATGATGCGTCTCCTCCGGTTGAGCAACCGGAAGTAGCGGAGCCGGGCGATCCGGCGAGCCCGTCGACGCTCGCTGTCGAGATCGGCCGTCGCCGCCTCGGGGGGCAGCGGTCGCCCGCAGTGGCGCCGCGCTCCCGCCCGTGAGGGCGGGCTCTTGCTACCCGCGCGGGATGCGTCCCGCCGAGCACAAGGTGCGGACCGCGCCGCGCGGGTCGCGGTAGCAGCTCGCCTGCCAGCCGTTCTGGCGGACGACGCCGCCGTTCGGACGATTCTGCGCCTGCGCGAAGGCGCTGCGGAAGGCGGCGTTCAGCGTCTCGGGGCTCTCGCCGATGGCGAGCGCCGCGGCCCGGCTGATCGCCTCGAAATAGGCCGGCGAGGGGCTGGGCTCGCCCGAGCGCGCCGCCACGATCGGGTCGGCCCGGCAGGTGACGTCGAGCGAGAGGCCGCCCGGCCCCCGGAAGTCGATGCCCGGCCCCTCCCGGTGGGCGATGCGCAGGCCGGTCGTCGCTGCAATCCGGGCGGCGAGCGCCTCGCAATCCTCGGCCCGCGCGGCCGTCAGCCCGAGGAGGAACAGGAGGGTGGCGCGGGGCAGGATCATCGGGCGGTCACCGGAATGTGGGATCCGAGATGTCCCGCGGCGCGCCCGTTTGCGCAAGCCCGTCCGCCCGGCCCGTTCCGGCAGGCGCACGGGGTCGGAACGGCGTTCCGACGAGCGACGCGCGAAAGACCTGTTACGCCTCGGCCGCCTCCATCTCGCTGCTGAGGGCGAGCCAGTCCTCCTCGGCGGCGCCGAGCGCGGTCGCGGCCTCGGCGCGCATCCGGGCAAGGTCGCCGGCCTTGGCCGGATCGGTGCGGAAGGCGGTGCCGTCCTCGAGCGCCGCGTCGATCTTGGCGATGGCGTCCGAGAGCTTGGCCATCCGCGCCTCGATCGCATCCAGCCGCTTGCGCAGCGGCGCCAGCGCGGCGCGCCGCTCGGCATTGCTGCGCCGCTCGACCGCCTTGGCCCCACCCGTGGCCTCGCTGGTTCGCGGCGTCTCGGGCTCCGGACCGGCGAGCACGATTCGGCGGTAATCGTCCATGTCGCCGTCGAAGGGCTTCACGCTGCCGTTCGACACCAGCCAGAGCCGGTCGGCGCAGGCTTCGACCAGGAAGCGGTCGTGGCTCACCAGGATCACCGCGCCCTCGTAGTCGTTGATCGCCTCCACCAGGGCCTGCCGGCTCTCGATGTCGAGGTGGTTGGTCGGCTCGTCGAGGATGAGGAGGTGAGGCCCCGAGAAGGCCGAAAGCCCCATCAGCAGCCGGGCCTTCTCGCCGCCCGAGAGCTGCGCCACCGGCGTATCGGCCTTCTGCCCCGGGAAGCCGAGCCGGGCGGCGGCGGCCCGCACCCGGGATTCGGGGGCGTCCGGCATCAGGTCGCGCACATGCGCATAGGCGCTCTCGGCCGGGCGCAGCTCGTCGAGCTGATGCTGGGCGAAATAGGCCACCTCCAGCTTGGTGGAGCGGCGCAGCTCGCCCGAGAGGGGTGGCAGGCGCCCGCCGATCAGCTTGCAGAAGGTCGACTTGCCGTTGCCGTTGGCGCCGAGCAGCGCCACGCGGTCGTCGGGGGCGAGGGTGAGATTGAGGCCCGACAGAATCGTGCGGTCGCCGTAGCCCGCCGTCACGCGCTCCATGGCGACGAGGGGCGGGGAGAGCGGCCGGGGCGGGCTCGGCAGGTGGATGACCGGCGCCTCGTCCTCGATGAGGGCGGCGATCGGCTCCATCTTGGCGAGGCGCTTCATGCGCGACTGGGCCTGCCGCGCCTTGGTGGCCTTGGCCTTGAAGCGGTCGATGAAGCTCTGCAGGTGGGCGCGCTCCGCCTCCTGCTTGGCCCGGGCCTTGGCCTGGAGCATGCGCTTCTCGGCGAGCTGGCGCGCGAAGGAGGTGTAGCCGCCCCGGTAGAGGGTGAGCTGGCCGCGGTCGAGGTGGAGGATGTGGTCCACGCTCGTGTCGAGCAGGTCGCGGTCGTGGCTGATGATGATCGCGGTGCGCGGATAGCGCTCCAGGTAGTCGTACAGCCAGAGGGTGCCCTCGATGTCGAGGTAGTTGGTCGGCTCGTCGAGGAGGAGCAGGTCGGGCTGCGAGAACAGCACCGCCGCGAGCGCGACGCGCATGCGCCAGCCGCCCGAGAAGGCCGAGCAGGGCCGGGCCTGCGCCGCCGCGTCGAAGCCGAGGCCGTGCAGGATCGCGGCGGCGCGCGCCGGGGCCGAATGGGCATCGATGTCGATGAGCCGGGTCTCGATCTCGGCCCGGCGCAGGCCGTCGGCGGTCTCGGCCTCCTTCAGCAGGCGGCTACGCTCGGTATCGGCGGCGAGCACCACCTCGTGCAGGGTCTCGGGGCCGGCCGGCGCCTCCTGGGCCACGCCGCCGATGCGGGCGCCCTTCGGCAGGAAGACCGTGCCGCCCTCGGTGGCGATCTCGCCCTGGATCAGCCGGAACAGGGTGGTCTTGCCCGCCCCGTTGCGCCCGACCAGCCCGACCCGCGCGCGGTCGGGAATGGCAAAGCCGGCGCGGTCGAGGATCAGGCGGTCGCCGATCCGGTAGGTGAGGTCGTTGACGCGGAGCATGGCCGGTCTTGTGGGGGGCCGGATCCCGGGAGGCAAGAGGCGCAGCGCGCGGCGCAGCCGCTCCGTCGCGATCAGCGGGGCGGCCTTCACGTTTGACAGCCGCCCCCGTGCCCGCTCAAGACCGCGGCGGAAGCGGAGCGCTTGCGGCATGGGGCAGGGCATGGGGCAGGGGACCGAAACCCCACCGATCGAGTCTTGCGAGGCCGGGCTTGCGGAAAAACTCGCCGCGCGCCGGGCGCGGATCGGCATCGTCGGCCTCGGCTATGTGGGGCTTCCCCTGGCGCTCGCCGCCCTGCGGGCGGGGTTTCCGGTGCTCGGCTTCGACACCAACCCGGAGCGGGTCGCGGCGCTCAACCGCGGGGCGGGGACGTTCCACCACATCCCGGGCGAGGCGCTGGCCGAGGCCCTGCGCACGGGCACCTTCGCGGCGACCGGCGACATGGCGCGCCTCGCCGAGCCCGACGCGGTGCTGATCTGCGTGCCGACGCCGCTCACCCGCCACCGCGAGCCCGACCTCTCCTATGTCGAGGCGACCGCGCGGGCCATCGCGGCGGCGCTGCGGCCCGGCCAGCTCGTCGTGCTCGAATCCACCACCTATCCGGGCACCACTGCGGAGGTGATGCGGCCGATCCTGGAGGCCGGCGGCCTCGCAGTCGGCGCCGACGTCTTCCTGGCCTACTCGCCCGAGCGCGAGGATCCGGGCAACGCCGCCTTCTCCACGGCTGAGATCCCGAAGGTGGTGGGGGCGGACGATCCCGCCTCGCGGCGCCTCGCGAGCGCCCTCTACGGCGCCCTGACCATCGCCACCGTGCCGGTCTCCACCGCGGCGACCGCGGAGGCGGTCAAGCTCACCGAGAACATTTTTCGGTCGGTCAACATCGCGCTCGTGAACGAGCTGAAGCTCGTCTACGACGCCATGGGCATCGACGTCTGGGAGGTGATCCAGGCCGCCTCCACCAAGCCCTTCGGCTTCATGCCGTTCTATCCGGGGCCGGGGCTCGGGGGGCACTGCATCCCGATCGACCCGTTCTACCTGGCCTGGAAGGCGCGGGAATTCGACGTGCCGGCCCGCTTCATCGAACTCGCGGGCGAGGTGAACACCCGCATGCCCTACCATGTGGTCGAGCGGCTCGCCGCTTCCGTCGACCGGACCGGACGGCCCTTCTCGGGCTCCCGCATCCTCGTGCTCGGCCTCGCCTACAAGCGCAACATCGACGATACCCGGGAGAGCCCGTCGCTGCGCCTGATGCGGCTCATCGAGGCGCGGGGCGCCAGAGCCCTCTACCACGACCCCCTGGTGCCCGTGCTGCCGCCGACCCGCGAGCATCCGGAACTCGCCGGGCGCGGCTCGGAGCCGCTGACGGCGGAGACGCTCGCCGGGGTGGACGCGGTGCTGATCGCCACGGACCACGACGGCGTCGATTACGCGCTCGTGGCCGCGCATGCGCGCCTCGTCGTCGACACCCGCAACGTCATGGCGCGGCACGGGCTCGGCGGGCCCGGGATCCTGAAGGCGTAGGGGGCTCCGGCTCGCGGGTCCCTCGGATTGCGGCGCAAGAAACGGGTCGCGCGATCCCCGGGTGGATCGCATGAGGGAGGGCCGCGAAGGAGCCCCGCCATGCCGCCCGCCGTGAACCGCCCCATGACCGCCTCCGAATGGGGCCTGCTGCTCTGCCTCTCGCTGCTCTGGGGCGGCTCCTTCTTCTTCACCGGCGTCGCACTCCAGGCGCTGCCGCCCCTCACGCTCGTGGTGCTGCGGGTCGGGCTCGCCGCGATCATCCTGAACATCGTCGTGGTCGCGCTCGGCTGGCGCATGCCCCGCGACCGGCGGATCTGGCGCGCTTTCCTCGGCATGGGGCTCCTCAACAACGCCATCCCGTTCTGCCTCATCGTCTGGGGGCAGACGCAGATCGCCTCCGGCCTGGCCGCGATCCTGAACGCCACGACGCCGCTCTGGACCGTCGTCGTCGCGCATCTCCTGACCCCCGACGAGGCCATGACCGGCCGCAGGCTCGCCGGGGTCCTGCTCGGCCTTGCCGGCGTCGCCGTGATGGTCGGCCCCGCGGTGCTCGGCGGGCTCGGGGCCGACGCGCTCGCGCAGGCCGCCGTGCTGGCCGCGGCCTTGTCCTACGCCTTCGCGAGCATCTATGGCCGCCGCTTCGGGCACATGGGCGTGCCGCCCCTCGTCACCGCGGCGGGCCAGGTGACGGCCTCCACGCTCATGCTCGGGCCGCTCGCGCTCGTTGTCGACCACCCCTGGACGCTGCCGGCGCCGGGGCTGGCGGCCTCAGGGGCCGTGCTCGGCATCGCGGCGCTCTCGACCGCGCTCGCCTACGTGCTCTACTTCCGTCTCCTGGCGAGTGCCGGGGCGACGAATCTCGTCCTCGTCACCTTCCTGATCCCGGTCTCGGCGATCGCCCTCGGGGTGCTGGTCCTGGGTGAGCGTCTTGCACCGCGGCACTTTGCGGGCATGGCGCTGATCGGGGCCGGCCTCGCCTGCATCGACGGGCGCCTCCTCGGCCGCTTCCGGTCCCCGCACGCGCCCGCACCGGGCGGGATCGCCCGCGAGCACGACGGATGATCCGGTCTGCGAAGGATCCGTTCGCAGACCATCGGCTCGCCCGGCCTGCTGTCGCCCGCTCTCCCTTTCCCGGGCGCATGCAGCGCCAGCGGAATGCGACCCGGGATCCAGCACGAGACCTTGCCGCGCAGCGGCTCCGCCTTTCAGCACCGTTGCGGAGAGCGGTCGCTTCGCGGCAGCTCACCGTGCTGGTTCCCGGATCTCCTTCCGCTGGCGCTGCACTCGTCCGGGAAAGAAAGAGGGAGCGGAAAGGGGCGGAGAACCGTCCGCCTGAGCGAAGCCGACAGCCACATGGCGAAGCCATCCATCGCGATCGGAAGCCGTATGAGGACATCGGACCGCAGCGAAGCCCCTCCGGCGATGGAGCGCGCCCGGCTCTAATCCACCGTCCGCGCCGCCCAGGTGGCGTGGCGCACGCCCGGGGCGCGCTCCAGGCCCGTGACCACCGCGTCGAGCTCGCCGGGTTCGACCGCCGTGCTCACCAGCGTCGCCACGAGCTCGATCTCGCCCTCGGCGGGCTCCTCCACGGCGATGTCGCTCACCGGGTAGTTGGCGGCCTCGAGCTGCTCCGTGAGCAGGTCGCGCGTGCGGCCGAGCTGCTCGCCGGCGGTGGTCAGGCGCACCTCGTAGGTCGCCTCGGTCGCCCGCTCGTCGATCGGGATGCGGTTGATCGCATTCACCAGGGGGCGCAGCAGCGTGTTGCCGGCCAGCACGGCCAGGGCCACCAACGCTGCCTCCCCGACAAGATCCGCCCCCGCGAAGGCGCCGACCGCCGCCGAGCCCCACAGCGTCGCCGCCGTGTTGAGGCCGCGCACGTTCATGCCCTCCTTCATGATCACGCCGGCGCCGAGGAAGCCGACCCCCGAGACCACGTAGGCGGTGACGCGAACGCCGCCATCCTGGCCGCTGAGGCGCATGCCGAGATCCACGAAGGCGGCGGCGCCGACGGCGACCAGGACCGTGGTGCGCAGGCCCGCCGTGCGCTGCCGGTACTGCCGCTCGGCCCCGATCAAGGTGCCGGGCAGGAAGGCGACCAGCAGGCTGAGGGCGGAATCGAGGAAGGCCCCGGGCTGGAAGGCCTGAAAAGCCGCCATGCCGATCATCCCATCGTCGAGAAGGCCGGCGGCTCTTATCGCGGACCACGCCCTTGCGGAAGGCGCCCGGCACGACTGTCGCATCCCCCTGAGCGGCCCGCCGGCCTGCCCTCAAAGTTATCCCCAACCCTGGCAAGACCGGCCGCATCGTGGCAAGAACGATCGTCGCGTGCGGGCGGGGGCGTCGCCATGGGTCGTCTGGGGGTTTTTCCGTTCTTCAAGGAGGCGGGGATTGATCTCGCCCCCTACGAGACCCGCTGCATCTGGAGACGTTTCGAGCCGAACGAGGTGCTGGTCGATTTCGACGACGCCTCGACCGACGTCTACTTCCTGGCTGCGGGCGAGGTGCGCATCCTCAACCGGACGCAGTCGGGCAAGGAGGTGATCCTGGGGGAGATGCGCGGCGGCGAGTTCTTCGGCGAGCTCGCGGCGATCGACGGGGTCAGCCGCTCGGCCAATGTCACGGCGCTCACCCGCGGCGAGCTCTGCGTCGTGCCGGCCCCCGTCTTCCGCCAGATCGTCTTCGCGGCCCCGCCCATCGCCGACCGCTTGCTGCGGCTCCTCGCCAAGCGCGTCCGCGCCCTCAACGGCCGCCTGATGGAGCACGCGGTGCTCGATCTGCGCCACCGCCTCTACGCGGAACTGCTGCGCCTCTCCTCGCCGCGGGCGGGGTCGGATGGCGAGCGCGTCGTCACCCCGCCGCCCTACCACCACGTGCTCGCCGCCCGCATCGGCTGCCGCCGCGAGCAGGTGACGCGGGAATTCACCGTGATGGCCCAGGAGGGCCTCGTCGATCGCACCCGCGGCGCGCTGATCCTGCGCCGGCCGGACCTGCTGGAGGCGCGCGTCGCGGAGGCGCTGCGGGAGGACGGCTGAGGCTCGGGGCTGCAGGCGCTCAGGTTTCCGGCCCGTAGGCCGCGAAGAACACCCGCACCGCCTCGCCCACCAGATAGGACTTCTCGGCCGCGGTCGGCGGATCGCCCACCGCGAAGAGCAGGCGGCGCAGGGTGCCGCCCGCGCAGAGGTCGAGGAAGTGGCGCGCGGCAAGCGCCGTGTCGGCCGGGCGCAGGCGCCCCGCCGCCACCTGGGCGTCGAGATAGACCCGCAGCCGCTCGGCCCCCTGCACCGGGCCGGCCTCGTAGAAGGCCCGACCGAAGCGCGGGAATTTCTCGGACGCGCCGATCACCATGCGCACCGCCGCAACGTGGTCCGGCCGGCACATCTCGTCGACGAAGGTGAGGCCGAGGCGCCGCAGCACCGCCGGGACGTCCGGGTCGTCGTGGTCGAGCCGGAAGAGATTCTCGGCGAGCGTCCGCTTCTCCTCCAGGGTCAGCGCCTCGAACAGCGCCTCCTTGCTGTCGAAGTAGACGTAGAGCGTGCCCTTCGAGACCCCGGCCGCCTTGGCGATGCCGCCCATGCTCGCCCCGTCGAAGCCGCAGGCGAGGAAGACCTCGCGGGCGCCGTCGAGGATCTGCCGGCGCTTGTCGCTCTCGGACGCGTCGAGGGTGGTGGAACCGCTTGCCATGCCGAAAACCATCCCGTCGATCGACGGGCCGGTCAAGCGGGCCCCTCGCCGCTCTGCATTGACCGAACCGTTCGGTCAATCTATATCGGGGGCCGTCGGCGCGGGTCAACCGCGCCCGGACGACGGGACTTCCAGCCATGGCCTTTCGGGACGAATACGCGCAGGGACGGGCCACCGCGCCGGACGAGGCAGAGGCCGCGCCCACCCGGCCGCGCCGCCGGGTGCGCCGGGTCGTGCTGCCGCTGGTGCTCCTCGCGAGCCTTGGCGCAGGCGGCTATGCGGGGTACGACTGGTACACGACCGGCCGCTTCTTCGTCTCGACGGACGACGCCTACGTGCAGGCCGACATCGCGACGCTCGCCGCCAAGGTCTCGGGCTATCTCGACGCCGTCCCGGTGGTGAACGGGCAGGCGGTCAAGGCGGGCGAGGTGATCGCGCGCATCGACGACGGGGATTATCGCCTCGCGCTCAAGGCCGCCGAGGACAAGCTCGCCACCCAGCGGAGCACGATCGCCCGCATCGCCCGGCAGGTCGAGGCGGCGCGGGCCCAGGTGGCGCAGGGCGAGGCCCAGATCGACGCGGCCCGCGCCGACAGCGTGCGCGCGGCGGCCGATTACCAGCGCCAGATGCAGCTCGCCCAGTCCGAATTCGCCGCCCGCGCGCGGCTGGAGCAGGCCCGGGCCGACCGGGACCGCTCGGAGGCCAACGTCAAGGCCGCGGAAGCCCAGCTCCTCGCCGCCAAGGCCAATGTGGCGGTGCTGGAGGCGCAGGCAAAGGAGGCCGAGAGCCTCGCGGCCGAGCTCGGGACGGCCGCGGACCGCGCCGCGCGCGACCTCTCCTTCACGGTGCTGCGGGCGCCCTTCGACGGGGTGATCGGCAACAAGGCCGTGGAGGCGGGCGCCTACGTCGCCCCGGGCTCGCGCATCGCCGCCCTGGTGCCGCTGGAGAGCGTGCGGGTCGATGCGAATTTCAAGGAGACCCAGCTCGCCCGCATGCGGGTCGGCCAGCCGGTGCATATCCGGGTCGATGCCTGGCCCGACCGCGACATCCTGGGCACGGTCGAGAGCCTGTCGCCGGCTTCGGGCTCCGTCTTCAGCCTGCTGCCGCCCGACAATGCCACGGGCAACTTCACCAAGATCGTTCAGCGCCTGCCCGTGCGGGTGCGGGTGCCCGCGGAGGTCGCCCGCGAGGGCCTGCTGCGCCCCGGCCTTTCGGTGGTGGCGCGGGTCGACACCCGCGGCCTACCCGGGGACGCGACGCCGGACCGGCGCCTGATCTCGGGCGCGGCCCCGGTGCGGACCGCAGGCGTCGCGGAGTAGGGGCCGTGGCCGCCGCCCTCGCGGTCCCGGCCGCCGCCGAGCCGCCCCTGGATCGCCGCCGCATGGTGGCGTTCGTCTGCATGGTGTTCGGGATGTTCATGGCGATCCTGGACATCCAGATCGTCTCGGCCTCGCTCGCCGAGATCCAGGCCGGCCTCTCGGCCTCCGCCGACGAGATCCCCTGGGTGCAGACGAGCTACCTCATCGCCGAGGTGATCTCGATCCCGCTCTCGGGGATGCTCTCGCGGGTGCTCTCGACTCGCTGGATGTTCGTGGCCTCGGCGGGCGGCTTCACGCTGATGAGCCTGATGTGCGCCACCTCCTCGTCGATCGGCGAGATGATCCTGTGGCGCGCCCTCCAGGGCTTCATCGGCGGCGGCATGATCCCGACCGTCTTCGCCTCGGCCTTCACGATCTTCCCGCCCTCGAAGCGCACCATCGTGTCGCCGATGATCGGCCTCGTGGCGACGCTCGCGCCCACGATCGGCCCGACCGTCGGCGGCTATCTCACCGACCTCTTCGACTGGCACTGGCTCTTCCTCGTCAACATCGTGCCGGGCCTGTTCGTCACGGTCTCGACCTGGGCCCTGGTCGATTTCGACCAGCCGAACCTCGCCCTGCTCAAGCGATTCGACTGGGCCGGCCTCGTCCTCATGGCGGGATTCCTGGGCTGCCTCGAATACGTGCTGGAGGAGGGACCGCTGCACGACTGGTTCCAGGAGGAGGCGGTGTTCGTGGCGGCGATCGTCTGCGCGGTATCGGGGGTCGCCTTCTTCTGGCGGGCCTTCACGGCCGAGCAGCCGATCGTGGACCTGCGCGCCTTCGCGGACCGCAACTTCGCGGGCGGCTGCGTCTTCAGCTTCGTGCTCGGCATCGGCCTCTACGGGCTGACCTACCTCTACCCGGTCTATCTCGGGCGCGTGCGCGGCTACTCGGCGCTGCAGATCGGCGAGACGATGTTCGTCTCGGGCCTCTGCATGTTCGCCACCGCTCCGATCGCCGGCCGGCTCTCGGGACGGGTCGACCCGCGCATCCTGATGGCCGTCGGATTCACGGGCTTCGCGGCCGGCACCTTCATCGTCACCGGGCTCACCAAGGACTGGGACTTCTGGGAGCTGCTCTGGCCGCAGGTGCTGCGCGGCTGCTCGCTCATGCTGTGCATGATCCCGATCAACAACATCGCCCTCGGCACGCTGCCGCCGGCCCGGATGAAGAACGCCTCGGGCCTGTACAACCTGACCCGCAATCTCGGCGGCGCGGTCGGCCTCGCGCTCATCAACACGGCGCTGAACGACCGCTGGGACCTGCATCTCGCCCGTCTGCACGAGCGCTTCACCTGGACGAACCCGATGGTGCTGGAGCGCCTCGACGCCATGGCCCGCGGCTTCGCGGGGCTCGCGGGCGATCCCGACCGGATGGCGCTCAAGGCCATGATGGGCACGGTGCGCATCCAGGGCCTGCTGATGAGCTTCTCCGACGTTTTCCTGATGCTCACCGCGCTGTTCCTGGCGATGGCCTGCGCGACGCCGCTGATCCGCCGGCCGCGGCCGGGCGCCGGGGGCGGCGGGCACTAGACCTCTGGTTCTGCCGCATCATCTGCGACGAACCGGCATTCCAGTCGTCGGAGACATGCTCTCAAAGTCGGGAAGGGCGTCTCTCTCCGCGCGGGAGCGCGGGAGAGAGACGCCAAGTCGCGACACGTCTCGGGAGGAGAGTGCGGACTCCGCGGTGATCGAGGATAACCGGCGCGGAATCGTCGCGTGTCACCCATCGAATACGCTCGTCCAGGTTGACTGGACAAGATAGAGCCGCCCCCCACCTTGGTCCGAGACTTGGCGTCTCCGGGGTTGCGCGTGGCGGCACAGAGACGCGATGCGGAAGGGGCGAAGCCCATGCGCAGGACCCTGCCGGCCTTTACGCTGCTCGTGCTGAGCGCTGCGCTCGTCCTGGGCGCCGCAGAGGGGCGGGCCCAGTCCGTGGTGGACCGTTCGGGCGAGCGCATCCCGCGCGACGAACTCGCGATGATCCTGCGAAACCTCAACAGCGAATCGAACGAGCCCTCCGCCATCCGCATCCGGAACCTGCGGCGCATCGAAGGCCCGCCGGTCATCCTGTGCGGCGAAATCAGTGTCGGAAGCGCCCTCGGCGTGAGGACGGAGTTCAGGACCTTCTCCGCGGTGCCGGAGCAGCAGATCGTCTTCTCGCCCTACGACGTATCGGGCGATCACATCGGGATCTTCGATTCGATCATCGCTGCGCATTGCGGCGGCAGATAGCCCGCAGGCGAGTGCTCCGCGAAACGAACGGGACGACGTGCCGGGCGGCGGACTGATACTAACGATCATTGGGAATGACCGTTGGTTCCGCTCTCGAATTGTCGCCAAGCCTTTGGCTTGGTGTCGAAAATTCGAGATGGGTCAACGGCCCGATGCGTCCGCATCTTGGGCCGTTGGTATTTGGTATGATGCAAGCGGAGGCTAAAGCTCCGGCGACGACGGCACGAAAGCATTCGACTTCATGCGCGCCTGATGTACCATTGCGCTTTGGTCACCCTCTGATCCGGAGGCTTGCGATGACCACCTACATCGTGCTGGCAAACTGGACCGATCAAGGCGCGCGCTCGGTCCAGAATTCGCCGCAGCGGCTCGACGCGGCCAAGAAGATGCTCGCGGAGATGGGCGGACATTTCCAGCATTTCTTCCTGGTGATGGGCCGGTACGACTTCATCGCGATCTACGAAGCGCCGGACGACGCGGTGGCGGCGCGGTTCAGCCTGCAGCTCGGCATGCTGGGCAATCTACGCTCCCAGACCCTGAAGGCGTTCCCGGAGGCCGCCTACCGGCAGATCGTGCAGTCCCTCAGCTACGAGGAGCCCCCGCGCTGGCGGGCCTGAGGCGGCGGAGGAGGGTCCGCATGGACAGCTTGACGGACGAGCAGGATCTTGCCTGTAAGGGGGCGACCCGCTTCCGGCTTTGATAGATTCGCTCTGATCTTGCAGCCCGCCTCAGCCGCTTCCTCGCCGTCGCCCCACCATCTGCGTTTCGAGGGGGTGACGAAGCTATTCGGTGCAGCTCCGGCCGTCGACGACGTGACCCTCGATCTCGCGGCCGGGGAGTTCTTCTGCCTGCTCGGCCCGTCGGGCTGCGGCAAGTCCACGCTGCTGCGGATGCTGGCCGGCTTCGAGGAGCCGACGCGCGGGCGCATCTTCCTCGACGGACGGGATCTCGCCGGGGTGCCGCCGCACCGCCGGCCCGTGAACATGATGTTCCAGTCCTACGCGCTCTTCCCGCACATGAGCGTCGCGGACAACATCGCGTATGGGCTGCGCCGGGAGGGGCTGCCGAAACAGGAGATCGCCGCGCGGGTCGCCGCGATGCTGCGTCTCGTGCAACTCGAGGGCTTCGCGGCGCGCCGGCCCGACCGGCTCTCGGGCGGGCAGCGCCAGCGGGTGGCGCTCGCCCGGGCCCTCGCCAAGCGGCCCCGGGTGCTCCTCCTCGACGAGCCGCTCGGCGCCCTCGACCGCACCTTGCGGGAGGCGACCCAGGGCGAGCTGCGGGGGATCCAGCGCCAGCTCGGCACCACCTTCGTGGTGGTCACCCACGACCCGGCCGAGGCGATGGTGCTGGCCGACCGGATCGGCGTGATGGATCGGGGACGCCTGATCCAGGTCGGGCCCGCACCGACGCTCTACGAGCGCCCGGCGACCCGCTACGTGGCCGGCCTCCTCGGCGACGTGAACCTGATCGAGGGCCGCCTCGGCCCCGGCGGGGCCGGGGAGGCGCGCCGCCTCGACACGCCGCTGGGGCCGCTCGCCGGGACCGACCATCACGGCGCCGGAGCCGAGGGCGATGCGGCCGTGCTCGCGCTGCGGCCCGAGCGCGTGATCGTGCGGACGGACGGGGAGGGGCTCTCCGCCACCGTCGTCGATGCGGCCTATCTGGGCGAGAAGATCCTCTATCGGGCCCGGACGGCGGACGGGCGGGAATGGCGGGCCTCGGTGCCGGCCGGCGCCGCCCCGCTCGCGCCCGGCGCCGCCGTGCGGCTCGGCTTTCCGCCCGAGGCCGCCGCCCTGGTGCCCGCGTGATGGGGGCTGCCCGCATGCGCGTCGCCGAGCGCCTGCGCCGGCTCGCCCTGCCGGCCCTGCCCTTCGGCTGGCTCCTGCTGTTCTTCGGGCTGCCGTTCCTGATCGTCCTCAAGATCAGCCTGTCGGATCCCGCGACCGCGCTGCCGCCCTACACGCCGGTGCTGAACTGGGATGCGGGCGTCGCCGGCTGGTCCGATTTCCTGGCGGCCCTCGATTTCGAGAACTACCGCACGCTCGCCGCCGACCCACTCTACCTCGATGCGGCGCTCACCTCGCTCGGCATCGCGCTCGCCGCCACGCTGCTCCTCGCCCTCGTCGGCTATCCGATCGCCTACGGGATGGCGCGGGCGCCCAAGCGGCTGCAGCCGCTCCTCGTCGCCCTGATGGTGATCCCGTTCTGGACGAGCTTCCTGATCCGGGTCTATGCCTGGATCGCGATCCTGAAGGGGGATGGCCTCCTCAACAGCGTACTCCTGGGGCTCGGCCTGATCGCGCAGCCGCTCGCGATCCTGAACACCCCGGCGGCGATCCTGATCGGCATCGTCTATGCCTACCTGCCCTTCATGGTGCTGCCGCTCTACGCGGTGCTGGAGCGGCTCGACCGCGGCCTGATCGAGGCCGCCCGCGACCTCGGCGCCACGCGCCTGCGCGCCTTCCTCACCGTCACCCTGCCGCTCTCCGCGCCCGGCATCGTCGCGGGGGCGCTGCTCTGCTTCATCCCGATCATCGGCGAGTTCATCGTGCCCGACCTCCTCGGCGGCCCCGACACCCTGATGCTCGGCCGCGTCCTGTGGAGCGAGTTCTTCTCGAACCGCGACTGGCCGCTCGCCTCCGCGGTAGCGGTGCTGATGCTGCTGATCGTCGCCGGGCCGGTCGTGCTCTTCCGCGAGGCGGAGGCCCGCCAGATGGAGCGGCCCCGGTGAGCCCGCGCCTGCACCCGCTGGCGCTGGCGGCGCTGCTCCTCGGCTTCGCCTTCCTGTACGGGCCGATCCTGCTGCTCATCGTCTATTCCTTCAACGATTCGCGGCTGGTCACGGTCTGGGGCGGGTTCTCGACCCGCTGGTACGCCAACCTCGCGGCGGACGGGCCGCTCATCGAGGCGACGCTGACGACGCTGAAGGTCGCCTTCGCCTCGGCGAGCCTCGCCACAATGCTCGGCACGCTTGCGGCCCTCGCCCTCGACCGGCGCGGCGGCTTTCCCGGCCGCACCCTGTTCTCCGGCCTCCTCGTCGCCCCGATGGTGATGCCGGAGGTCATCATCGGGCTCTCCCTGCTGCTGCTGTTCGTGGCGCTCGGGATCGACCGGGGCCTCTGGACCATCGTGGCGGCGCACACGACCTTCACGCTCTGCTTCGTCACCGTGGTGGTGCAGGCGCGGCTGCGCGGCCTCGATCGCTCGCTGATCGAGGCCGCCGCCGATCTCGGCGCGCCGCCCGCCACGATCCTGCGCACCGTGACCCTGCCGCTGCTCCTGCCGGCCATCGTGGCGGGGTTCCTGCTCGCCTTCACGCTGTCGATGGACGATCTCGTGATCGCGAGCTTCGTCTCGGGCCCGGGCGCCACCACCCTGCCGATGCGTCTCTACAGCCAGGTGCGGCTCGGCGTGACGCCGCAGATCAACGCGATCTCGACGCTCCTCATCGCCACGGTGGCGGTGAGCGTGCTGATCGCCTCGCTGCTGACGGCGCGGCGCGGCGCCTGATCCGCCTGGCAGCGGAGGGCATGAGCTGGAAGGGACGCCCCCACGCAGAAACGCCCCCGGCGGGGGGCGCTCTGGTCGGTGTCGTTAGCGGTTAAGCTTTCTTGGCTTGCTGGGCTTCCATGTAGCGCCGCAGGACGGCGTTCATGCGGGTCTGATAGCCCCGGCCGCCGCGCTTGAAGAAGTCCACCACGTCCCGATCGAAGCTCGCGTGGATCGAGGTCTTGCCGGGCGGCAGGCCTACGGTCGCCTCAGCCCAATGGGCTTCGTCCGTGGCCGGGTTGTCCTCGTCCTCGGCGGCGATGCGTTCGATCTCGTCCTCGGACATAGCGCGGAGTGCCGCCCAATCCGTGCGGCCGGTCGTGGCCTTAGCTGGTTTGCTGCTTGGCATGGTACGTCCTCCTTTCTTTCCGGCTCGCAACGCGGGCCGAAATAATCCGGTGCTTGGGCGGGCGCATGGTGAACGTGATATTCAAGATCACTCCATGAAATTCAACCAGCATGTTGAACCGTTGTTCGCCATAGTCCCGTCTTTTGTCTTCGGTCACAAGGGAGAAGCGCCCATCAAAAGCGTCATCAAGGTCCGCAAAGTCGATCTTACGATCTTGGATGTTCTTATCGTTTTTGGGGTCGTCCCAAACCGTGCGCTCATTCTCTCCCATGGCTCAAATGTACATAATTATGTACATAAGCGCAAAGGAAATCCGACATAGCGATGAGTGGGGGGCGCAGCTCGGCCCTGCCGAGCGGATGTGGCATGTTCCACGTCAGGCGCGAGCCACAGCGTAAGACAAGCTGTAAGCCATTGACCTTTAAGTAAAAATATGGTGCTCGCGAGCAAGTGCTGAGCACGAAATTTTACGCCAAGCAAAATCAAACCATTCGAAAGTAATAAATTCAAAAATATACCTGGATATATCTTCTAACTTGGTTGCAAGCTTCATTTACGATCTCCTGAAAGCGGCTGCCATGGCCTTGTGGAACGCGCTATTTTAGCGCAAAATCACTTTTAAAGCAAAGCGCTAGACGAAATTTTCGCCTGTATTCTGGCATCCACAACAGATGACAGCCTACCACCCCTGGCCGCCGTTCACCGGACGACGGCAGGTTTCGGGGCGGCTATTGATGGGCGCAGCCCAAAGCAGGAGCGGAGAGCCGGATCGGCCACGCGGTAGCGTGGACGAGGACCGGCAGGGTTGCAGGATTGAGCGCCTGCCCCTCTCCCGCACGGGAAAGGGGTTCTCCGCGTAGACTCGTCTCGAAAAGCTCAACCGGAGGCCGGATCAATACTCCCATTCCGCCCCGACGCCGATGGCGGTGCGGCCGTCGGCGCCGGCCTCCCCCTGCACCTTGATGCGGCCGGTCACGTCGTAGGTGATGGTGGCGGCGCTGTCCTCCGGGCGGGTGCCGGCCCGGGCGCCGACCGAGAGCCTGTCGCCGAGCGCCCGCGACAGCCCGACCGCCGCGCCGCCCTTCGCCCCGGCCTGGACGTCGAGGCTGTCGAGGCCGAGGCCCTTGCGGGCGCTCTCGAACACGTCGGGGCCGCCCGCGCCTCCCGAAAGCTGCGCCACGCCCTGCGCCAGTTGCAGGGCCTGGAAGGGCGAGAGCCCGCCCGAGGCCTTCTTGAACAGGAGGCGCGACAGCACCTCGTCCTGCGGCAGGGGCGGCTCGGAATTGAGCACGAAGGCCGGTCGGTCCGCCGGACCGTTGACGGCGATGCGGGCCGTCACGTCGCCGGCCTGGGTCTGGGCCTCGAAGTCGAGGTCCGGCGCCGTGAGGTCGCCCGCGAAGCTGACGCGGCCGCGGTTGAAGTCGAGGCGCTGGCCGACGATCTGGATCCGGCCGCGGCGCATCGCGAAGCCTCCCTGCGCCACCGGAGCCCGCGAGCTGCCGGTGAGCCGCAGCGCCCCGCCGAGCTCGGCATCGACGCCCCGACCGCGCACCACGATCCGGCCCGGGGCGTTCACCGTGATGTCGAGGGTGGCGTCGAAGGGCGCCGCCTTGCGTCCGGCCTTGGCCTGCTGCCGCGTCCGGGCGGCGAGCCGCCGGCGATCGGCCTCCGGCACGTTGACGTGCCGGATCCCCGGCAGGGGCTGGACGGTCGCGGGCAGGCGGTCGGGGATGCCGACCTCCAGCGAGACCACGTCCACCCGGCCGCTGATCCGGGGTGTGCGCGCGAGGGGGCCCGAGAGCGCGAGGTCGAGGCCCGTCACGGCGGTCATCAGCGGGCTCGACACCAGCTCGGCCCGGTCCGCCCGGATGGTCAGCGACCCCGGGAACCCTTGCGCGGGCGCCACCGCGACCCGTCCCTCCGCCCGCAGCGTCCCGCCGTTGCGGGTCGCGGCGGTGAGGCGTTCGATCACCAGCGTGTCGCCCCGGCCGCTGACCCGGCCCTGGATGTCGGTGAGGCGGATGCCCTGGAGCGGGTCGGTGAAGCTGCCGCCGGCAAGCGTCGCGCTGCCGCCGACCCGGGGCGCCGCCACGGGGCCGGTCACCTCTCCGTCGAGGGTGATGCGGCCGGACAGGCGCTGGCCGGAGGTGGCAAGCAGCGTGTTGGCGAGCGCCGCATCGAGGCTGCCGCGGGCCGAGAGCGCGAGCGCGCCGCCGGTCTCCACCGGCACCGAGCCGCCCAGGGTGAGCTGCATCCCGCGCCCCGCCGTGATCGTGCCGTCGAGGCCGGCCCGCCCGTCGCGGATCGGGCCCTGAACGCGCGCGTCGATGGGCGGCAGGCCGGCCGAGCGGGTCTCGGGCGTCACCAGGCGTGCGACCCGCAGGCTGTAGCGCCCCTCCGGGCTCGCCCGGGGCCCGGCGAGCGCCGCCTCTCCGTCGAGGGTCCCGGCGAGCGAGAGGCGCGGATCGGCGAGCCGCGCCAGCGAGAGCGGCACCCCCGCGAGGGCGAGCCGCAGGTCGAGCCGCGAGCCCAGGCGCCCGTCGAGGCTCGCGCGGCCCGGCCCCGCCGCGACGGCGAGGCGCTCCACCACGAGGTCCTGCCCATCGAGGGCGAGGGTCGCGGGTCCCGCCAGCGCGAGGCGGTCGGCGCCGCGCACGGCCGCGAACCGGGCGAGGTCGAGCCGGGGCTTCGCGCCCGCCACCAGCCGCCCGGCGCCGTCGAGGGAAAAACCCCGGGCGCGGGCCTGCAGGGTCAGGTCGCTCGCATCCCCGGCGGGCACGGCCTCGAAGCGGAGGCTGTCGATGGTCTCGCCCGCGGCCAGGAGCCGGTCGGCATTGAGCCGGCCCTGGAGGCGGGGCGCGGCGGCGAGGTCGGAGCCAGCGAGATCGGCGTCGAGCCGCGCCAGCGCGAGGCCGGCGCCGCGCAGGCCCTCTCCGGTCGCCCGGATCCGCGCGCCCTGCTTGCCCTCCCGCCGGTCGAGCGCGATGGCGGCGTCGAGCCGGCCGGCGAGCCGCGTGAGGGCCAGCGCCGAGAGGTCGTCGAGGTTGCCCGCCTGCAGTGACAGGTCGGCCTCGGCGAGGCCGCTCTCCGCCGCGATCGCGGCGCTGCCCTGCAGCGCCACCGAGCCGAGCCCGAAGGCCAGCCGGTCGAGGACCCAGTCGCCGCGCCGGCGGGCGAGGTGGGCCTCGCCGGTGAGGGACTTGCCGTCGACCCGGCCGGCGAGGCTTAAGGTGCCATTGAGATGCCCGGTCACGTCGCGCAGCATCGCCTCGGCTGCGAGGTCGCGCAGGGGGCGGCCGAGGGCCTTGGCGTCGGGCGCGGCGAGCGCGAGCGCGAGGTCCGGGCGCTCCAGGGAGCCCGTGAGGGTGGCGGTCAGGCCCGCGCGCCCGGCGAGGTCGGGATCGAGGGTGGCGAGATCCGACAGGTCGAGGCGTGCGGAGAGATCGGCCTGGGCCAGGGTGGCGCGGCCCTGCGCGCTCCCGGTCACGGCCGTGCCGGTGAAGCGGGCGCGCTCCACCGCGTAGCCGTCCGGCAGGCGGGTCAGCCGCCCGGTAAAGCGCGGCGTGGGGCCGAGCGTGCGGTCGAGGGCGGGGGTGCCGAGGGCGAGGCGTTCGCCCGCCGCCTCGACCTCGGCCGAGACGCCGGTCCGGGTGGGATCGCCGGCGAGCAGTGCCGAGGCGGTGAGGCGCCCGGCCAGAGGCCGGCCCGCCAGGAGCGAGAAGGCCGAGAGGTCCCGCAGCTCCGCCCGCAGGGTGCCGGCCACCTCGCTGCGGCCGAGGCGGCCGGCATAGCGCAGGCCCGCCTGCGGCGCCTCGAGGGTGAGCTCGGAGAGATCGGCGACGCCGTCCGGGCGGAGTTCTCCGCGTAAGGTGAAGCGCGCTTGCGCCCCGATGGCGCGCCGCAGGGCCGGATCGGCGAGGTGCAGCCCCTCGACCGCCGCATCGGCGGCGAGGCGGAAGGGCTGGCCCTCAGGGGCCCCCTGGCCCCCCGGGGTTTTCGGCAGCGGCTCGGCCGAGAGGTCGGCGCTGATCCGGGCGAGCCGGCTGTCGGCGGTGCGCAGGCCCGCCGCCCGCAGCCGCCCCTGCATTCGGGGCGCGGCGAGGGGGCCGGTGATGCTGCCGTCGAAGGTGAGCGCCTCGATCTCGCCCGCGCCCGCGCGGGTGACGCCGCCCTCGGTCGGCAGGGCCCGGGCCGCGACCGTCAGGTCGAGGGTCCGGGCCGCGTCGAGGCCGCCCGCGAGGGTGAGCCGCGCCGTGCGCGAGGTCAGGTCGAAGCGTTCGAACCGGTAGGAGCCGTCGTCGCCGAAGCGCAGCGATCCGTCGAGGCGGGTCGTGCCGGCGAAGACCGCCGCAGCGGGGCCCGGCACGAGGCCCTCGATCCGCGAGGCGAGATCGAGGCTCATGCGCCGCTCCCGCGCCACCCGGTCGATGCGCGCCTTGCCCTCGGCGCCGATATCGTCGCCAGCCCGGAAGGCGAGGCTCGCCGCGAAGGCGTCGAGGGGGCCGCGCCCGTCGAGGTCGAGGGTGACGGGCGGCAGGCCCGGCAGGTTCGCGGCCCGCGCGACGAGGCCGCCCTCGGGCTCGTCATGGGCGAGCTTCAGCTCCAGCCGCTGCCCCTCCGGCACGTAGGCGAGCTTGAGCGTGGCATTGCCCGGCCGGTCGAGCCGGCGGATGCCGAGGGACAGGTCGAGCCCCTCGCTCGGATCGCCGAGCTTGGCCTGGCCTGCGCCCGCGAGCCGCGCCGCCTGCCCCAGCACCGCCTCGCCGAGGGCGAGTTCGTCGAGGGCGAAGGCCTTCACCTCGACCTTGACCGGAAGCTCGGGCAGGATCGGGTCGTCCGTCGACGTGGTCGCGACCGGATTGGGGAGGGGCCGGCGGAGCAGTTCCAGACGTCCGATCTCCAGCCGGTCGATCTCGAGCCGCCGGGAGAGGAGAGCGGTGCGCCGCCAGATCAGCCGGGCGCGGTCGAGGCGCAGCCAGACCCCCTCGCGATCCGCGATCGACACGTCGCGGATGGTGGCATCGGAGGAGAGGGCGCCGTCGACGGCGCCGATCGAGACCCGCGAGGCCGGCGTCGACAGCGCCCGCGAGAGCAGGCTGCCGAGCATTGTGGTCTCGCCCTCCGCCGCGACGCTCGCGGCGGTGTGGCCGAGCCAGACGAGGCCGAACAGGAGGAGGGCGAGCGCCGCCGCGGCCTGGGCGGCGCGGCTCCGGCTCAGCCGCGGGCAGCGCGGGAACCCCTCTCCCGTGCGGGAGAGGGGCAGGCGATCGAAGATCGCGCGTGAGGGCCCCGGACCCTCCCGCCATGAATCACTAAGCGTTGTGCTGACAGCGGCACGGTTCAGTTTTCTTGCGGACGCCTGAGGTCCCTCACCCCTGCCCCTCTCCCGCACGGGAGAGGGGTTCTCGGCGCTGCCCGCGGCTGAGCCGGCGGTGTGGATGGCCTTGCCAGGGAAGGCCGCCCGTTCCTTCACGCCGTCCGTCATCAGAAGGCCTGCCCGATGCTGATGTAGAGGGCGACCGGCGGCTGCTTGAGCGCCTTGTCGGGGTTCAGCGGCACCGCGAGGTCGACCCGGATCGGGCCGAAGCCGGTGTAGTAGCGAAGCCCCAGGCCGGCCGCGTAGCGGATGGGCTCGTCGAAATCCGGCAGGCTCGACGCGAAGGCGGTGCCGGCATCGAGGAACGGCACGATGCCGATCGTGTCCGTGATCTTGATGCGCGCCTCGACCGAGCCTTCGAGGAGCGAGCGCCCGCCGATCGGCAGCTGGAACGGGCCGATCGGCCCGACCGTGCGGTAGGCATAGCCGCGGATCGACCCGCCGCCGCCCGCAAAGAAGCGGAGGGACGCCGGAATCTCGGCGAGGCCCGCCCCGCTGATCGAGCCGAAGCCGAGCCGGGCGGCGAGGATGGTGTTCGCGTCCTCGTCGAGGGCGTAGTAGGTCGAGCCCTGCGCCTTGGCGACGAAGAGGCCCGGATCCGAGCCGAGGAAGCTCGGATAGGGGGTGGCCGAGGCGGTGAGGCGGATGCCCCTGGTCGGATCGAGCGGATTGTCGGTCGAATCGTAGGAGACCGAGACGGGCAGGCCGATCAGGCGGTAATCCACCCGGCCCAGCACGTCGCGCGCATAGCCGACCTGCCCCTCGATGCCGGCCTGCACCGAGAACGTGTCGCTGAAGCGGTGGCGGAGCGCGACGGTGCCGCCGGCCGCGTCGCTGAGATAGGATTGCTGCACCTCGCGGCCGATGAAGGCCCCGGCCAGGAGGTCGTTGCGGGTCCCGAACAGGGCGGGCTTCACGAAGGTCGCGGCAAGCCGCCCGCCGAGCCCGTTGGTCTCGATGCCCGCGAGCTTGCGGCGGCGCGCGTAATAATCCTGGCCGAGGCCCAGATAGGAGAGATCCGCGTCGATGCGCAGGGACTCGCCGCCGCCGAACAGGTTGCGGTTCGCCCAGTAGCCTCTGACACCGGGCCCATCGACCGTGGAGTAGCGGGCCGAGACGCCGAGCAGGTTCGGCGCCCGCTCGGTGATGTCGACGAAGACCGGCAGCCTGCCGTCCGGATCGAGCGCCTCTCCCTCGCGCACCCGCACGCCGCCCAGCGCCTCGACCCGCGTGACCGAGCGGCGGATGCCCGCGATCGCCTCGGGCGAGTAGGGATCGCCCGGCTCGGCGTAGATGAAGGAGCGCACCACCGCCGGGTCGAGGCTGCTCGTGCCGCGCACCGCCACGGCGCCGAGCGCCGCCTTCGGTCCGGGATCGACCGTGAAGGCCACGTCCATGGCGCGGTCGGCATGGTCCACGACGGGCTCGCGCCGCACCACCTTGGCGAAGGGATGGCCCTGCGCCCGGAGCTGGTCGATGATTCGCGCCTCGCGGGCGAGCACAGTGGCGGAGCGGGCCGGCTCGTCGTCGCCGACCCGGGTGAGGCGGGCCGGGAGGTCAAGGGGCCGGCCGGAGGCGTCCCGCACGGCGATGCGGCGCAGACGGTAGAGCGGTCCCTGCTCGACGCTGATGCGGACCGCCACAAGGCGCCGGTTGCGGGTCGCCTCGGCGGCGCGCACGGCCGCCCGCGCGGCGGCGTCGCCGCCCAGCACGACATCCTCGATGCGGAATGCGACCGTCCCGGAATAATAGCCGTAGCCCCACAGCGCATCGACGAGCCGGGTGGCGTCGGCCTCGGCCCGGCGCAGCAGGCCCTCGCCGTCCGGCGGCGGCTCGCCCCGCAGGCGGTAGAGAGTGGAGGCGTCCTGGAGGGCGGACAGGAGGTCGTCATCCTCGACGCCCTGGAGGCGCACCGCATAGGGCAGGGCGTCCGGGCGCGGCGCCGGGGGCGCCTCCTCGCGGCCGAACAGGCCGAACAGATCGAAGGCGCGCGCCTCCGGCACGCCCATCAAGCAGGCGACGAGCGCGAGCGCCCCCGGCCTGCTCCTCACCCCAAGGCAGCGCGCTGCCCGCGCGCTCTGCGCCATCCGTCTCTTGCCCGGCATGCCCCCGGCTGCCCGTTACTCCCGCCTTCCCTTAGGTCGGCCTCCTGCCGCTAGGGTCGGCGAGGTTCGTGTTCAAACCGTGTCCACGCCGGAGCGCAGCGTGTGTCACATTGGGAGGAAACGTGGCCGCAACTCAACCCCGGAATGGGGGCCTTGCGGCGTGCGGTCGCGCTTCGGGTGTGGAGCGCGTGCCCATATCGGTCCGGAGGAGATCCCATGCTGCCGGTCGTGTTCCATCCGGCCTATGAGGCCGGACTGCCGGACGGCCATCGCTTCCCGATGCGCAAATACGGGCGGCTCGCCGAGATCCTGGTCGAGCGCGGGCTGGTGCCGAACGGCTTCGCGCGGCCGGAGCCGGCCGGTGCCGGCACCGTGGCGCTCGCCCATGACCCTTTTTATGTCGAGCAGGTGCTGACCGGCACCGTTCCGCGCGCGATCGAGACGGCGATCGGCCTGCCCGTCGATGCGGGCGTGGCACGGCGCGCCCTCGCCTCGGCGGGCGGCACGCTGCTCGCCGCCCGCCTCGCGCTGGCGGGCGGGCTCGCGGGCAGCACCGCCGGGGGCAGCCATCACGGGCGGCGGGCCCGGGGCGGAGGATTCTGCGTCTTCAACGACGTGGCGGTGGCGGCGCTGGCGCTCCACCGGGAGGGCACGATCCGCCGCGCGCTGATCATCGATCTCGACGTGCACCAGGGCGACGGCACCGCGGATTGCCTCGCGGCCGAGCCCGACCTCTTCACCTTCTCGATGCACGGCGAGAAGAACTATCCGGCCGACAAGGTGCCGGGCGACCTCGATATCGGCCTGCCGGACGGGCTCGACGACGACGGCTATCTGGCGGTGCTGCATCAGCACGTGCCGCGCCTCCTCGACGCGCTCGCGCCCGATCTCGTCTTCTACAATGCCGGCGTCGACCCGCACCGCGACGACCGCCTCGGGCGCCTCGCGCTCACCGATGCGGGCCTCGCCGCCCGCGACCGCCACGTGATCGGCGAGACGCGCCGCCGCGGCATCCCGCTCGCCGCGGTGATCGGCGGCGGCTACGCGGCGGATATCGACGCGTTGGCCGCGCGCCACGCCCTGGTCTTCGAGGCGATGGCGCAATGGGTCTGACGCCGTAGGGGGCGGAACGGCTGAGCCTGTCCCTCGTTGAGACGACAGACAGGGCGCCCGGCGCCCGCCAGCCGAAGGGGATCCCCATGAGCTTGATCGGCCGCATCGTGACCAAGATCCTGGGCAACGACGACCCAAACGCCCGCCCCGGCGACCGTCACGACTACCGCAACCAGGATTCGAGCACGCTCGTCGGCCGGATCGTCACCAAGATCCTGCGCCGCTGACGGCGCGCGGGATCCCCTCTCCCGGATGGGAGAGGGGTAGGCGATCGAAGATCGCGCGTGAGGGTGGAGACGGTTCAGCAATCGGAGCCGCTTCGCGGCACGTCCTTGTGCTGGTTCCCGGATCTCCTTCCGCTGGCGCTGCAGTCGTCCGGGAAAGGGGCGGGAAGGGGCGGAGCAGAGCTCTGCGCCCCCTTAAGCAAAGCCGACATCCGCTTGGCAAAGCAAGCCATCGGATTTTGGATCAGATGTAGCGCCGCTTCAGCAATTCGTAGACGAGCCGCGCGGTCTGCACCTCGCCGCCCTCCGGCCGTCCGGGCTTGGTGCTCGGGTTCCAGCCGTAGAGGTCGAGATGGGCATGGGCCTTCGCCGCCGGCGCGAAGCGGCGCAGGAACAGGGCGGCCGAGACCGCCCCCGCGAAGGGGCCGCTCGAGACGTGGTTGAGGTCGGCGACCTTCGAGTCGAGGAGGCTCGCATAGGGCGCCCACAGGGGCATGCGCCAGACCGGATCGTTCACGGCGCGGCCCGCCTCCGCCATCGCGGCGGCGAGGGCGTCGTCCTCCGTGAACAGGGCCGGAAGGTCCGGGCCGAGCGCCACCCGGGCGGCGCCCGTCAGCGTCGCGAAATCGATGAGCAGGTCCGGGCTCTCCTCGTCGGCGAGCGCGAGCGCATCGGCCAGGATGAGGCGCCCCTCCGCATCGGTGTTGCCGATCTCGACCGTCAGGCCCCGCCGGCTCCGCAGCACGTCGCCGGGCCGGAAGGCGCTGCCCGAGATCGCGTTCTCGACCGCGGGCACGAGGACCCGCAGGCGTACCGCCAAGCCCGCTCCCATCACCATCTCGGCGGCGGCGAGCGCCGCGGCGGCGCCCGCCATGTCCTTCTTCATCAGGAGCATCGCGGCGGAGGGCTTGATGTCGAGGCCGCCGGTGTCGAAGGCGACCCCCTTGCCGACGAGCGTCACCCTGGGGGCGGCGGTGTCGCCCCAGGTCAGGTCGATGAGGCGCGGCGCCCGGTCCGAAGCCCGGCCAACCGCGGCGATCATCGGGAAGTCGCGCTCCAGCGCCTCGCCCGAGACGACCGCGCAGGCGGCCCCGCAGCGCTCGGCCAGCGTCCGCACCGCGGTCTCGATCTCGGCCGGGCCGAGATCGTTGGCCGGCGTGTTGACGAGGTGGCGCCCGGCCGTCACCGCATCGCCGATGCGGCCGATCTCGGCCGGATCGACGCCGTCCGGCACGACCAGCCGGGCGGAGGGCGCCGGGCGGTCGCGGTAGCGGGTGAAGCGGTAGGCGGACAGCCGCCAAGCGAGGGCCGCCAGGGCGGGATCCGGCGGCGGGGCGGCGAAGCGGTAGAGGCCCTCGGGCAGGACGTCGGCGAGCTTGCCCACCGCGAAGGGATCGCCCTGCGGATCGATGCCGAACACCACCCCCGCGAGACCGCCCGCCGCGTCGGGCAGCAGGCCATGCGTGCCGGGCTTGCCCGCGAACCCCGTCGCCCGCGCGAAGGCGGCGGCCGGGGCGGGCAGGGTCTCGGCGAGGGCGGGCCAATCCTCGGCCGCAACGCACCAGATCGGGCAGGCGGAGGCGGCGTCGGCGGCGGGCAGAAGGACGGTCACGGGGCGTTCCGGGGCTCGAAGGGGTGGCGGCAGCTCGATCGCGAAGGCTGATGATCAGATATCATATGGCTTCCGGTTGATCTGCTCCGAGACGAGGACGCGCGGGGAGCCCCTCTCCCGAGTGGGAGAGGGGCAGGGGGTGAGGGTGCTACGCTTCAGAACAAAGCACTGAGCGTCGCGCTGACAGCGGCACGGCTCAGTCTTCTTGCTGAACCATCTGGGCCCTCACCCCTACCCCTCTCCCGCACGGGAGAGGGGATCCCGCGCTTCCCGCGCCCTCTCGTCTCGGAACGGATCAATCGGAAACCGTATGAGTTTCTATTCAGGCATGACGCGGGGCAGTAGCCCCGCGTCATGCCTGCTTGCCAGGCGCGCGCTCAGCTCTTGTAGCTTGCCGGATCGGGGCTGTCGGTCGGATGCTCGAAGGCCCGCCGGAGCTCCGCCGGCATCGGGAAGCGATAGTTGATGCCCTTGGGCGGGACCGGCGATTCGAACCATTTCTTGTAAATCGCGGCGATCTCGGGACTGCGGTAAAGATCGGCCGTGGCGCGGTCCACGACGGCCTTGAACGGCTCGTCGTTGCGCCGCAGCATGATCCCGTACGGCTCCGGCAGCGCGAAGGCATCCTCGCTGATCGTGTAGGCGGCGGGGTCCTTCGACAGGGCGATCAGGATGCTGAGCTGCACGTCGTCCATCACGAACGCGGCCGCCCGGTCGGTCTCCAGCAGCAGGAAGGCCTCGACGGTGTCCTTCGCCGCCTGGATCGTCAGGCCGAGCTTGCGCTCGCTGTTCACCTTGTTGATCTGGACGAGATTCGTCGATCCCGCCACCGAGACGACCGTCTTGCCCTTCAGGTCATCGATCTTGTTGATGTTCTGAGCTTTCTTCGACGCGAACCGGCTGGTCGTGACGAAATGCGCGTTGGTGAACGTCACCTGCTTCTGCCGCTCCGGATTGTTCGTCGTCGAGCCGCATTCGAGATCGATGGTCCCGTTCGTCATCAGCGGAATGCGCGTCGACGACGTCACCGGGTTCATCTCGACCTGAAGGGTCGGAGCATTGATCTCCTTCTTGATGGCATCGATGATCTTGTCACAGATGTCGATCGTGTAGCCGACGTATTTCTGATCATTGTCGATGTAGCTGAAGGGAGGGCCGCCGTCCCGGACGCCGAGCACGATCCGGTTGGAATCCTTGATCTTCTTCAGGGTGCCGGTCAGCTCGCCGGCTCCCGTGGGGGCTGCCGCGACGGGCATCGCGAGGGCCATTGCGAGAATCATGCCGAAAATGCGCATCGTCGCTCCTTTTCGCCGAGTGGCAGAGAGTTCAAGCGTCTTCACGTGCCGGTCTCAGGCAGCGAAATCGATTATTTGGACGTCTTGCCGTAGCGGCCGTCGTATCGGCCTTCCCGGATCATCCGCATGACCTCCGCCTCGCGGGCCTCCTGAGCCCGGACGGCATCGATCAGCCGGGGCGCGATCTCGGGAGAGAAGGTCACGACGCCATCGTCGTCCCCGACGACGATATCGCCGGGATGGACAATCCACCCGCCGATGCAGACCGGCACGTTGATCGCGCCCGGCCCCGTCTTGTAGGGGCCGCGATGGATCGCGGCCCGCGCGTAGCAGGGAAAGTCCGAGGCCGCGAAGGCCGCGGAGTCGCGGATGGCGCCGTCGATGACGAAGCCCGCCACGCCGCTTCTCTCCGCGATGGCCTTCATGATGTCGCCCACCAGGGCGCGGCTGGTGTCGCCGCCGCCATCGACCACGATCACTTCGCTGGGACGGGCGAGGTTGAGCGCCTGATGGATGGCGAGGTTGTCGCCGGCCCGGACGCGGACCGTCAGAGCGCTGCCGAGGAGCGCGCCCGAGCGGTGAAAGGCGCGCAGGCCGACCAGGCCCGGCAAACGGTCGAGATTGTCGCTGATCGTGGCGGTCGCGACACCGCGGAACATCGCCAGCACCGCGGGATCGACCAGCGGAGCGAGCGGGTGGGGGGTATCGGCCATCGCGTGATCCTCTTGTTGTCGGACAATACTCTAGCTCGCCTCGAACCACTCCCGCAGCAGGGCGCTCGTCTCGTCGGGCCGTTCGAGCGGGGGCAGGTGACCGCAGGCGCTGAACACGTGCAGGCGCGAGCCGGCGATGCCCGCATGGATCTCGCGGGCATCGTCGACCGGCGTCAGCACGTCGTTCTCGCCCACCGCCACCAGGGTCGGAACCGTGATCCGCGACAGGGTCGGCCGGCTGTCGGGGCGGTCGAGGATCGCCTGCTGCTGGCGCAGGAACGCCTCGCCTCCCACCCGCTCCGCCATCGCCTTCACGGCGGTGCCGACCGGCCCCTGCACGTGGGAGGCGTGGACGAGCTGCGGCAGCAGCCGGTTCGTGACGCCCGCGAAGCGCCCGACCCTGAGCGAAGCCATCCCCTTGCGGCGCTCGGCCGCCCGCTCGGGGCTGTCGGGCGCCGCGCAGGTGTCGAGGAGCGCCACCCGCGCGACCCGCTCGGGCGCCTGGCGCAGGATCTCGAAGGCCACGTAGCCGCCCATGGACAAGGCCACCAGGGCGAAATGCGGCGGCGCCGCCGCCAAGGTCCGCCGCGCCATATCCGCGATGGTATTGTCCAGGGTCAGGTCGGCCACCGCGGCGGCGGCGAGGTCCGCCAGCGCCGTGATCTGGGCGCGCCAGAGAACCGCATCGTTGAGAAGCCCCGGCAGGAACAGCAGCGGAACGGAGCTGGCGAAGGTCATGGCGGGCTTCATTCTTCCGGTGATCGCTGTCGATCATCGCAGCAACCCGGACGTAGCGTCAGGGGGCGCATCGAGTGGAAAAGACATCGCTGCCGGACCGGCTCCGGCAGGCTCCCTCACGTCCACGCCGCCTGCGCGGCCATCGCGACGGGGCCGCCTTCATGGGCGGTCCACAGCTTCAGCCCGTCGCCGTCCTCCTCGGCGTGCAGGACGATCGGCTCGCCGTTGAACAGGGTGGACAGGCTGCGGAACGAGAACCGGGACGGCGGGGCGCTGCGCAGCCGGGCGGCGAAGCCGAGAAGCAGCGTCGCCTGGAGCGGCCCGTGCACGACGAGCCCGCGATACCCCTCCACCTCCATGGCGTAGCGGCGATCGTAGTGGATGCGGTGGCTGTTGAAGGTGAGGGCCGAGTAGCGGAACAGCAGCGGCTCGGACGCACTCAGGGTCTCGCTCCACCGGCCCTGCGGCGCAGGGAAGGGAGCCTTGGCGGCACCGCCCGCGTCGAGGCCGCGATAGACGATGTCCTGCTGCTCCTCCAGCACCGTCTCCCCGTTGCCCTCGATCCGATTCTCGACTGCAACGAAGAGAAGCGGCCCGGTGCGGCCCTCCTTGAGCGTCACGTCGGCGATGCGCGAGACGCGCCGCACGGCATCCCCGACGCGCAGGTCGCCCTGGAAGGCGAGGGTGCTGCCGGCAAACATGCGCCGGGGCAGGGGCACTGGCGGCAGGAAGCCGCCCCGGGCCGGGTGGCCGTCCGGCCCCAGCCCCGCGGTCGGCACCGCAGCTTGCGTCAGGCCGTAATGGATCAGCCGGGGCACCGCCTCGCGCGCCCGGGGCGCGGGGCCGGCGAGATCGAGCGTGCCGTGGAACCGTTCGGCCAGGATCGGTGTGACCACGTCCTCCGCCGTTTCCTCGCGCCCGATCCAGGAGCGCAGATGCGCGAGATCGAGGGATTCGGGCCGGGCCATCACGCATCCTCCTGCGGGGCCGCAGCGGCGGCCGCCCGGCTGCCGCCGAGCGCCGGGACGGGACCATAGGTGCGGGGCGGCCCGTCGACGATCGGCGCCGGGGCCGGGTAGGAGACCGGGCCCGCCGGGGTCTCGACCGTGATGCGCCGCAGGTGCGGATGGCCCGAGAGGCCGGCCATGTCGTTGACCGAGGCGAAGGCCACGTCGGCCCGCAACAGGCGCTCCTCGGCCCCACTTGCGTCGAGCGCCGCGAAGGCCGCCGCCACCAGCCCGTCTGTCTCAGCCCGATTCGCCACCCGGGCGACGTTCGTCGCGAAGCGCGGATCGCGCGCGAGCGTCGGATCGCGCAGGAACTCGGCGGCGAACTTGGCCCATTCCCGATCGCTCTGGATCGAGATCAGGATCGGCTTGCCCTCGCGGGTCCGAAACACCCCGTAGGGCGCGATGGAGGGATGGGCGAGGCCGATGCGCTTCGGCGAACGGCCGCCCTCGTGATGGAGGAGCGGCACCGTCAGCCAGTCCGCCATCACGTCGAACATCGAGATGCTGATCGCCGCGCCCCGGCCGCTGATCGACCGCCCGATCAGCGCCTCCAGGATCGCCGCATGGGCGGTCGCCCCGGTGGCGATGTCGACGAGCGAGATGCCGACCCGCGCCGGCTCCTCCGGCCCGCCGGTGATCGAGGACAGGCCCGACTCGGCCTGAATCAGCAGGTCGTAGGCCTTGCGCTCGGCCAGGGGGCCGGACTCGCCGTAGCCGTTGATCGAGCAGGCGATCAGGCGGGGATGCTCGCGGCGCAAGGACTCGATCCCGAAGCCGAGTCGGTCGAGCGCGCCCGGCTTCAGATTCTGGACCAGCACGTCCGCCGTGCCGAGCAGGTCGCGCAAGCTCTGCTTGCCGGTCTCGCTCGCGAGGTCGAGGACCAGGCTCTCCTTGCCGCGGTTGAGCCAGACGAAGTAGCTGCTCTGCTGGCCGGCCACGACGTCGTCGTAGCCGCGGGCGAAATCGCCCTCCGGCCGCTCGATCTTGATCACCCGGGCGCCGGCATCGGCGAGGCGGGCGGTGCAGAACGGCGCCGCGACCGCCTGCTCGATGGCGACGACGACGAGCCCTTCGAGGGGAAGCCCGGTACCCATCAGAACGACCTCGGCAGGCCGAGGATGTGCTCGGCGACGTAGGACAGGATCAGGTTCGTGGAGATCGGCGCGACCTGGTAGAGACGCGTCTCGCGGAACTTGCGCTCGACGTCGTACTCGCAGGCGAAGCCGAAGCCGCCGTGGAACTGGATGCAGGCGTTCGCCGCCTCCCACGACGCCTTGGCGGCGAGATACTTGGCCATGTTGGCCTGGGCGCCGCAGGGCTGGTGCGCGTCGTAGAGACGGCAGGCCTCGTAGCGCATCAGGTTGGCCGCCTCGACCTCGATGAAGCTCTCGGCGATCGGGAACTGCACGCCCTGGTTCTGGCCGATCGGCCGGCCGAAGACTTTGCGCTCCTTGGCGTAGGCCGAGACCTTGTCGATGAACCAGTAGCCGTCGCCGATGCACTCGGCCGCGATCAGCGTGCGCTCGGCGTTAAGCCCGGTGAGGATGTACTTGAAGCCCTGGCCCTCCTCGCCGATCAGGTTCTCGGCCGGGATCTCCAGGTCGTCGAAGAACAGCTCGTTGGTCTCGTGGTTGACCATGTTGAGGATCGGGCGGACCGTCATGCCCTTCTTCTGCGCCTCGTGCAGGTCGACGAGGAAGATCGACATGCCCTCGGATTTCTTCCTGACCTGGTCGAGCGGCGTGGTGCGGGCGAGCAGGATCATCAGGTCGGAGTGCTGGATGCGCGAGATCCAGACCTTCTGGCCGTTGATGACGTAGCGGTCGCCCTTGCGCAATGCGGTGGTCTTGATCCGGGTGGTGTCGGTGCCGGCGGTCGGCTCGGTCACGCCCATCGATTGCAGGCGCAGCTCGCCGGCGGCGATCCGCGGCAGGTATTTTTGGCGCTGCTCCTCCGAGCCGTGCCGGACCAGCGTGTTCATGTTGTACATCTGCCCGTGGCAGGCGCCGGAATTGCCGCCCGAGCGGTTGATCTCCTCCATGATCACCGAGGCCTCGGTCAGCCCGAGCCCCGACCCGCCGTATTCCTCGGGGATGAGCGCGGCCATCCAGCCGGCCTTGGTCAGCGCGTCGACGAACGCCTCCGGGTAGCCGCGGGCCTCGTCGATCCGGCGGTGGTATTCCGGCGGAAACTCCGCACAGAGCGCCCGCACCGCGTCGCGGATGTCCTGATGCTGGCCGTGGTCGATCGTCTGCATGGCCGTTTCCCTGTCGTTTCGGGCTCTGGTTGGTCTCGAGTAGCGTCGCCCGCGGCGACGGAAAGGTGCGCGTCAGCGCATGACGAAGGGGTCGGGCGTCTCCTCGGCGAGGTTGATCCAGACGCTCTTGGTCTGGAGGTACTCGTCGATGGCCGAAAGCCCGTTCTCCCGGCCGATGCCGCTGCGCTTGTAGCCGCCGAAGGGCATCAGCACGCTCACCGCCCGGTAGGTGTTCACCCACACGGTGCCGGCGCGAAGCCGGTCCGACATCCGGATCGCCCGGCGCATGTCGGTGGTCCAGACGCCCGCCGCGAGCCCGTAGGGGCTGTCGTTGGCGATCGTCACCGCCTCCTCGTCATCGTCGAAGGGGATGATCGACAGCACGGGGCCGAACACCTCCTCGCAGGCGATGCGCATGGCGTTGGTCACCTCGCCGAAGATGGTCGGTTCGACGAACCAGCCGCGCGCCAGTTCGGGGGCGCTCGGCGTGCCGCCGCCGAGCAGGCAGCGGGCCCCTTCCTGCCGGGCGATGTCGATATAGTCGAGCACCTTCCGGCGCTGCGGCTCGGTGGTGATCGGGCCGACCTGGGTGGTGCGCTCCATCGGATCGCCGAGCCGGGCCTTCGCCGCGAAGGCGACGACCCGCCTGGAGACTTCCTCGCAGACCGAGCGCTGCACCAGCAGGCGCGAGCCGGCGATGCAGGTCTGGCCGGAGGCCGCGAAGATGCCTGAGATCGCGCCCTTGACCGCGTCGTCGAGCTTGGCATCGGCGAAGACGATGTTGGGCGACTTGCCGCCGAGTTCCAGCGTGACGTGCTTGATGCCCTTCGCGGCGCCCGCATAGACGGCGGCCCCGGTGGCGTCGCCGCCCGTGAAGGCGACCTTGGCGACGAGCGGATGGCCGACGAGGGTCGGGCCGACCTCGGCCCCGTAGCCCGTCACCGTGTTGATCACCCCGTCCGGGAAGCCGGCCTCGCGCACCAGCTCCATCAGCGCCAGTGTGGAGCAGGAGGTGAACTCGGAGGGCTTGACGACCACGGTGTTGCCGGCCGCGAGCGCGGGCGCGAGCTTCCAGGTCAGCAGCATCAGGGGCGAGTTCCACGGGGTGATCGCCACCACCACCCCGAGCGGCTCGCGCTTGGTATAGGTGAAGAGGTCGGGCTTGTCGCAGGGGACGACCCCGCCCTCGATCTTGTCGGCAAGCCCGCCGAAGTACCAGAACCATTCGGGGATGTAGCGCAGCTGCCCGGCCATCTCGGCGAAGAGCTTGCCGTTGTCGCGCACCTCGATCGCGGCGAGGCGCTCGGCGTCCCGGGCGATCAGGTCGCCGAGGCGGCGCAGGAGCTTGCCCCGCGCGGTCGGCGTCATGCTCGCCCAGGGCCCTTGCGTGAAGGCCCGGTGGGCCGCCGCGATGGCGGCCTCGGCATCGTCCGGGCCGCAAGCCGGCACCTCGGCCCAGTCCTCGCCCGTGTAGGGATTGGTGGAGGAGAGCCAGCGCCCGGTCGTGCTCGCGCAGGACCGGCCGTCGACGACGTTGTGGAAGCGCGCGAGCTCCGCCATGGTTTAAGTCTCCTGCCTCAGATCGGCGCGTGGCCGAGATGCGCCCGGAAGCGGTTCTTGATGTAGGAGCCGTCGCGCGGAGGCAGCACGCGGGGCGGGTTCTCAGGCTTGATCTTCACGGTGGCAAGGCCGAGGCCCGCATCCGCCCTCAGGCGGGTGCGCAGGGCGTCGATGCCGGCCATGTCGGTGACCTCGGCGGTCCAGGGGAAGCCGCAGGCCGCCGCGACCCGGTCGAGGCCGATGCCGCGCCCGGCATGGCTCTGCTGCATCCCGGTCTCGCCGAAATGCCCGTTGTCGAGCACCGCGATGGTCAGGTTCGCCGGCTTGCGCACCGCGATGGTGGCGAGCGATCCGAAGCCCATCAGCATCTCGCCGTCCCCGGTGACGACGAGCACCGGCCGGTCGGGCTTCGCGGTGGTGAGGCCAAGCCCCACCATCGCGGCCGAGCCCATCGCCGCCCAGAGATAATAGTTCCCGTCGTGGTCGCCCGCCGCCATCACGTCGTAGGAGGCCGAGCCGAGGCCCGTGACCACGAGGAGATCCGTCCGGTCCGCCAGCAGCCGCGCCACCACGTCCCGGCGATCGAGTCTTTCGCTCAAAGTCACTTCACCCACTGCTTCTCTCCGATCAGTCGCTGGCCAAGGAGGAGGGCGCAGGACGCGTCCCCGTTGAACGCCATGGTGGCGGCGCCGTGCAGGAGCGGCGCGACGTCCTTGGGCTCGTCGGCGCGCCAGGTCATCACGCCCATCAGGTTGAGCGCCCGCTCGGTCGCCTGGCCCATCGGGTTCTGCCAGCCGTTGAACTCCGCCCAGTCGCCCCGCATGGTGACCACCATCAGCAGCGGGAAGCGGGCGCAGACCTGCAGCGCCAGGGTGTTGATGCAGTTGCCGACGCCGCTCGACTGCATCAGGAGCGCGCCGCGCTCGCCGCCGAGCCATGCCCCGGCAAGGTAGCCGATCCCTTCTTCCTCGGTGGTCAGGACCACCGAGTGGATCGTCTCGTCGGCTTCCGCCAGCCGGATCGCCGTCGCGTGACCTGCATCCGGCACGTAGACCACGTGCCTGACACCTGCCTCCTTCAGCACCCGGAAGACATCGGCCTGCCAATCGATCGCAGGACTTGTCTCTTCATTGCGTGCAAGCATGGATCGTTTCTCTCCTGATCGCCCGGATATCCTGTTGTGTTAGGCGAATGCCCCGGCCGGAACGATTATCGATTGGCTCGATGAGATATGCCGGCCGGTTATAGCTTGCCGCTGGAGCCGTGCCCGTTTCCGTTGAAACGGGCACGGCTCCTAAGTCTTTGATATTTCGCGCTCCCTTACGCCGAACCGGTATCCACTTCGGCGGGGAGCGCTTTGGCGCGGCGGGCCGGATCCCGGCGGAAGCCGGTATTGCCCTTGATGGTGCCGGACCCGTCGAGGTAGCCGTGACGGGTGAGTTCGGGCATCGCCACGGAGGCCACGAAGGCGAAAGCCGCCAGCACCGCCACGTAGACGTAGAACCAGGATTCGGCGCCGTTGGAGCGCAGGAACAGCGCCACGTACTCGGCGGTGCCGCCGAACATCGCGTTGGCGATGGCGTAGGGGAAGCCGACGCCGAGCGCCCGCACGCTCGCCGGGTAGAGGTCGGCCTTCACGAGGCCGGAGACCGGCGTGTAGAAGGCCGCGATGGCGAGCCCCGCGATCACCAGCCCCGTGGCGGCGACCGGGTCGGTGACGCTTCTGATCAGGGTCAGGATCGGGACGACGAACAGCGCGGCGAGCCCGGTGAAGAGCAGCATGTGGATCTTCACGCCGAGCCGGTCGGACAGGAGGCCGAAGACCGGCTGCATCAGCATGAAGCTGACGAGCGACACCGTCATCACGATGCTGACCGTCTCGGGCTTCATGCCCGCCGACACCACCAGGAATTTCTGCATGTAGGTGGTGAAGGTGTAGAAGTAGAGCGAGCCGCCGGCCGTGAAGGCGAGGACGAGCAGCACGGCCCGCTTGTGCGCCAGGAGCCCCTTCAGCGAGCCCGCCTCCTTGCGGTGCATGGCCTTCTCGCTGCCAGTCTCGGTCATGGTGCGGCGGAGATAGAACACCACCACGGCGCTGAGCGCCCCGATGATGAAGGGGATGCGCCAGCCCCAGGCCCGCAGCTCGTCGAGGGTGAGCAGGTGCTGCAGGGCCGTCACGGTCGAGAGCGCGAGGAACTGCCCGGCCACGATGGTGAAATACTGGAAGGATCCGTAGAAGCCGCGCCGTCCCTTTGTCGCGATCTCGCTGATGTAGGTGGCACCGGTGCCGTATTCCGCCCCGACGGAGAGGCCCTGGAACATCCGCGCCATCACCAGGAGGATCGGGGCGGCGATGCCGATCGCCTGGTAGGTCGGCAGGATCGCGATGAGGAGCGAGCCGGCCGACATCATCATCACGGAGATGACCATCGCGATCTTGCGGCCGCGGGTGTCGGCGATCCAGCCGAACAGCCAGCCGCCGATCGGCCGCATGAAGAACCCGACCGCGAAAACGCCGGCGGTGGCGAGAAGCTGGCTGGTCTGATCGCCCTTCGGGAAGAAGGCTCCCGCGAAGTAGATCGAGGCGTAGGCGTAGACGAAGAAATCGTACCACTCGACGAGGTTGCCCGCGCAGGCTCCGAGCATGGCCCGGACACGCTCTCTGCCGCGCCGCCGTACCTGCAATGAAAGTCCTCCCGGATATGAAGGCGCAAGCGGTTCCGACATGGTTTCTCCCTCTCGGTCGTGATGCGTGCCGCGGCCCTCCGACCTGGCGGAGACGGCACGGCCGGTCCCATGCCGGCGCGCTCGCGCCTGCTCAGGCTTTTCTGTTCGGGACGATTTGCGTGCGGAAAAGCCCGCGATCAGACATCGGCTCGTTACGGCGCGCCTCTGGGCCGCGCCGGAGCAGGATCGATCGCCCTTTAAGGGAAATGACTGGTGCCGGCCATGATGCGCTTCCTCGTTATTTGAGCGGCGCATTCGGTCGGCGCCACAATTCTTCTCAATTTGTTCGACGGTACAGGCTTTCCGGACGAACGTGCTCTCGCGGCTTCGGCCTATCAGCTATAAGGGGATTGTATGGCAGCGCCTTGCGAAGGGCCGCTGCGGCAGGCTGTCTGGCGGGCCGGCAAGGCCCCAAGCGGCGCATCCGGGGGTCGGGACTTCGCATGGACCTCACGCAGCTCAAGACCCTGATCCACGTGGCGGAACTCGGAAGCCTCAGCAGGGCCGCCGACCGCCTGCACGTCGCCCAGCCCGCCCTCAGCCGGCAGGTGCGGCAGCTGGAGGAGGAACTCGGCGTCGTGCTGTTCGATCGGCACGGCCGCGGCATGGTGATTACGGAGATCGGCCGCGAGATCCTGGATCACGCCACGCGGGTCATGATCGAGCTCGACGCGATCCGCGCGGTCGCGTCTGGCGGCCGCTCGTCGTATCGCGGTCTCGTCCGCATCGGAACGACCCCGACCGTCGCGGAGATCGTCACGGTTCCGCTCGTCACCCGGATCCAGCAGGAGCATCCCAAGCTTCAGGTGCGCTTCCTTTCGGCCTTCAGCGGGCATCTGCTCGACTGGCTGCAGCGTGACGAGCTCGAACTCGCCGTATCCTACGATCCGAAATCCACCCGGTCGTTGCGCATCGTCCCGGTGATGATGGAGACCCTGCTGCTCGTGAGGGCGGCCGGGAATGGCTTGAGCCTCGGCCGGCCGGTGCCCTTCAGATCGCTTGCTGCGGAGAAACTCGTTCTGCCGAGCCCTCGCCACGGGTTGCGGATCCTCGTCGAGGAATGCGCCCGCCAAGCCGATGTGGCTCTGCAGACGAGCGTCGAGGCGGATGCCTTCGGGGCCATGATCGACCTCGTGCGCACCGGCTTCGGTTCGACGATCCTGCCGCTTGCGCCCATCTACGCTGCCGTCGAGCGGGGCGAGCTGTGCGTCGCGCCCATCGTCGACCCGACGCCCGCCCGCAGGCTGGTCCTGGCCTATCCGGCGGATCGTCCTGTGACGCCGGCAGCGCGCTTCGTCGGCCAAGCCTTCGTCGAGATCGCCGCGGACTTGGTCGATCGGAAGATCTGGATCGGCCACATGGTCGAGCCGTCGGCCGCGCCATCGGGCAGCGGCTTCCGGTGAGCGCCGGTGCGCAGGAACTCGCCGGCCGATGACCCTCCGCCAGCTTCGCTCCTTCGACGGTCCCCGGATCTTGATACGGCAGGGCATCGGCACGCCCGACTGGTCGGCGCGGTATCACGCAAGCATGCGTTCGACCGCATCGCAGGCGGTCTCGATGCCGTTCTCGCGGGCGATTCTTGCTCGGGCTTCAGCACAGGCCGCCGTGACACTCTCCGAGGTGAGCAGGCGCCCCAGCACGCGGCCAGCCCGCCTCCGCGTGAAACGGCGGCGACTCAGCGCGGCGCCAACGCCCAAACGGGCGACCCGCCGTGCCTCGTCCGCATGGTTGAACGCGACAGGGACGATCAGCTGTGGGCATCCCGCCGCCAGGGCCTGGGCCACCGTCCCGATGCCACCGTGATGAACCAGTGCCGCGCAACGGGGCAGCAGCTGGCTCAGAGGTGCGTATGGCGCGTGATAGATCCCGTCCGGCAGGTCGGACGGGATCTGCTCGACCCTGGACGTCAGCAGGATGCCACGCATTCCCAGTTGCCGACAGATGCCGACGGCTGTCCTGAAAAACCCGTGGGCCAAGCCCATGGCCGAGCCGTAAGTGAAGACCAGGGGAGGCGCACCGGCCTCCAGGAAGGCGGTGAGATCGGGCGCGAGGCGGTCCGTGTCGCCATAGAGATCGGCAAACGGAAAGCCGACCTGCACCAGCTGCACTGGCCAGTCGGGCTGAGGCGAGGCGTACCAGCCGGGCGTCGCCAGCAGAATTCGTTGCGGGCTGTGCCACCAGTGCCGCAGCCGTTTGACCGGCGGGAGGCTGAGACTCTGGCGGAACGCGTTCAGGCGCGGGAGCACGGCCGGCCCAATCACGAAGTCGTCGGCGCCGCGCCCGAGCCAATGGCGCCAGCGCGCGGGCAGCAGCTCGGGCAGCGGCAGCCCCGGGAGTCGCGGCGGGGCCAACCGGCTCTCGATGAGCATCGGCATGAGGTGGAGCGTGACGAGCGAGAGGCCGAGCCGATCCTGCGCCACGCGCGCGCCGAGGGCGAGCGTCGAGGCGACGACGACGTCCACGCCGGGCCGGCAATTCTCTTCCAGCCATCGATAGGTCGGCTCGGCAGCCCGTGCGACGACGGCGAACAAGGACCGGGCGCCGCGGATCGGATGCCAGAGTGACGCCGCATTGACGGCATCATCGAAGTCGCCGTGCGTTCCGAGCGGGTGACAGGTCAAGCCGGCGCGGGCTGCGAGCGGGCCGAAGGGGGCGGGCGCAGCAAGGCTGACGGGGACCCCGCGCTTGGTGAGTGCGGCCCCGAGAGCGATGACGGGCAGGATGTCGCCGTGCGTTCCCACCGCCACGAGGTACACGCATCCGTCGCCTCGAACCGTCATCGCCGCGACCCATGACGCCTGCGCGCGCGTTCGAACCTATCCGAAGGTGAGCCAACGAGGCTCTGCGACGGGCATGCGGTGCTCGCCTGCCTGAGGAGCCTCATCGATGCGATCCTTAATATCATATGACGCCTGGTTCTATGCGTATCTATCTGGGCAAAATTCGTACATCGGCGATGTGTGGCGTATTATCAAAAGTTAATACCGGCATGGAGTGAAAAGGGCCAATGTTTCGTTCTCGTCTTTTCGCCAAGCCCTTGGTTTGGCATCGAAAATCAATGGCTCCTTGTTAACCGGCGGTTAGGGTTAACGCCCTATCACCGGCGGGCCGGCAGCGAGAAGGCCACCGGCTGATCACGCCCGGATGAGGAGCATCCCGATGGGTCCCGCCTTCGTCGTGTCGCGTTCCGGCCTCCAGCGCCTGCTGGCGGCGGGTGCGGTGGCGCTGCTCGTGTCGGGGTGCCTGTCGCGCTCGCCCGCGACAACGGGATCGATCGAGGCCGGCACCGGTGCGGCACCGGCCCGGCGGGACCTCGACCGGCTGGCCTCGCGCTACAACGGCAATCCGGGGGATGTCGGCAGCGCCATCGCGTATGCCAACGCGCTGCGGGCCACGGACCAGACGGCCCAGGCCGCCGCCGTCCTGCAGCAGGCGGCCCTGCGCAACCCCAGGAACCCGGCCGTGCTCGCGGCCTACGGCAAGACCCTCGCCGAGGCCGGCCGCTACGGCGAGGCGGCGGAGGTCCTCCAGAACGCGCATTCCCCGGCCAATCCCGACTGGCGCGTGCTCTCGGCCCAGGGCGCCGTCGCCGACCAGATGGGCGATCACGATCAGGCCCGGCGGTACTACGAGGCCGCGCTGAAGATCGTCCCGGGCGAGCCGAGCGTGCTGTCGAATCTCGGCCTCTCCTTTGCGCTCGCCAAGCGCCTCGGCGACGCCGAGCGGGTGCTGCGCCAAGCGGCGGCCGATCCGCGGGCGGATGCACGGGTGCGCCAGAACCTCGCGCTGGTGCTCGGGCTCTCGGGGCGCTCCGCCGAGGCCGAGGAGATCCTGCGCCGCGACCTCGGCAGCGCGGAGGCGGCGCAGAACGCCGCCGCCCTCCGGGCCTTCGTCTCCCAGCCGAATGCCTGGCAGGCGATCCGCTCGGCGGATGCCCGCAAGCGCAAGCCGGCGACCTGATCGGCCGCGTCAGCGCGGACGCCGCGAGACGCTGACCACGTTGGTGTCGCGGGCCGGGCGCTTCGCCGCGCGCGGCTGCTCGGGCAGCAGGTCGGTGACGGTGCGGACGATGGCAGGCGCGTCGAGGCCGGCCTGGGCGTACATGCGCTCGGGGCTGTCGTGGTCCTGGTACACGTCCGGCAGCGTCAGGGTGCGCACCCGCACCGTGCCCGCATCCAGCGCCCCCCGCGCCGCGAGCAGATGCAGCACCATCGCCCCAAAGCCCCCGGTCGAGCCCTCCTCCAGCGTCACCAGCACCTCATGGCTCCCCGCCAGATCCAGGATCAGCGCCTCGTCCAGCGGCTTGGCAAAGCGCGCATCCGCCACCGTCACCCCGATCCCGCTCTCCTCCAGGCGGTCCGCCGCCTTCAGCGCCTCCGCCAGCCGCGTGCCCAGGCTCAGAAGCGCCACCCGCGCCCCTGGCGGCCGCCGCAGCACCCGGCCCTTGCCGATCGCCAGCACCTCGCCCCGCTCCGGCAGGTCCACCCCCACGCCTTCGCCGCGCGGATAGCGCAACGCGATCGGGCCGGCATCATGCGCATGCGCGGTCGCCACCATGTGCACCAGCTCCGCCTCGTCCGCCGCCGCCATCACCGTCAGGTTCGGCAGGCAGCACAGATAGGCCAGGTCGAACGCCCCCGCATGCGTCGCCCCGTCCGCCCCCACCAGCCCCGCCCGGTCGAGCGCAAACCGCACCGGCAGGTTCTGGATCGCCACGTCGTGCACCACCTGGTCGTAGGCCCGCTGCAGGAAGGTCGAGTAGATCGCGCAGAACGGCCGGAACCCCTCCGCCGCCAGACCGGCCGCAAACGTCACCGCGTGCTGCTCGGCGATCCCCACATCGAAGGTGCGCTCCGGATGCGCCTTGGCGAAAATATCCACCCCGGTGCCCGACGGCATCGCCGCGGTGATCGCCACCACCGTCTCGTCCGCAGCCGCCGCCTTGACCAGGCTCTCCCCGAACACCCGGGTGTAGCTCGGCGCATTCGGCTTGGCCTTCACCTGCTGGCCCGAGAGCACGTCGAACTTCACCACCGCGTGGCCGCGGTCGGCGGCGGCTTCCGCCGGGGCGTAGCCCTTGCCCTTCTGGGTCACCACATGCACCAGCACCGGGCCCTCGGGCGCGTCGCGCACGTTCTTGAGCACCGGCAGCAGATGGTCGAGATTGTGCCCGTCGATCGGCCCGACATAGTGGAAGCCGAGCTCCTCGAACATGGTGCCGCCGCCCGCCAGGATGCCGCGGGCGTATTCCTCGGCCCGCGCCGCGGTGTCGTAGAGGGCCTTGGGCAGCAGCCGGCCGAACTGCTTGGCGGTGTCGCGCAAGGAGCGGTAGGTGTCGCCCGAGACCAGCCGGGCCAGATAGGCCGACATCGCCCCGACCGGGGGGGCGATCGACATGTCGTTGTCGTTGAGGATCACGATCAGGCGCGAGCGCAGCGCCCCGGCATTGTTCATCGCCTCGTAGGCCATGCCGGCCGAGATCGAGCCGTCGCCGATCACCGCCACCACGTTGCGCCGCGCCGGCGTCTCGCCGCGGGCGCGCGCCGCCGCCTCGGCCAGATCGCGGGCGATCGCCATGCCGAGCCCGGCCGAGATCGAGGTGGAGGAATGGGCCGCCCCGAACGGATCGTAGGGGCTCTCGGCCCGCTTGGTGAAGCCGGACAACCCGCCGCCCTGGCGCAGGGTGCGGATGCGGTCGCGCCGGCCGGTCAGGATCTTGTGCGGATAGGCCTGGTGGCCGACATCCCAGATCAGGCGGTCGTCGGGGGTGGTGAAGACGTAGTGCAGCGCCACCGTGAGTTCGACCACCCCCAGGCCGGCCCCGAGATGGCCGCCGGTGACCGACACCGCGTCGATGGTCTCGGCGCGCAACTCGTCCGCGAGCTGGCGCAGGTCGCTCTCCGGCAGGGCGCGGAGATCCGCCGGATCACGGACGCGATCGAGGAGGGGAAGGCTGAGCGGTGACACCGAACGATCCTCATGTCCGGAAAGGGAAGCGCGCTGCTTGAGCGCGTAACGGCCGCGGACGGGCGACGGGCAGGGCGGGCGCCTCAGGCGACATCGAGCGGCGCCGTGCCGACGGGGCTCCCGTCCGCCCCCAGGGTGATGCGCTGGATGCGCGCCTCGGCCCGCTGGAGCAGCTGCTCGCAATGGCGCTTGAGCGCCTCGCCGCGCTCGTAGATCGCGACGGATTCGTCGAGCGGCACGTTGCCCTGCTCCAGGCGCTGCACGATGCCCTCGAGTTCCTCGAGCGCCTTCTCGAACGGCAGATCGCCCATCGCGGCCGGGCCGGACGATGGGGCGGTCGACGCGGCATCGGACCGGGCTGCGGTCATCTCTTCAAGCTCCCCAGCGAGCGAAGGTTTATGACCGCGCGCCTGTCTCAAAACAACCCTCTCACGGCGCCGGGCCAGGGAGACCGGACTATTCTCCGAGGAGGGCTGCGTTTGCGCCACACTGATTAATGTAGGTTAAGGCGTCGGGCGTCTCCCGTGGAGATCGCCCGGGGATCATCCGCCCGAGCACCGTCAGAAGCGCACGGCGCGCGCGCGCTTGACCTGGGGAATCGCCTCGATCTGCCGCAGCAGGGCGGGCGAGACCGGCTGGTCGACGGCCACGAAGCAGATCGCATCGCCGCCCGGCCGGTCGCGGCCGAGATGGAAGGTCGCGACGTTGACGCCCGCCTCGCCGAGCAGCGTGCCGAAGCGGCCGATGAAGCCCGGCTGGTCGGCGTTTCGCACGTAGAGCATGTGCGGCGCGAAGGCGGCTTCGAGCGGAATGCTGCGGATCTCGACGGTGCGCGGCACCCCGTCATGGAACACGGTACCGGCTGCGTCGCGGGGCATGTCCTCGGCCTCGACGGTGACGTGCAGCACCGAGGCGTAGTTGTGTGCGCTGCCGGTGCGGGTCGTGGTCTCGACCACGATGCCCCGCTGGCGGGCGACCTCCGTCGCCGAGACCATGTTGACGCCTTCGAGGAAGGGCTTGAGCGCGCCCGCGACGGCCGACGCCGTGAGCGCCTTCAGGTTCATGGACGCGATCTCGCCCTCGAACGCGATGCGGATGCCGCGGATCGGCGCCTCCGTGAGCTGGCCCAGGAAGGAGCCGAGCTGCTCGGCGAGCGTCACGAAGGGCCGCAGGCGCGGCGCCTCCTCGGCCGAAATCGACGGGAAGTTGACCGCGTTGCGGATCGCGCCGTGGAGGAGGTGGTCGGCCATCTGCTCGGCCACCTGAAGGGCGACGTTCTCCTGCGCCTCCCGGGTGGAGGCGCCGAGATGCGGCGTGCAGATCACGTGCGGGTGCCCGAACAGCACGTTCTCGGTGGCAGGCTCGACGGAGAAGACGTCGAAGGCCGCCCCCGCCACATGGCCCCGGTCGAGGGCGGCGCGCAGGGCCGCCTCGTCCACGAGGCCGCCGCGGGCGCAGTTGACGATGCGCACGCCGGGCTTGGTGCGGGCGAGCGCTTCCGCGGAGAGGATGTTGCGGGTCTTCTCGGTGAGCGGCACGTGCAGGGTGATGACGTCGGCGCGGCGCAACAGCTCGTCGAGTTCCACCTTCTCGACCCCGATCTCGATGGCGCGCTCCGGCGTCAGGAAGGGATCGTAGGCGATGACGCGCATGCGCAGGCCGATGCCGCGGTCGGCCACGATGGAGCCGATATTGCCGCAGCCGATCACGCCGAGCGTCTTGGCCGTCAGCTCGATGCCGAGGAAGCGGTTCTTCTCCCAGCGCCCTTGCTGCGTGGAGGCATCCGCCTGCGGGATCTCGCGGGCGAGCGCCAGCATCATGGCGATGGCATGCTCGGCGGTGGTGACCGCGTTGCCGTGGGGCGTGTTCATCACGATCACGCCGCGGGCGGTGGCGGCCGGCACGTCGACATTGTCGACGCCGATGCCGGCCCGGCCGACCACCCGCAGGCGCTCGGCCTTGTCGAGGAGGGCGGCCGTGACCTTGGTGGTCGAGCGGATGGCGAGGCCGTCGTAATCGCCGATGGCGGCGGCGAGCGCCTCCTTGTCCTTGCCGAGTTCGGGACGCAGGTCGGCTACGAGCCCGCGCTCGCGGAAAATCGCGACGGCGGCGGGGGAGAGGGCGTCGGAGATGAGGACGCGCTTGGGGGTGGTCATGGATAAGGCTCCGGATCGGTGGGCCGGATCCGCCGCACACGGGGCACGTCCCGCGGACACGCCGCGGGCAGAACCCCTCTCCCGTTTGGGAGAGGGCCAGGGGTGAGGGTGCTACGGTTCCGGATCAAGCGCTGAGCGCAGCGTTGGCAGCGGCACCGTTCAGGCTTCTTGCTGCACCGTCTCCACCCTCACCCCTGCCCCTCTCCCAAACGGGAGAGGGGTTCTGTCGGCGCCCGTCTTGAGCGCGCGGCGGATCCGAGCGGCGTCAGGCGGCCTGCCGAAGCAGGCGGGACTTTTCCTCGGCGAAGGCCCAGTCGAGCCAGGGCGTGAGAGCTTCGAGATCCGCCGCCTCGACGGTCGCCCCGCACCAGATCCTGAGGCCCGCAGGCGCGTCCCGGTAGGCGCCGATGTCGAAGGCGACGCCCTCGCGCTCCAGGCTCGCGGCGATGCCCTTGGCGAGCGCCGCCACGGCCTCGGGGCCGCGGCCCGTCACCTCCGGGTCGGCGATCACGAGACAGACGCTGGTATTCGAGGCGTGACGCGGATCGGCCGCGAGATTCGCGATCCAGGGCGTGCGCGCCACCCAATCCGCCACGACCTTGGCGTTGGCGTCCGCCCGGGCACGCAGGGCCGGCAGGCCGCCGAGCCCCTCCGCCCAGCGCAGGGCGTCGATATAGTCCTCGACCGCCAGCATGGAGGGCGTGTTGATGGTCTCGCCCTGGAAGATGCCCTCGATGAGCTTGCCGCCCTTGGTCATGCGGAAGATCTTCGGCATGGGCCAGGACGGCGTGTAGCTCTCCAGCCGCGCGACGGCGCGCGGCGAGAGGATCAGCATCCCGTGCGCGGCCTCGCCGCCCAGCACCTTCTGCCAGGAGAAGGTCACGGCATCGAGCTTGCCCCAGTCGAGGTTCTGGGCGAAGGCCGCCGAGGTGGCGTCGCAGATCACCACGCCCTCGCGGTCGGCGGCGATCCAGTCCGCATCCGGCACGCGCACCCCCGAGGTGGTGCCGTTCCAGGTGAACACCACGTCGTGCTGCTTGGTGTCGATGCCCGAGAGGTCGGGGAGCTGGCCGTACGGGGCCGTGGTGACGCGGGCGTCGAGCCTGAGCTGCTTGACCGCGTCGGTGACCCAGCCCTCGCCGAAGGATTCCCAGGCCAGCATCTCGACCGGGCGCGGCCCGAGCAGCGACCACATCGCCATCTCGACGGCGCCGGTGTCGGAGGCCGGCACGATGCCGATGCGGTAATCGTCCGGCACCTCCAGCACGGCGCGGGTGAGGTCGATGGCCTCCCTCAGCTTGGTCTTGCCGAGCTTCGCGCGGTGGGAGCGGCCGAGGGCCGCGTCGGAGAGGGCGGCGGGCGTCCAGCCGGGGCGCTTGGCGCAGGGGCCGGACGAGAAGAAGGGCGCGCGCGGGCGCGCGTCGGGCCGGGTCGTCATCTCTGGTATCCATCCTTCCAGATGGGCGCCTCTCGGTGGGGAGAGGTGTCCCGCTGCCGGCAATGACGCAGCGGCGGGCGGCGGTCAAGAGCCTTGCCCGGCGGAGCGGGGGCCGGCACGCCGCCGGGCGGCGGCTCACGCGGCGACGGCGTCGCGTCCGGCGAATCGCAGGCCGTGCCGCCGGGCATAGGCCGCGAGCAACGCCGCATCCTGATCGGGCAGGGCGAGCGCCACGTGGCCGTCCGGCCGGACCAGGATTGCGGCGTCGCGCGGCATGCCCGCCTCCGCGGCGGCCGGCCCGTGCGCGAAGGCATGGACGGCCAAGTCGAGCGCCGCGGCGGCATCCGCCAGGGCGGGCCGCACGCTGCCGTAGACGTGGAGTTGCCAGTCGAGCGTGCGCAGGGCCGCGAAGTTGTCGCCCTCCGGGCCCGGAATCCAGGGCAGGCGGTCGCCGCCCCGCACCGTGCCCGCCCGGCCCCGGCTGAGGGCACTGTGCGGATAGGCGATGCGCACCTGCGAGACGATGTCGAACATCATGCGGCGCGTCGCCGAGAAGCCCCAGAGCAGGGGCATCAGGTGCGGCAGGAGCCACGTGCGCAGCACCTGATGGCGCAGGCCCCGGCCGATGACGGCCTCGAAGGCCCGGTCGGTGGAGGCGACGAGCTGGCGCGCGAAGGCGATCCGCTCCGGCTCGTAGGTGTCGAGGAGGGCGGGGTCGGCCCGGCCGCGCAGCACCGTGGCGAGCTTCCAGGACAGGTTCACCGCATCTCCGATGCCGGTATTCATCCCCTGGCCGCCCGCCGGGCTGTGGACATGGCCGGCATCGCCCGCGATGAAGCAGCGGCCGGAGCGGAACTGCGCCGCCACCCGGTGGTGCACGTGATAGGTCGAGAACCAGTTCACCGCCGCGACGCGCACGCCGAGGAGCGGCTCGGCCGTCGGCTGCACGTCCGAAAAGCTCAGGTCGTCGCGCTGAGCGAGATGCGGCGGCACGATGCCGATCAGCCGGTGCATGCCGCTCGACCGCACCGGCAGCACGAGGCCGAGGGCATCGACCCCGAGATTGACGAAGACGTCCTCGCCGAGCTGATCGGCCAAGTGATCGGCCAAGTGCACGTCCGCGACGTAGAAGAGCTGCCTGTAGGTGCCGCCCGGGAAGCCGATGCCGAGGCTCTGGCGCACCCGGCTGTGGGCGCCGTCGCAGCCGCACAGATAGGCGACCTCGCAGGTCTCCCGCGCGCCCGCCCGGTCGAGGACCGCGCGCACGCCCGTCTCGCCCTCCGCGAGGTCGACGAGTTCGGTGCCGTACTCGACCGGCACGCCGGCATCAGTGAGGCGGGCCAGGAGGAAGCGCTCATGATCGTCCTGGGGAAAGCACAGCATGAAGGGGAAGGGGCTGATGCCCACCCCGAGATCCCCGAAACGGATCGCGGCCACCTCCGCCCCCTCCTCCCGCAGATGGACCCCGCCCATGCGGATGCCGCGGGCCACCACCTCGTCCGCGAAGCCGAGCTGCTGGTAGAACTCCAGCGTGCGGGCATGAACCACCATGGCGCGGGAGGCCTCGCCCGGGCCGGCGGCCCGGTCGATGATGCGGACCGGGATGCCGTGGCGGGCGAGCCGCAGGGCGAGGACGAGGCCGGTCGGTCCGGCGCCGACGATCAGGATCGAGGGATGCAACGAAGAGGACATGGTCGGACCCTCCGCGGGACAGCTTATGACCCGTGGGTCACTTTTGCAACCGGCCTCGGATGCGCGATGACCCCGGCGGAGGCCCGATGACGCAGGTCGCACCGGCTGCGGGGGCGGGCCGCCGCGGCCCGAGCCCGGACAAGACCGCCCGGACCCGTCGCGCCATCGTGGCGGCGGCCCTCGACGTGTTCCTGGAGCGGGGGTTCTCCGATGCCCGGATGATCGACGTGGCGACGCGGGCGGGCGTCGCGAAGGGCACGCTCTATCTCTACTTCCGCGACAAGGAGGCTTTGTTCGAGGGCGTGCTGCGGGAGATGATGGCCGACCTCGTCGGTGCGCTCAGCCCGCAGGGGCCCGCGCCCGGCGAGCCTCTGCGGGCCTTCCTGCGGCGCGTGGCGCTGCCGGCTTTCCGCGGCCTCGAAGAGTCGCGGCGGGCGGGCCTGATCCGGCTCGTGGTGACGGAGGGCGGGCGCTTTCCGGACGTGGCGGCGGCCTACCGCCGGGTCGTCGTCGACCCGGTCACGGGGGCGATCCGGCGGCTCGCGCAGGAGGCGGTGGCGCGGGGCGAGCTCTCCTCGGATGCGCTGGTACGGTTTCCCCTGCTGCTGGCGGCGCCGGGCCTGACCGCCACGATCTGGAACGGCCTCTACGGCGCCGAGGAGCCACTCGACACCGGCGCGGTGGTGGAGGCGTTCCTGGACTGGGTCCTGCCGGAGGTGCCGCCCTCCGACGGCCGCTGAGCTCCCGCTCTGCTGCCTGAGCCGAACGGGACGCGGATCCTCGGCCGGAGACGAGCCCGTCTCGGCGGCCTCAGGCCGAAGCGGCCTGCTGCCTGCCGGGCCTGCGCGGGAGCGAGGCTTGGCGCAGGGCCGCGGCCCGGCGGCGTCGGGCGGCCTCGGCCCGGCGCAGGAGCCAGTCGAGGATGTTGCGCTCCACCCGCTCGCCGGTGTCGCGGTCGGTGAGGCGATGGATGCGGTCGGCCCGGAAGCCCCGATAGGCATCGCGATCCCGGTCGGTCCCGCCGACCAGCACCTTGCCCGGGCCGATCTTGAGCTCGTGAGCGGCGAGATGGCGGACCGTCCAGGTGCCGTTGCCATCCTCGTACACGAGCTCGAACCGGCCCTCGATCGGCAGCACCCGCCAGGCGCCGTCCTGGCGCTCGACGGGCCCGTCCGGCCCGGAAAAGCTGTTCTCAAACATGACGTTGATATAGGTGTTCGGGCTTTGTTCTTAAAGGGGGAGCGGCCCGGTCTCGGGGGTCGGAGGAGCGGGTGGTTGTTCCGGCACCTCACGCCAAGCGGAACGGCAAGCGGTGCGCCCATCGCGGCATTCGCAATGCCGGCATGTGGACCAAGGTCGGAGAAGTGGCAGCGCTATCCTTCTGTGCGCGCTCGGAGCGGGCCGTTGTCGCGGGCGTTGGCCTCGATCAAGCCGGGAGAGCTTGGGGCCGGAGGAACACCATGCCGAACCGCGGATACACCGTGCGCAAAGGACGTGAGGGGTGGGGCGTCTACGCCCTCCATACGGGTGAGCCGGTCCGGGTGAACGGGCGCATGCAGACAGGGCTTCCGCTCGAAACCGCGACCCAGCTGGCGGAGTCGCTCCAGCTGCTCGCGGTGATCGGAACCGATGCCGTCGAGCAGCCGATCCTCACACGCCGATCAATCCACTAGGAGCCCGTCCGAGTAAGTACCTCGACGGCGGCGCTTTGGGATGATTCACTCGGCTCATGGCCAAGGTGTTTCGCTCCTGGGACGTCGATCAGGGCTGGCTGCTGCCACCCTCGCTGCATGAGTTCGTGCCGCCCGGGCACATGGCGCACTTCGTGCGCGATACGGTGCGCGAGGCGCTCGACCTCTCAGCCATTCTCGACACCTACACCGAGGAGCGCGGCTACCCGCCCTACCATCCCGGCATGATGGTGGCCCTGCTCCTCTACGGCTACAGCCGCGGTCTGTACTCGTCGCGTCAGCTCGCCCGCGCCTGCGAGGAGCGGGTTGACTTCATGGCCGTGACCGGCCTGAACCGGCCCGACTTCCGCACCATCGCTGACTTCCGCAAGCGGCATCTGACGGCGCTCTCGGACCTGTTCGTGCAGGTGCTGCGGCTGTGCCGGGCGGCCGGGCTGGTCGGCTTTGCCCACGTGGCGGTGGACGGCACCAAGCTGAAGGCCAACGCCTCGCGCCACAAGGCGATGAGCTACGGCCGGATGAAGGCGGCCGAGTCGACGCTGGCCGCCGAGGTCGAGGCTTGGCTGGATCAAGCGCGCGAGGCCGACGCGGCGGAGGATCGGGCTCATGGGACCGACCATCGTGGCGACGAGACACCGGCCTGGATGGCCGACAAGCAGCGGCGGCTGGAGACGATCCGCGCCGCCAAGGCCGCGTTGGAGGCAGAGGCTGCCGATCCGCCCGATCCGGAGGACGAGGACGGGCCGGGGGCCTCGTCGGGCATGCGCTGGCAAGGTCGGCCCTTGCGGGGCGAGGACGGCGGTCCGCCCGACCGGGCGCAGCGCAACTTCACCGACCCGGACAGCCGCATCCTGCCCACGCGCGACGGGTTCGTGCAGGGCTACAACGGCCAGATTGCGGTTGATGCGGCCCATCAGGTGATCGTCGCGCATCGGCTCGTGACGAACCCCGCCGACTCGCGCGCTCTCGTGCCGCTCGTCGACGGCGTCTGCACCCATCTCGGGCGCAAGCCGCGGGAGGTCTCCGGAGATGCCGGCTTTGCCACCGAGGCGAACCTGGCCGCGCTGCAGGAGCGACGGATCACAGCCTATCTCGCTCCGGGCCGTGCCCGTCACGGCGAGGCGGATGCAGCAGGTCGCCGGAGGCTGACGAAGATGCCCCTGATGAGCGCGATGGCCGTCCGCCTGAAGCGGGCTGGGCGCCGGAGCCGTTACCGTCTCAGGAAGCAGGTCGTCGAGCCGGTGTTCGGGCAGATCAAGCAGGCCAGAGGCTTCCGACAGTTCCTGCTACGTGGGCTCGATCAGGTCCGCGGCGAGTGGGCGATGATCTGCACCGCCCATAACCTCCTGAAGCTGGCGCAGGCCGCGCGCTGAGCCTGTGGCGCAGGAGCCATCCGCCCAGATCTCAACCTTAGTCCCAACGCATCAAACCGTTACTCGGACGGGCTCCTAGGTGTGCAGTCCCATCACATCCTGCCGAACGCGGCGACGATGGCGGGCCTGTGCCCGACGCAGATCGGGCTGGTGAAGCTCACCGAGGCGAACGGCATCGCCCGACGGGCGGACGAGATCCTCGGGTTCATCACGGCGGTGATCGTCGTGAGCGCCCTGTGCTCGTACTTCTCGATCCGTAACTCGCTCGGACGGGCGCGCGGCGAGATGCTGGAGCGGATCGCGGACGTCGCCTTCATTGTCGGCCTGATCGGGTTGGCCGTGGCGTCGCTCCTGTTTGCGCACGAGTGGATCTGAGGTCCGTTCCTGCCTGCCTCGAGACGGGCGCGAATGTCAGCGCGTCTTGCAGAGACTGGAATGGCAATCGGGTCTGACGTGCGCTCCGGCACCACGTTCTTCTGCTTTCTGCGGCACACCGCCGGTCGGCATTCGCACCGGAGGTTCCAATGGTCAGCCCGCTCCAGATCCGCCGCCTCATGGCCGCAGCCTTCGTTCTCGGCCTCGCCCTCGCACCTGCGGTGAACGCTCTGCTGCCCTGAATCGGCGTGCTATCTGGCGAGCCTGCACCGCGTCCGAAGGATCGATCCCATGGCGATGTCGGAGATGCTGCTGCTAGTCATTCCGGGCGTTGCCGTCATCGTGCTGCTCACGGTTCTCATCGGGAGGCCAGCTCAAAGGCGCGCCGATGAGGCGATGGGGTCGGACGGAGGCGCCTGGACCGGCGGCCTGGGCTGGGATTTGGGCGGAGGAGTTGACAGCGGTGGCAGCAGCTGCGGCGACGGCGGCAGCTGCGGGGGTGCCTGATTGGTTCATTCGGCGGCCGGGTGCGAAGGGCGATGCAGGCCGACGCGGCCGCGAAGGTTGACGCCGCGCTCCGCGCCGCCATAGACAGGGCCGGTGGCCGAAACGGGAGCAGAGCGGCCGCAAACGCGGGTTCCGAGATCCCGCCGAAGCCGCCAAAAGCTCAACCGGATCAAGGCCTTGGAAGGGTGGCCGAGTGGTTTAAGGCAGCGGTCTTGAAAACCGCCGTGGGGGCAACTCCACCGTGGGTTCGAATCCCACCCCTTCCGCCAGACTTCTGCTAAGTGTCTGGCCTACTGAGAAGCGTTGACAGACAAGGGGTTGGGCGGCACCTGTGCTACAGGTTGTTGCTACAGGTGACCCCTCGCGATGGGCCTTGAGACCCGCCTTGTTCGCCGCAAGAACGGCACCTACTCGTTCCGAGGCTACGTCCCTCCCGAGTTGCGAGAGGCCATCCCTGGTGGCCGCAGCGGGCAGAAGTGGATTGCTCTCGGGACCGCTGATCGTGCTGAGGCAGTGCGTCGCGCTCGCCTCAAGTCGGTGGAGTTCGGCCGGGAGCTATCTGCGGCGCGGCGCCGGCTCTCAGGTGCCCAGGATGCCATCTCGCAGGCTGAGGCCGACCGGCTTGCCGCGATGTGGCTCTCCAAGTTCCTGAATGACGATGAAAGAAAGACCGGGGAGCGCCAATCGAGGTGGCGGGTCTGAATGTTTATGCCACGTATCTGAATTGGCATCGACAGATCGGAGGCTCCAAAAACCCCCCGTGGCCCCATCCGTTTCAAGGAGGGGCTGGCTCTGGAAAGCTCACACCCACGATGAGGCGCCGGCTTGAACGAGTAGGCCGAGCCGATGGTTGCCCTTCACTGGCGACCATGGAGGGGAGCATTGGTCTGGTTCGTGGCAGGAGCAGTGCTCGGGCTGGCGCATGGCATCGTCCGCCTTGTGCGTGCTCCACGTCCACTGAGGAGCCCGGCTCGGACCCTCGTCATAACCACCTTCATTGGGCTCATGGCTATCGGCCTCCCGCTGTGGCTGGCAGCCCACCTCATCTGACCCACCGAGTCACAGAAGGGTTTACCGCTCAGGTACATCGTCCTGTTACGCTTGAGTGCGTCACAAAAGGGTTTACTTGGGGCTTTTGGTACATCACTGTCACAGGGTCTGGATCGTTCTGTGACAGGATGCAGCCCAATGGCCGTGTATGGTTACGCCCGCGTCAGTACCACCGACCAAGACCTCAGCCTTCAGGAGGAAGCTCTGCGGGCAGCAGGGTGCGAGGTCATTCGCTCAGAGAAGCGGTCAGGCACCAGCACGGAGGGCAGGACCGAGCTTCAGACGCTCATGGACTTCGCCAGAAAGGGCGACACCATCGTGGTGACCCGCATCGACCGGCTGGCCCGCTCCATTGCTGACCTCGCTATCCTCGTTCGGCAGCTTGAGGCGAAGGGAGTTGCCCTGAAGGCCACTGAGCAGCCCATCGACACGTCAACGGCTGCGGGACGCTGCTTCCTTCAGATGCTCGGGGTGTTCGCCGAGTTTGAGACGAACCTTCGCAGGGAGCGTCAGCTTGAGGGCATCGCCAAGGCCAAGGCTGCGGGCGTCTATGCGGGCAAGGGGCGCCCTGCTTCGGTGCCTGCTGAGAAGGTGAGGGAGCTTCACGCCACCGGAATGGGTCCGTCTGCCATCGCGAAGGAACTCGGCATCAGCCGCATGTCGGTGCACCGGGCGTTGAACCCGAAGGCCGCATGATGGCGGCTGGACAGGAGCTTGAGGCCAAGCAGGCTCCTACCTCGTGTGGCTGCTAGTCTCATGCGGCCGATTGGCCTCTACGATACTGACATACCTACTCGGAGTTGGAGTGCTGCCCCTCCAAGTCACATCGACTCTCGAGCTGTCCTTTTTGACCAATAGGTTGTATTTGCCTTCGCTATCAGGCTCTCCTACTTCTTCAATACGAGCCATGAAGTAGGCAGGTTTATTGCTGGTCTCATGAAGGTAGAGCCAGCCACCCCGTAAAGCGGGCGCCTCTTGTGGAGAAATTCTCCAATACCCCGATCTAAAAACTCCCTGTCCTTTTCCAATTTGGAATAGGTTGTCTGGTCTGCCGTTCTTGTAATGGCAGATTGCGTGCATTGCCTTCATTGAGCGCCCCTCCTTAGTGCCAAGCATACTGAGGACAAGGAGCGAAGGCGAGCGAAGCTCACAACTGTCCAAGGTCTTCATCATTAGGCTCACACTCGGAGCGGGTTTTGTATGTGATGCCGCCCTCGCTACCAGATGTGGTGCCTCTGCGCCTGTCAGGCAGGGGATGGACGCGGCTTCAATGCGCCTGAGCACGACACCTCAGGCCCCTTCCACGGTTGACCTCACGCAGCCGTAGGAGGGCCAGCGTGGCTTCTGCCGACCAACGCCTATCCGCCTCAGAGCCGAGCTTCTGGGTCGTCCTGGGCCTCTCAGCAGTGTACCTGTGCCTGAGTGGCCTGTTCATCGTAGCCCCGACCACAGGAGCTTCGATCTTCGGCATACCGGCTCCAGGCAACCTCGCTGATGCGTACCTTCGTGCTATCGGCTTCCGAGATGCTGCCTTGGCCCTCTATCTGGCTGGGCTTGCCTGCTTCTCGTCTAGGCGTGCGGTGGGCATCGTCCTGGGCGCAACCGTCCTCATCCCAGTCTGTGATGTCGCCCTCGTCCTGGCTGTAGGGACCGCAGCTTGGTGGCAGATCGGACTTCATGCCCTCAATGGAGTCTGCCTGATTGTCATGACTACCTGGGTGCTGAGATGAGAGGTGCATAACGTGTATTGGTCGCTTGGGGGCCTCTATTCTGCCTCACATGCCTGCTATTATTCGCTTACTGTCTCTCAGGGTACGGCCCCTATTCTCAGGAGTATGAATGTCGAGGGTATGTAGCGCACCGGGTTGTTCTTCCCCGGCTGCGTCACGGTTCAGCCTGTACTGCAAGGCTCATAAGGCTCGTCTGCGCAGGCATGGAGCAGTCGATCAGGTCGGCGTTACGGAGGCCCTCCTGGGGTCGTACAAGCGCCTCGTGAGGGTTCGTATCGAGAAGAACAAGGAGAGCCCGCTGTGGGGTCAACTGGAGGCTCGGTGGGACACCATCGTGAGCCACGCTCAGAGCATCGTAGACGGCCACCAGCGTGGGTAGACGGGCTACTCGTTCGAGAGACGGGCTGCGCAGGAGGTCTTGAAGCTCGCGGCAGACGTGGAGCCCAAGGCGGTCGTAGAGACGGCTCTGGCCATGTTTCTCCTGCTAGAAGCTGAGCCACGGCGGTTTCGGTCTGACGCAGGCTTCCGTACTCAGCTTGTCAGGAGGGTTCGTGGTCTGACGGACATGAACGCCGGGACCTTCTGGGAGAACGACACTGGGAAGGTGAGGCGCGTGTACAAGGACGTACCACCACGAGCCATCGTCGTGATGGGGCAGTGGCTTGCAGAGGCATTTGGGGGAGCCGGGACGCACATGGCGAGGCTGGAGGAGCGTGACAGGCAGGAGCGGGAGAACGCTCGCCAGGACTTCCATAAGGCCTTGGAGGAACTGCGGTGATGACGGAGCCTACCCGGCACCGCTGGTTTGACGACTTCAGGGGAGCCAAGGCGCCACGCTTACTCAGCCTCGTTCAGCAGGTGACTGCTCAGGTAGACGAGCACGAGAAGGTTCACGAGCCGCGCAAGCATGTACGTCGGCAAGAGGACCAGAGGCGGCACGAGACGGCCATTGAGGCCATCGTCGCCAACCTCGCCCACGCCGTGCACCTGCCGCCTGAGCTGGGTCGTCTTGCGTGTCTGGTGGGGAACTCAACCGAGAGACGCACTCGGTATGACAGCTCCGTCTTCGGCAAGGGCTTCCGGAAGCTCCTATGGCGGCTTGAGGAGGCGGGAGTGCTCGATTGGAACCGCTCCTTTGAGCGTGGCCAAGCCTCGACCACCGCTCCTACCTCAGCTTTCGCTGAGAGGGTTCGCGAGGCTGGTGTAGAGCTGTCCGACTTCCGCCGACTCCCTGGTGAAGAGGTCATCCTGCTTTCGCAGAAGACCCTCCTGTCTGCTTCCGGCCAAATCATCAGTCATAAAGCCATGGTGGACTACGCCGACACGCCAGAAATACGGCAGATGCGGCAAACCATACGGGAGATAAACGCATTCCTTGAAGGGGCAGACATCAGCTTTATAGACGATGGGCTTGGTCCTGTAGACGCCTACCAGCGCACCATGCGGCGTCATTTCGTCCTGAAGCCCACTGACAAGGACATTCGCTTTGACCGCAGAGAACGGCTGTTCGGAGGCTTCTGGCAGAACCTTAAGCGTGCGAGAAGAGGAGGTATCAGGATAGGTGGCGAGGAGGCCGCTATCCTCGACTTTTCCTCGATGTTCCCACGGTTGGCCTATGCGAGTGCTGGAGCTACACCTCCTGAAGGTGACGTCTACGCCATTCCTGGCCTGGAGAACCACCGTAGAGGGGTTAAGCTTGTGCTGAGTACTCTCCTCTTCGACAATAACAAGAAGCGCAAGAGCTGGCCATCTGAACTCCTTATCGGAGATGCCGATACCCATGAACCAAGCCTACCGGAAGGATGGACAGTTAAGCATACGAGAGCCGCTATCGCAGAAGCACATCCACCGTTGGCTAACTGCCTTGGAGATGGCCTTGGCTACAGCTTAATGCACATAGAGAGCCGTATCCTGGTCACCGTGCTTGAGGAGTTGAGAGCAAGGGGCATTGTTGCTCTTGGCCTGCATGATGGCCCGATGGCTCCTTGGTCAAGGAGGGAAGAGGTGAAAGCCTTAATGGAGGATGTAGGTAGGAGGATTACCTCTATCCACTTGCCTGTTGAGATCACATCAGCGGCTATGAACCACTGAGAATGCCTACCTGCACCCTGCGTATCGATGAGAACACTTCACACCACTTTACATACCACCTACAAGACCCGTAACTTCCGTTTCTATCTCAATGGTTTAGCGAGACAGCCCTTCTCGGGAGGGTACTCCATCCGTCTTACGCAGAAACGGACAGCAGCGTTCAGCAGGATGTGGCGCAAGCTGTCCTTTCCAGAGGCTTGTAGAATGGCATTAGGAGGCCACCAGAGGGCGTCCACTGCCTGACTGGTGGCTCACCTCAACAGCACAGAAACCCCGTGTAGAGCCGTCCTAGACAGCCTCAGAGGCTACCGTTTGATTGACGTCAGAAATGGAGAAAGCCCTCTGTCAGGAGCAAGCTTGATCTGAAGGCAGACCTTAGTGCTCTCGATGTGCCCGTGTCCAGGCACGCTGAGGTGCGCCGGACGTGGACAAGGGGCACGCTGGTGATGAACTGAACGAGCGCATTGACGACATCGCGAGTAGGGAAACAAGCCGCTCTCATTTGTCGTTAATATCTGGCTAGCCTGCCCCTCGCCCGCATCGATACTAGGTCGAACTTGTGCAGCAGACATGGGGAAGCTCAGGGAGCCTCAGGCCAGCACGAGGCGGCTCCAAGCGTAGCCGTTATTGCAGCTGTAGGATACTCGCTATATGTACTGGGGCCCATATCGAGTAGCCCTGCGAAGGCCGCCCAATGTCGCGCTACGCTGATCTGGCAAAGCTCAAGGTTCCCTTCTCGATAACATACGGCTCCTACACATTCGACGAGACAACCGGCACAGCAGTATTCACAGCGCTGCCCACGAGCCAGTATCCAGTGGGCCCCCTAAGTACCCGCCCTACACTTCTCTCGGGTGACTACACGACTGCTCGTAGCTATGATAACGCTGATGACTTCAGTGATTTCTTTTACGTTAACTCGCTTGAGCTTGGTTCTTTTGCGTACTATACCTACACTCTGATTCCTGGAATTGGAACCAGGAGCACATTAGCGGGGGTAGGACAAGTCGGAGTTGACGATGAAGACCACGTCATCGTAAGAGAAGGACTGCAATACTTTCTGATCGGTCGAGGAGAGCGTCTCGACCCCGGCGATCAGGTTATCATTCATGACCAAGCCGAATCCACGTTCCGGCCATCCTTAGAGTCGGTCGTCAGCGGAGATGCTGACAACAACTCGGTCGATGGCACATCGGCCAACGATGAAGTCTACGGCCTTGCTGGCAATGACACCGTCCGTGGCCTTGATGGCGACGACCTCCTCTTTGGAGGGTCCGGAGACGACTTCGTGCATGGTGGGTTCGGCAATGACCGCTTAGAAGGCAATAAGGGGAACGACGGGCTCTTCGGTGATCCGGGCCGCGACGCCCTCTCGGGAGGAGAGGGACAGGACGCTCTGTACGGTGGCCTGGATGATGACATTGTCTACGGCGATGCGGGGGACGACCTCGTCTTTGGCCAGGAGGGCAATGACAGCGGTTTCGGGGGGGTCGGGAACGACTTCCTCTCAGGCGGTGACGGTAACGACACGCTCGACGGCGGGGAAGGTAATAACCTACTGTTCGGGGACGAGAATGATGACCGCATCACGGCGGGCATCGACAATGATCTCGCTTACGGCGGAACCGGAAACGATGTGATCTTCGGGCAGACCGGCAACGACGCCCTGTTCGGTGAGACCGGGGACGACTTCATCGGGGCAGGCTCTGGAGATGACTTCCTCTCAGGCGGTGATGGTAACGACACCCTCTTCGGCGAGGAAGGCAACAACCTGCTGTTCGGGGACGAGAACGATGACCGCATCTTGGCGGGCACCGGAAACGATCTCGCTTACGGCGGAACCGGGAACGATGTGATCTTTGGGCAGACCGGCAATGACGTCCTATTCGGTGAGACCGGGGACGATTTCATCGGGGCGGGCGCTGGAGACGACCTGCTGTCGGGCGGAGCTGGTATCGACTCGCTCTTCGGCGAGGATGGCAACGACCTGCTGTTCGGCAACTCAGGTGATGACGAACTGGTGGGCGGAGCTGGTGCCGATACCTTCTTCGTGGGGCTGGGCGATGGGCATGAACTCATCCGCGACTTCGCGGCGAGTGGCCCCGATCACGACCTGATCAAGTTCAACAACGGTCTGGCGTCCTTTGCCCAGGTGCTCGGGGCCAGCGAGCAGATTGGCTCGGATGTGGTCATCACACTCAGCTCAGACACCAGCGTGACGCTTCAGAACACCACGCTGGCGAGCCTGACGGAGGACGCCTTCCGGTTCGCGTGACAAGAGCAGAGCCAAGGTGCGGGTGTGCCTCGGCCCACCATTCTGTGGCGCTGAGGACAGTACACAGGCCCTCAGCTCGTCAGATGGTCACCAGCGTCGCCGATGGCTGGCACCATCGCGAGCGACTCCAGGGCGTCAATGACCCTGGGATAAGATCGTGCGAGTGGGCGCCCTCTATGTGATCAGAAGGGAGCCCAAAGGCTCGCGAGGTTGGCCCCGAAGTTTGGGCCTGAGGCGTCCCTGGACGAATCGCTCGACCATATTTCGTATGACTGCCCGTGGCGGCACCTCCCGAGAGGGCGGGAGAAGAGCCAGCACGTGCCTCACTGCAAGGCTTGGACCGTGGACCTGGAGGGACCACCGCGGCCAACTGACCTCCCACCGGGGTCGAAGAAGCTGACGGTCGTGAAGGGCGGGAAGGCTTAGACCGCACGATAACCGGGATCGTGGGAGCGGATACCAGCCTGTTCATCCGGAACGAGTCTCGTCAGGCGTGAGTTGGAGGACGGCACCGAGAGGGTACGAGTTATGGACGTCTGGCAACTCATCGCGCGCGACCACGCCAACATCACTGATCTCATCCGTGAGATACCGTACGCTCTCAACGGTCCAGGAGTGGTGCGCAGCCGTGAGCAGCTTCTGGCCGACCTCATCGACGAGCTGGACGCCCACGCAGAGGCTATCGATGCAAGCCTGTTGGAGCCGTTGAGCGCGCACAATAGGGCATCAGGGCTAATCAGCGACCTGCGCCGTGAGGACCATCAGGTGATGCAGCAGCTTGACCAGCTTGCAGCATACCGTGGCAAGGGCTCCCAAGGGTGGCTCAACACCTTCGAGGACGTGACCTATCTCGTTGACCAGCACCTCTCCCGGCACACCAACGAACTGCTGCCTCTGGCCCGTGAGGTCTTGTCGTCCGAGCAGGTTCAGAACGCGACCAGCACGTTCATACGAGCCAAGATGCGGGCGTTGCAGTCAGGAACTCGCAGCCGACCTCAGACGGCCGCCGGCGGTGGGCTGTTCGGGGCAGTCGCTGTTCTTGCGGCTGTGGCTCTAGGGCTCATCGCGTTGCGTTCAGCGCTCTAGGGACGCGAGGCGTGACCAGCGGCGGTTACACAGGAAGGCACAGAGAGAGACCTGAGGGTATCAGCAGGGGTAAGCCCCGTGCCGATTTGGCAGCAGCATCAGCTCCGGGGAATCATGTTCCGGGCGAGGACCTTCGCCAACGGCAAGACCAACTTCTGGACGAGGTGCTGGAGGAGACGTTCCCCAGCAGCGATCTGATCTCTCCGCACCAGTTCACAAGGTGATCGCACCTAGGCGCGAATAGTGAGGAGATGGGGGCGGGACGTGCTCCCGTTCATCCTCGCCTTGCACGCTGCCAAGGCTTTGCTACACGCCCCACATCCTCGCCGGTTCAGTCGGCTCGACGTGCTCCGGCTCCGCGGGTAGCTGGCAATGCGGCGAGGATCGTGACGACGGGGCGGCCACGGACCAGCTCTCTGGGCTGGCCCTGTGACGCTCAGTGGGCCGGGTGGTCACGAGAGGTGGTTCTCCTAATGTCGCCTTCTTCCACCCCTAATGGGCTCAAGGGACTGAGACACCGAACGAAACCAGAGGGCGAAAAACCGGGTCGATCCGGCCCCAAGATGATGAGTGAAACCCGATGGATGCTCTGCCGGCCTTCTTCGGGCTGTTCGTCACCTCACTCATTGCCGGCACGTTCCTGCCGTTTCTGCCTGGGTCCTCTGAGATGGCCATGGCCGGGCTCTTGGCTGCTCAGGCCGGGAGTCTGGTCGCCCTCCTGGCAACTGCCGTGATCGCGAACGTCATGGGCGCAACTATCAACTACCTCATCGCCCGCAACGTCGCTGGCCTGGCGGATCGCCGCTGGTTCCCCCTGTCTCAGTCAACTCTGGACAGGGCTACGGCTTGGTTCGAGCGGTACGGGGTATGGGCGCTGGCCTTGTGTTGGCTGCCAACCTTCGGCGATGCCATCACCGTCATTGCTGGGCTCCTCAGAGCCGACATCCGTCTGTTTCTGGTCTTGGTCTTTGCGGGGAAGTCATTCGGCCATGGAACAGTCGCCTTCGGTCTGACATGGCTCACCGACACTCAATCTTCTGCAAGCCCTCACTGGCCTGGCTGAGGCCCGCCCTCAAGCCTGCTGAGGACCCGCGCCACCTGAACGGCTGACCACTCACCCCCCCCTTCCCTGACGTCATAGGAATTCCCTCCTGGTTCAGCTTGGCCACCATGCCCTCAGGGAGGCTCCAGAAGCCCGAAGGTCCTGAATGGTGGGGGAACGCCACTCTGGCCCAGCTATCGGCCTCCCTGGCCTTCACAGTGGCGCTCACGGCCCGTCCCTTGGTGCCGCCAGTTCCTCGCAGATTCCCCCGGGCGCCTCCCAGCCGGACACTACGGGCCTTAGCCGCTGCCGGGTGTGTTCAGGCCCCCGGTTCACCATAAGTGGCGCTTTGGGTCGCAACCTGCCTGCTTTCGCCTGTGTGAGTGAAACCACTGCTGCTGCGAGTCATTATTGGTAGAAAAGCAGGCGAGCCTTCCGTGCCCTCAGACCACGCGCACAGACTTCCGAAGGTCCCTCACGAAGCCTTAGTGCAGGCAGCGATCGACGAAGAGCTACTAGCCACAAGACTGTGGCAGACCGCAGGAGAACTCAGAGACCGTGGTCTGATTAAGAGGGTTGAGGAGTTTGAGTTTGCATCAAGGTCCGCTAGGGGGGGCGCAATGCAATGCCGAGTCAGAGCAGGTGTGCCCCTTGAGTAGTTCCATCTCAGGCAGTCCCACTCTCGATCCTGCTGAGAACCCTGGCCACCTGAACGACTGACCACTCACCACCTCGGGCTGTCGGAATGCCTTCCTGATTAAGCTTGGCCGCCGTAGCCCTCAGGGAGGCCCCAGAGGCCCGAAGGTCACGGATGGCAAGGAACACGTCCTCAGCCCGGCTATCGGCCTCCCTGGCCCCCACAGTGGCACTCGCAGCCCGTCCCTTGGCGCCGTCTTTACTGAGATTGCCTCTGTCGCCTCCCAGCCGCACACCACAGGCCTTAGCTGCTGCCGGGTGTGCTTCAGGCCCTCAGCCCACCATCAGTGGCGCTTTGCAGCTCGACCTGCTTGCGCTGGCATTTGTTAGCGACGAAAAGACTAATGCGAGCTATGGTCGGCGGACAGTATCGTTGGCAGACAGGCAGGAGAGACTTCCATGCCGTCAGACCACGCGCACAGACTCCCAGAAGCTCCTCATAAAGCCTGGATGCAAATGGCCATTGAGGACGAGCTATTTTCCAGAATGCTGTGGCAAGCCGCAGTTCGTCTTAGGGAGCGTGACCTTATCAAAAAAGCTGAAGAATTTGAGGCCGCATCAAGGTCCGCTAGGATCGAGGCAATGCAATGCCGTATTAGAGCTGGTGTGCCGCTTGAGTAGACCTGTCTCGGATGTGGCCTCTGGTGCGGATGGTTTGGCACGGTGAAAAGTTTACAAGGAACCAACTCCGATGTGAGGCGATTGTCCCACATCATCGCTTCCCACGAGCAAGCATACTGAGCCAGCCGGGCTTCAACACTCGCGCTGGCTTCTCTTTGCGTGGAACCGCAGGTCGCGACAGGCGATTAACCTGCGTTATCGGAGCCCCCTTCGATAGCACGTGCAAGCGCACTAGGCCGGCCGAGCCATATCACCCTCGCGCCGGTCTCTTTTTGTCCTGAGGGTGTCCAATAGACGATACCTGTACGGACAGAGAGAAGCCTTTGATCAGCCCCCAGCGGAGTGGCTCTTCGCCAACTTCCGTGGAGCTGTTTAAGCCATTCAGGAGATGGAGCTTCTGCACACGCCCGGTGGGACCCTCTCTGCGTCTACGAGGACCGGCTCTGCGTCTGCGGAGGGCAGGCCTTTGTGGCGCGACCGGCGGAATCTGGGCTTCGACCTTCTGCCCACCATTTCCACGAAAGTTGGCGAAGAGCCAGCGGAGTGGTCCGCCCTGAAGTATGGCTTCTGAGCCTGGAGGACGGACGAGATGGCGAAACGACTCAAGCCCGAGGAGATGGTTGCCAAGCTGCGGCAGGCGGACGTGCTGGTCTCGCAGGGGCAGAGCGTGGCTGACGCAATCCGCGCGCTCGGCGTGAGCGAGGTCACCGATTACCGCTGGCGCAAGGAGTGTAGCGGCCCGAAGTTGGATCAGGTCCAGCGCATTAAGGAGCTTGAGGCGGAGAACGCTCGGCTCAGGAAGGTGATTGCGTGTCTCACGCTTGACTGAGAGGCCCGAGAAAGCCTCAGGAAGTCGCCAGGACGGCCGTAAAGCCTTACGTTTGACTTCCAAGCTAGGCTCGGGCCTCATTGCTGTCTCTGCCCGCTGTGGGCAGGCTTCTGGTCACGCAGAACACCAGTAGCTTCACGAAAGCTCTCTCTGGCACGATGCTCTCTGGAACCTGCAAGGTCACTGTTCGGTAGGCCTATGTGGCTCTTGACTGAACCATCAGCCTCGTGACGCGTTCTTGCTCTGTCCTCATCTGAGTTGGGAGGGGGCAAGCTATGCTGCACCAGCGGATACACGAGAGCCCTCAAGCGCCCGCTTCGTGCCCCGTTGAGGACATCGTAGCAGCCTACCTCAGGCTGGCCGAAGGTGATGCCGCCCTTGCCCTCAGGTGGGCTGTCACGGATGCCCTGGCCGACCTTCTAGCGGCCGAGAGACGCACTCGGGAGCGCAGCCGTCTCATTTCCAGGGGCTACGCGAGCGGACGCATCGGAGGTGCCTGAGGGGCCATCAATGCCCGTGCGCTCTGCGCTGACCGGCAGCACTCCGCCCGAGGATGGGGCGAAGCCGCAGTGACGCTCAGTGGGCCAGGTGGTCACGAGATGTCATCCGAAGCGGCTGTCAGGAGCGGCATCATCACCGTGAGAGGCGGCTAGCTTCCACCTACAAGACCCGTAACTCCAGACAGCAGAACGCCCGGCGAGGGGATGGGGAGACCTTGCCGGGCGCCTGTACCTGCCTATGGAGATTTCAATGACCCATGAAAGGCCACGTCTAGCCAAATATTAGGCATGGCAACAAGCAAACGCTCAGCAACAGCTGGTGTTCCAGCTTGGCACTAAAATCAACACGCCTGACAGCAGAACTGACGACAGAACGCCCGGCAAGGGATGAGGACCTTACCGGGCGCCTGAACTACCGGGTTTCATTCTGTTAGTGCTGCTGAGATAATTGGATGTTTGCCACTTCGTAAACCGTCAGCATCGAGGCTGACAAGGAGCGAACTCCTACCAAATGCCAATGTTCCAGCTTAGCAATGATTGTTGGTATAATACATTGGTGCAATTAGCTTCACAGTTTAGCCTGAATACAGTCAAGTAAGAGCGTCAAAGAAGATGCGTTGCTTTGTACGTTTTTGCACTTGCTTGGCTTTTGCCACCATCTCTCGTGCATCAACTTAGATCTCAACCTCTGCAATCACTGCTTCTGCTGTGCTTGAGTGGCCCTCAGGCCCCCATCCACACCACCTTGAACCGCTCCTGGCCAGCCGTGGCATTCATGGCCTTGCAGGTGGTGCGGGCCTGCGTCTCCGAGAAGAAGGTCATCTTGACGATCGGGCGGCGGAAACTCGTGTCCACGAGGTACCAGGGCTTGCCGGTGGTGGCAGCCTGCAGAGTGCTGAGGGTGTGGGTATGGGTATCAGCCATCTCACCTCTCCGGTCACACCTTGAGCTGCCAGCAGCCTAGCTGAGTCGTTGGGCTGTCACCCCACCAAACGACGCCTCCAGGACCGCCGCACCACCAACTCACTGTCAGGCGCCGGAAGGCCCTGGTTAGGCGCTCTGCGTGCTCCAGCCAGTGGTCAACCATCTGCCGAGCAGAAGCCCAGAAGCTACCCTGCCTGAGATGCAGGTCTTGTGAGCCGCGACAAATGGGGGAGCTCGAATTCCGAACCCTCCGCCAAACTGCCAGAGCTGGTCAGCCTGAGTGCTACAGTTTCGCGCTACAGGGGAGGGGACTGGGAAGGCTTAAGTGATTGATTTAAAAGGTACATGAAGGTTGGATCGGAATGTCCCACCCCTTCCGCCAGGTGATTTCAGAAATTCCCTTTTGTTTTCAGTTAGATAGCCGAGATTGTTGACGAGCTGCCCGCCGGCGGGGCACGGTTTCGTCCAACATCGCCGGCTCCCGATGCCCGAGGTCCTGACGCGACGCCAAGGCTTCTGGCACTTCGTGCGCCGCGTCCCCGCGCCGTTCGCCGCCCTCGACCGGCGCGGCGTCGTCAAGCGATCCACGCACATCCGCATCGCCGACGACCCCCGAGGCGTGCGGGCCGCCCGCGCGGCCGCGCAGATGAACAGCGATCTCGAAGCCTATTGGCAGGGCCTCGCCAGCGGACAGAGTGCGGGGGCGAAGGCGCGCTACGATGCCGCGCGCAAAGCGCGCCCGCCAGCTCGGCTTCAGCTACATGCCGGCGGCCGAGGTCGCGACCCAGCCGCTCGCCGAGATCCTGGCCCGCATCGAAGCGCTGGCCGCCCGCGACGTTGCCGACGATCCCGCCACGCGCGGCGCAGTCCTGGGCAAGGAACCCGTTCCGGTCGTGCTGCTCTCGCAGCTGTTCGACCAGTACGAGACCCTGACCGGGGCCGCGCGCCAGGACCTCTCGCCGGACCAACTGCGCAAATGGGCCAACCCGAAGAAGCGCGCCCTCGCCAACCTGCTGAAGGTGGTCAGAGACAAGCCCGTCACGGAGCTGACCCGCAACGATGCCCTCGATTTCCGGGTCTGGTGGCAGGAACGCGTGCTCGTCGCGGGCATCGAGATCGCCACGGCCAACAAGGACGTCGGCCACATCAACCGCATGCTCCGGCAGATCGAGCGCAGTCATCGGCTCGGCATGGGCCCGGTCTTCGCCGAGCTTCGCCTGGAAGGGGAGACCCAGGGCCAGCGCGTGGCTTTTGCGCCGGAATGGGTGCAGACCCGGATCCTTGCGGAGGGCGCCCTCGATGCGCTCAACCCGGAGGCGCGCCGCATCCTCTACATCATGGCCGAGACTGGGATGCGTCTCTCCGAGATCTGCAACCTGACCGCCGAGACGATCCGCCTCGACCACCAGGTGCCGCACGTGGTGGTGCGCGCCGATGGGCGGCGGATGAAGACCAAGCAGTCGGCTCGCGAGCTGCCGCTGGTCGGGTTGGCGCTGATGGCCGCCCAGGCGCAGCCCGAGGGCTTCCCGCCCTATCGCGACAAGGCCGCCTCGCTCTCGGCGATCACCAACAACGTGATGCGCTCGGCCGGCCTGCTGCCGCTGGAGGGGCAGTCGGCCTACTCGTTTCGGCACTGCTTCGAGGACCGGCTGACGGCGGTCGAGGCGCCCGAGAAGCTGATCGCAGCGATGATGGGCCACAAGTACCAGCGCCCGCGCTATGGGGCGGGCCCGAGCCTCGCGCAGAAGCAGGAGTGGCTTCAGCGGATCGCGTTCACTCCGCCGTCGAGCGTGTAGGCGTTCAGCGCGTAAGCGGGGTGAGCCTACGCGACCCGCTTAGAGCGGGATGCGATCAGGTTGCATTGTAGCGTGTGGCAGCGAGATAGCTTCGGCACTCGGCTGGTCGGCAGCGGACGAGCGCGTGTTTGATGGCGGACCAGAGGTCCGGGTTCGCGCGTGGAAGAGCTTCTGACGTGACGCAGAATCAGCGGCGCCAGTCGAGACCGTCCCGCGAGGCGTAGCGAGGCAGCGGGTTCAGTGAGAGCGGACCGCTGTAGGTCCACGGAATGCCCGAGAATTCCACCTGAGGCAGGGCAGGGCCGGCGGGAGCGTGTGCCTCGGTGTCTTGAGTCATCGCGGCCTCAGCCGCCTGCACCGCAGCCTCGCCCTCCACGAAGTCCTTCTGCACGTCGGGCTGCGGAGGGAGCCGGCGGCTGGGGCGCTCCTCGTGCGTCTCACGGGCGGCCTCCCGCATCTCCCGGACGTACTGGCGCCGCTCCCGGCGCGACAGCCGCCGAAGCTCCCGGCGGGACTTGCGCTCGAACTTAGCCACCTCGCGCATGGTCTGCCGATGTGCCGCCCGCGATTCACAGACTCCGAGCGATGGCCGGTACATCTGTCCGACAGGGCAAGGCGCACCGCTGCGGTGATGACGGCGTGCATCCGCAGTTGTGGTCAAAGCAAGGCACCCAATAGTTGCCCCCAAAAAGACATATTTTCGCATGGCTTTCCCTTGTCGTGTTGACCTCGTGAGAGACTGTGCCAAGAGAAGATACTGCGAGCTCTCTATCACGACACGCTTCGTGAGTACATCGCCCGGCACTCGAAGCGAGAAGCCCTGGTATCTGAGTATGCCGTCGTACCATTGCTTGCGCGCCACTCTCACGTCGGGCAGGTCCTGCTCGGCCGCTTGGGCGATGCTATTTTCGCGTGATGCCGTGGCACTGGACGAAGCGTGACAGGCTACTTTGAGCCGCATGGATGCCCTGCTCGGCCAGAGCCGCGCGCAGCTCCCGCAGGAAGATGCTGGGCTGCTGGTAGAGCGAGAGAATCCCCCCTGCTCATCAGGCACAGGGACGGCGGAGTGCGTTCATCCCGCCATCGAGCGTGTAGGCTTTCAGCAGGCGTTCGGCGCGTTGGCGGGGCGATCCAACGCGGCGTGCCTCGACCAGCTCGGCCTCGAGGCGCTCCAGGATCGGCAGATAGGCGTCTGTGCCATCCTGCATCACGATGTAGGCGCATAGCACCAGCGCCCGCTCGATCCGCTCGGGCGTGATCGGCTCGCCTGACATGCTGCGCGCCGCGGCGCTCATGGCCGCCTTGCCGACAGTCGAACCGCCCTCAGGAACGGCCGCGCCGCCAGCACCGCTTCGGGCGCGCGCCAAGAGGGACGGCCCGCACGCTCGCGGCGATCCTCCTCGCGGTAGAGCAAGGCGAGGCGGTTGAGCGCGGACAGCAGCTTGAGCGCTCGGGCGTGCGGGCGCTGGAAGCGGAGGGCCATGAAGAGGTCGTAGACCTCGGCGCCGCCCTGCAGGCACCGGTTGTTCCAGGCCTGCCGGCATGCCGTGGAGCAGAACCCAGAATGGCGCGCAGCGGCCTCGTAGGGCGCGCCGCACTCCAGGCAGGTCCACTCACCCCGGAGCGGGGCGGTATCGCCGTCCTGAGCCGCCAAAGCGGATGCGTTTAAACGCAGCGGCGCGTTCACGGGGACGCCTCGACCTGTGACAGCTGTTCGGCCAAGGCATCCTCAGCGGCCTGCTGGCGCACGCGGTCGATTCTCTCGACCACTTCTGTCCGACCCTCGCGCTGCGCGACAAAGTAGACTGCGCCGTAGCGGTCGGTCTCGATCGCGCCGAAGGCGAGGGCCTTGGCGCGCACGCCCTTGCTGACGTCGTAGTGCTCCCAGGACGCCTTCGGCGGGCACTGGAACCACGCGCGCTTGAGGCCGAGCCGGTCGGCCATGGCGTGCAACTCGTCCAGCGAGTCCGCCCACATGTGGCACATGACCATGCGGCCGAAGGGGAAGAGTGGCTGATCGACGTAGACGGCCATCGCCTATCCCTCTGCGATCCTGTTTGTGAGGCGGGCGGAGGTCATCGGGTCACGCCTCCACGCGGTGCATTGAGCCCGCCGTCGGCAGCGTCGGCGACAGCTACGATAATGCCCTCGCCGAGACGGTGATCGGTCTGTTCAAGGCCGCGGTCATCCCTCGGCGCGGTCCCTGGCGTTCCTGCGAGGCGGTAGAGTTCGCCACCCTCGAATGGGTCGATTGGTTTAACACGCGCCGGCTGCTCGAACCGATCGGCAACATGCCTCCCGCCGAGACCGAAGCGCGCTACTATGCCCAGGCCGAGGGTCAAGCTTTGGCCGCCTGACCCACCGCAAGGGACACGACCCGCTATAGTTGAATTCATATCCTGTGGTTGTATCGCCAATAATATTTGTCAATAATATTTGTAGTAATAAATGTTAAGCCACTTGGCAGATCAGCCGGACAGTTGCGCTCGAATGTGGATCTGTGTATAGATCAATTTTGAATGCCTCTTCTGGACGGGTAGGACACCTCTTCTGGAATTGCTCGGACCGGATTTGCTACTGGGGTATTAGGGCGATTATTGACCGTACTGGGGGCTGGCATGGTTCAGATGGTTGTCGCTCTAGTCATCGATTCGAATCCGCTTTTCCGAGAAGGATTGGTGCGGATCTTGCCTAAGAGCCAGTTCCGAACAATCCGGCCACTGGCCTCGGCCAACGGTGCTGATCTGTGCGAGGCGGGTGACCAGAGTCCTGACTTGGTCTTGCTCGGCGCCCGAGACGCCGCCCCGGCCACGGTGGATGAGATCACGGCGCTTCACTGGCAATGGCCGGGCGCCCGTATCGTGGTGCTATCGGATCGGCACGATCCCTGTGTGATCGCCGCGGCATTCAGGGCGGGCGCTAGTGCCTATCTGGAGCAGCTCAGGAGCCATGATGCCTTGGTCAAAATCATCGAGCTGGTGATGGCAGGGGAGACGGTCCTGACCTCCCCCCGCTTGAATCAGCTCCTCAAATCCGAGCTGCTGCCAACGCCGCCCCTTGGGCAGAGCGCGGCTGCTCCCTCAGACCGTGGAGCGTCATCGAATGGTGGGACGGCCGTTCCAGATGGCAAGCGTCTCGCCGACAACTTACAGATAAACATGCCGCACTTGTCCGAGCGCGAGCGGTTGATCCTGACCATGCTGGCGTCCGGGAGTTCCAACAAGGTGATTGCCAGGCGCCTTGACGTAACCGAAGCCACCGTGAAGGTCCACGTAAAGTCGATTCTGCGCAAGATTCGGGTGTCGAATCGCACGCAGGCGGCAATCTGGGCCACCAAGAACGGGATTGTCGCACCCACAGGTTACACGCAGACCGCCTGCCCAGTCGTCAGTGTGCCTGTCGCAAACGCGAACGCGTTCACAGATCACTAGAGCGGGGTCCGAGCGGGTTGAAACCGTGGTGATGGCAACGCGTTGGCCGGTCCCCGGGGGGGCGGCTCAACGGAGGTGGCCCATGCCCTCAGCTTTGTCTGTCGACCTGCGCCAGCGCGTCGTCTCGGCCGTTGCAGAAGGCGCCTCCTGCCATCAGGCCGCCGCGCGCTTCGGGGTCAGCGTGGCCAGCGTCAGCCGCTGGTCCAGGCAGCAGGAGGGCCAGGGAGATGTCACGCCCAAGCCCATGGGCGGCGACCAGCGCTCGCAGCGCATCGAGGCTCATGCCGAGCTCATCCTGCAGACCTACCAAGCCCACCCGCAGAGCTTCCTGCATGAGCTCTGCGAGACGCTCCAGGAGCAAGGCGTTCCGGTCAGCCGCAGTAGCCTGTCGCGCTTCTTCGCCCGGCACCGCATCACGCGGAAAAAAGGGCGACGTACGCAGCTGAGCAGGAGCGGGAGGATGTAAAGGCGGCTCGTGAGGCGTGGTTTGCCGGCCAGCTTGAGCTGGATCCGGAGCGACTGGTGTTCCTGGATGAGACCGCCGCCACCACCAGCATGGTCCGCCGCTACGGCTGGGCCCCGCGCGGCGAGCGTTGCCGCCTCGCGGCACCCGCAGGGCACTGGAAAACCACCACTGTGATTGCCGGGCTGCGCACGAGCGGGCCTGACGCGATCGCTCTGCTGGACGGCCCTGTGACGGGCGAACGCTTCCGCGCCTACGTGACCGACACCCTGGTCCCCACCCTGAGACCCGGCGACACCGTGATCCTGGACAATCTGGGCGCTCACAAGGTGGCCGGCGTGCGCGAGGCGATCGCGGCAACCGGGGCCCGGCTGCTTTATCTTCCTCCGTACTCACCTGAGTTCAACCCGATTGAGCAGGCCTTCGCCAAGCTGAAAGCGCTGTTGCGCAGGGCGGCGGCCCGCAGTGTCAGTGAACTCTGGGCGGCGATCCACCAAGCCTTCAAATGCTTCTCGCCGGCTGAGTGCCGCAACTACTTCACAGCTGCTGGATACGAGGATGATGCTTACGCTTCAACCTGATCGGGAGCGGCTCTAGAGAGGATGTTCGGTCCTGGCATGTGGTGTGACGGATCGAGCCTGAACCGAGCGGGCTGCTCTGTCCAGGTCTGGCAGATGAACTCGTAGGGGGTGAGGCCGCGTAGGGTTTTGAGCCGGCAGCCATAGTTGTAGGCATCCACGAACAGCTGCAGGTGGTGATGCAGCTCGTTGTACCGCCCGCGGTTTGTGAGACACCGATTTGAAGGCTACGCGGCCAAAGCCGCGGGTGGAAGTTGCGCAGCGCGAACGGCTGCCGGTGGCCGGAAACCGTGCCGCTCGATCAGCCAGGCTGCGTTGTCGGTCTCGCGGAACGCCAGCAGGGCGCGGCGGAGGTCCTCGACCGTGTCGAAGCTCTCCACCCAGAGCAGGTTCTCCTTGAGCGTGCGGATGAAGCGCTCGGCGCAGCCGTTGCCCTCGGGCGCGCGCACGAAAGCGGGCGAACTCGCGATGCCCAGGAACGCCAGTTCCGCCTGGAAGGCATCCGACATGTACTGGCTGCCGTGATCGTGCCGGACACTCAGGCCGGAGGCGATCTTTGGAGCAAAGCCGCCAAAGCGCTGCCGCACGCCCTGGCGGATCGGCTCCAGCGCCTCGAAGCGCGTGGCCCGGCGCGCCGCATGGATGCCGACACACTCGGCCGAGCAGTGGTCGACGGCCACGAACACCGCGACCTGGCCCTCACCGGTCCAGGTGGTGGTCAGGTCCGTTCCCCACATCGTGTCCACCGTCTCCGGGATGATGGTCCCGTCGTGGTTGCGCGGGCCGCGCGGCGCGCCGATGCGAGAGGGGGCGAGCAGATCATGCTCGCACATCAGGCGCAGCACCCGGCGCTTGGAGGTGCGCACGCCTTTGAGGCGCAGCCGCGCCCAGACCTTGCGGTGGCCCTCGCCGTGGAACGGGCTGCCGGTGAGCGTGGCGCGGATCTCCTCAAGCAGCGCCGCATCCGGCATCGGCCCCACCGGGTTGGGCCGCCGCGGGGGCTCGGGCCGGGCAGGAGAGAGGTGGCGATGAACGGTGGCGCGCGACACGCCCCAGATCCGGCCCACCCGCGCCAGCCCGTAAGCTTTGCCGCTGGAAGGCGAGACGGACCGGCTCACGGCCGCGACCTCCTGCGGGCCAAAGGGCCGGGGCCGCGCGCCTCCAGGGCGGCGATCTTGGCCTCCAGCAACTCGCGCTCGAGCAGCCGGGCACCCATCGCAACTTGTGCGATGGGACCCGATTGCGCCGAGCCTGGCCTTCAGCCGCCCGCTCTCCAGCGCCTCGGCATCGGTGGGCCGGGTCGTCAAGCTCGCCTCGCCCGCAGCCAGGAAGGCGTCGCGCCACCCGGACAAGGGTCGCGGCCGTCACGCCCAGACTGCGCGAGACCGTCTCCAGATCCTCGCCGCGCAGCAACCGCAGCACCGCATCCCGCTTGCGCTGGCGGGACATGCGCCCGCCTCGGCCGGGACCGACCGCGCCTGCATCCGCCCTCGTCTGAGTTGTCATCGTCCTCACCCCTGTCGCGGAGACCGTCCGCTAACGGGGTGTCTCAAGCAACCGTGAGGCGGAGGACTACCCACAAATCTGCACGCGTTAGAGAACCAGTTGCGCGCCGTCAGGCGCCGGCCACATCGTCGTCGCGGAGCACCTTGGTCGGCACGGCCCGCCGCCTCCTGATCCCGCTCCGTTCGCCTGCGTTACATTTGATAGAAGCAAAGGAACATGGGTTGAACGGGGCGCAATCAGATAGCGAACTCTCGACTACGCCGCCCTCGGGTTCAGGGCAAACGGTCCTAAGCCCGCCGAGCGACTGCACATTGGCGGGCGCTCTCCGTGGTCGCTGAGCCCACCAGGAGGAGTGCCGTTCTCAATGCCATATGGCGCGCCCGAGCGCTTATGGCACGGCTCGTAACAAGCTGGGTCCAACCCAGTTCCGCCAACGCACCGGCGATGTCGATGGTGACGCCGCCTGCGAGCTTGTAGAGGCCGTCCCTGGGATCCGCCAAGTATGCGGCAACGACAGAGTTGATCTGCTCGTCAGTGATGGCTTCACGTGAAAGCAGGCTCCGAAACATAAGCGAGTCATTCATCGATACGGACCGTTGATCATCCTCGGAGGGTAATTACCCACGGGGTGCGCGCGAGCGCGGCGTGACCCACAAGCGAGGCCGCTAGAGGGAGTTCGCCGCGCCTCTTGCCGGGAGGCGATTTGGCTGATTCCCTCGTGGGATGGGCCGCAGCGAGCTGGAACGCCTGAGCAAGCAGGAGCTGATCGAGCTGGTGCTGCGGCTGCAGCGCCCCGAGAAGACCTCGCGCACCTCGTCCAAGCCGCCCTCGACCGACCGCAAGGAGCGGCGCGAGCAGGCCAAGCCCGGCGGCGCCAAGCCGGGTCACGAGGGACATAGCCGAACGCTCAGCCCCGATCCCGACGAGATCGTCGCTCACCGCCCGGGTCACTGCCCCTGCTGCGGAGGTGTTCTGGCTCCGGATCTGCCGGCCGAGATCGTCAGCGTGTGCGAGCAGATCGACTTGCCCGCGGTGGCACCGATGGTCACCCAGCATCAACGGCTCGCCGTCCGCTGCCCGGCTTGTGGCACGCGCGTCGTCGCTCCAGTGCCGCAGGCCGCACGCGGCACGCCGTTCGGCCCGCGCCTGCACGCGGTGGCGGTGTATCTGAAGACCTTCCAGGCTCTGTCCTACGAGCGGCTGCAGGCCGCGTTGTCGGACCTGTTCGGGCTCACCTTGAGCCAGGGCGGGCTGATGAACCTGCTGCGTCGGGCCCAGAGGCAGTTCCGTGCCGATCGCGAAGCTGCGGTCTCGGCGCTGCGCCGGGCCGCGGTAGTCGCCTCGGATGAGACCGGCGTGCGCATCGAGGGCAGCAACTCGTATCATTGGGTGTTCCGCTCGGACGCAGCGGTCGTTCATCACGCGGCCTCGACGCGGGCCGCCGCGGTGGTGCACGCGATGATGGACGGACACCGGCCGTCCGTGTGGCTGTCGGACCGCTACACCGCCCAGCAGGGCCACGGTGAGCATCACCAGACCTGCCTGGCGCATTTGGCCCGTGACGTCGCCTACGCGGTCGAGGTCAGCGACGACCCCGTGCCGCTGCGCCTACAACTCTGGCTGGGAAGCGTGTTCAGCCTGGCCGAGCGCGTCACCGACCTGGCCGCCTCGACGCTCTCGGCCAAGCGCCGGGCCCTGGATCGGCAGCTGTCCGCCATCCTCGCTGCACCAAGCCGCTGCGATCTGACCCGCGCTCTGCAAGCCAAGATCGGCCGAGCCCGCGACCAGCTCCTGGTCTTCCTCGACCATCCCGGCCGCGTGGCGGTCACCAACAACGCTTGCGAGCGCGCGCTGCGCCCGGCAGTGGTGCAGCGGAAGGTGACGAACGGCTATCGGGCCATGTGGGCGGCCGCGGGTGAGGCGGACGTGCGCACCGTCGTCGACACGGCCCGCCTCTCGGGGGCCGGCACCTTCGCCACTATCCTCAACATCATCCGCGCCTGATCCTACCGCCACGGGCGTGGGTAATTACCTCGGAGGAGCATACTCCTCAAAATTAGCATTTGCTAATTCATCCAATCGGACTAGTCCTTCAACTCCTTAAGCTTGGCCGTCGATTCCGAAATTGCCCGCTCATGCCTAAACGTATTCCTGTGGTATGATTTAGTTTGCGCTCGGCATAACATAGTGCACGCAATCATATCTGCTGGGCCACTCCTGACCCGTGATCTGGCGCCAGGCTCATCACAGGTAGCGCTTGTCCCAGCAGTCCCGCAGCTCGTAGCGGCCGACTAGCGCCTGTAGCTCCTCGGCCGTGAGGCCGTAGACAACGCGACTCCCTCGCATCACTGCTGCCGTCCTGAGCCGCGACACGCTCGCTCACACGGGCACGGCATTGACCACGGGCAGCTCATCGAGCCGGGTCGTATAGCGCGGCGTGCGCATCTCGCACTTGGTCGCCCAGGTCCGCTTCGCCTCCAGCCTCGCCCGCGCCGGCACCACGGTGCCGCGCCCGAAGCGCCGGTTGCAGGCATCCATCGCCGCTATCAGCGCTCCCGACCGCTCCCGGTCCAGCGCCCCGAACAGCGCCCGCGGGCTCTCCACCAGCGGTACGAGGTCGGCCGTGACCACGCCGGCCTTGCTGTAGCGCCAGGGCTCCGGCCCCTGCTCGCGCCAAGTCTTCGCCACCCCGTGCAAGGCTGCCTTGATCAGGACGAGAGAGTCGGAAGTGGCCTCGGGCAGATGGCTGGAGCGCCGGGCGGGGCTCAATCCGCGTGGAAGGTTTTCCGTCGTTTTCTTTACATGCCGTGCAGCCACTTCGGCGGCGAGTTTAGTGATCGCCAAACCGCACCTAAATCATCCGGGAACTGCGCCCTTCTTGATGTCCATTACGGCTTGAGCGAGCGCGGCGGACAGTCGCCCACCGGTACAGTCCTGTCTTTCCAGAAGCACAATGCGCCGGATCAGCTGCGGTTCGCCGAACGGCAGGGTCGTCAAACGGAGTGTCGCAAGCACATCATCTGAAAGTGGGACAACGGCGACGCCCAGTCCTTTTTCGACCATCCTCAGGATGACCTCCAGACTGTCCAGCACCATTTCCTCGCGGACATCCAGCCGCATTCGCCGCAACTCGCGGTCAATCACGCGGCCGGCCCAAGCGTGGCTGTCGAAGCGGATAAAAGGCAGCTCGGACAGCAACTCGCGCGGGCTTCGCGCATCGTGGCCAGGCGGCGCGATCAGCCAGAAGCGGTCCTCATAGAGGGGCGTCCAGACCAGGTCCGGAGGATGTGGCCGGACCGGTTCGGTCGTCACGGCCGCGTCCAGCTCCCCGGCAGCGATCCGCAAGGCAAGCTCCGCCGACATGCCAGCAGAGACGTGGACGCGAACGCGAGGGTGCGATTGGTTGAGAGCGGCCAGTGCCTCCGGCAGCACGCCGGACAGCGCGGTCTGGACGGCTCCGAGCCGAAGACGCCCGGCCAGGGACTGTTCGTCGCTCAGTGCGGACGCGATCTGGTCATAGAGCGCCAGCACCTCCGCTGATTTTTCGAGAACGATCCTGCCCGCCTCAGTGAGCCGCGGCAGCCGGCGCGACCGGTCGAAGAGCCGCGCGCCGAACTCCTCCTCAAGCATCTTCACCTGCAAGCTCACCGCCGACTGCGTCAGCCCAACGACCTCGCCGGCACGAGCAAAGGATCCATGCTGGGCAATGGCGTGCAGGGTCCGAAGGGCACGAAGCGACATTGCGAACTCTCTTCGATCGCGTGACGCCGCCCGGCGTTCCCGCGGCTCGCGGATACGCGCATGGCCAATGCATGAGGTCATATCATTGAACGCATGATATTTACCAATTTTTTCTTTTCACTTCAGGGTGGTAGGCGTCTCACCGACCCTGCTTGATGGATGCTCATGACGACGGTCGCACCGACCTCCGCCAAAGGATCGCCCATCCTCGCCACGACGCCGCGCCGCGGAGCAGCTCTGAGGGGCCGAACATGACCGGCGCGGTCCTTTTGGCGTTGCTGCCGATCGTTATTTTGATCGCGCTGGGAATGCTGCTGCGGCATCGCCGCTTCCTCGATGACGGATTCTGGCCGCAGGCCGAGCGGCTCGGATACTTCGTCCTGCTCCCGTGCCTCTTCTTCCACGGCCTCGCGACCGCGCACCTTAAGTCGCTGCCTGTCGGCGACCTTGCCCTGACGCTGATCCTCTCGACCCTCGTCGTCGCCGCACTCGTCGTCGCCATGCGACCGCTCATGAAGGTGAACGGGCCAGCGTTCACGTCGGTGTTTCAGGGACGCGTGCGCTTCAACAATTATGTCGGTGTGACCCTGGCTGCCGGGCTGTTCGGCGCGAAAGGCATCGCTCTGGCGGCGATCTGCAATGCCGCGATCGTGCCAACGGTCAACATCCTCTGCGTGATGGTGTTCGCCCGGCACGGTTCGGCGAAACTGACCGGTCGCGGCATTCTCAAGCAGCTTGTGACGAACCCCCTGGTCGTCGGCTCTCTTGGCGGTATCGCGAACCAGATGCTTGGGTTGGGCATTCCTCCGGGGCTGGAGCCGGCCATGCGGGCGTTGGGTGCAGCCTCGCTGCCTCTCGGCCTTCTCTGCATTGGCGCAGCGCTCGAGTTCCGCTCGGCGCGGCAGTGGGTGGGGCCGGTCGCCTCGTCGTCCGTCATGAAATTTCTCGCGATGCCGGTCGCCACGGTTCTGGTCGCCAGGCTGACGGGACTGAAGGGACCGGCTCTGACGACGGCGCTTCTCTTCCAGGCTCTACCGACCGCCTCATCCGCCTACATCCTCGCGCGGCAGCTCGGCGGCGACGCCCCACTCATGGCGGGTATCACCGCAACGCAGACTGTCTTAGCTTTTGTCGCAATCCCATTAGTACTGACCAGTCTCAACATTGTTGTCAACTTCTGACATCCAAGCCGTGGAAGGTCGTCACACACCGATAGACTTGAGGGGGAGGTAAAATGAAGGCGATCCAGGACCACTACCCACCCACATTTGCTCACTGCTACGGCTGCGGGCCGGCCAATCCCTTCGGTCTGCACTTGAAAAGCTACCTGCGGGAGGATCAAACGGAGGCCCGCTTCACGCCGGATCAGCGCTACAGCGGAGGTGTGCCGGACAACGTCTATGGCGGCATGATCGCCTCGCTGCTGGACTGCCATGGAACGGCCTCGGCAGCGGCGTTCGCCTATCGTGCGCGAGGGCGTGAGATGGGTGACAGTGGCCCACCGATCAGGTTCGTGACGGCCTCATTGCACATCAATTTCCGGAAGCCGACGCCTCTGGGTGAAGAACTGCACATTACCGGCACGCTGAAGTCTCTGGATGGTCGAAAGGCATCTATTCTGCTTTCACTCAGCGCACGCGGTGAAGAATGCGCACAGGGTGAAATGCTCGCCGTCGAACTTAAGTCGTGATCGCATCATTATTGCTGAGCTTATGTGCTACTCGCTGCATTCGACAATGGGAGGAACACCATGAACTCACGCACCAACGCTCCGATCGGCCGCTATCCTGTTCCCACGCTGTCGGACATGCCGTCAGACATCCGCGACCGGCTGCTTGCTGTACAGGAGAAGTCCGGCTTCATTCCCAACGTATTTCTGGTCTTTGCGCACTGGCCGGACGAGTTCCGCGCCTTCTTTGCCTATCATGATGCGCTGATGGACAGGCCCGGTAACCTGACCAAAGCCGAGCGTGAAATGATCGTGGTGGCGACCAGCAATGCGAACCAGTGCCAGTATTGCGTCGTCGCACACGGCGCAATTCTGCGCGTTCGGGCAAAGAACGCTCTGATCGCCGACCAGATTGCAGTCAATTACCGCAAAGCAGATATTACAGAGCGTCAAAAAGCGATGCTGGATTTCGCCATGAAGGTGGCGCTCGAGGCTTACGCAGTCGGTGAGGATGATTTCGCCACGCTGGCGCAGCACGGGCTTGACGCGGAAGATGCTTGGGATATTGCCGCGATCGCGTCCTTCTTCGGGATGTCGAACCGAATGGCAAACGTCACCAGTCTGCGACCCAATGACGAATTCTATACTTTGGGCCGATAGGTTGAGCATCGGTGGCGGGCTGAACCTTGAGCGGGACGGTGCCGCCCCCGGATTTCTTAAATTGTGAGAAGGCGAGCGTGGGATTGCTCTCAGAAATCAGCCTTTGTGAGCGACGCTGTCCCGAAAGGTGGACAAGCTCACGAGTTTCATTTCCTGACACGCAATCCTTACAGGTTTAAGTGTCTGAAAAACCGTCGTTGTGAACGGCGGCCATCTGGCTCGCCAGCATCGCCTCGATCTCGTCGCGCGGTCCGATCCCGTTCACGACGCTGAGCATGAAGTTGATGGCGCTCTCGTCCGGCTCCTGGCCCTGGCTGGCTGCGTTCGAGAGCTGGTCGACGCAATCGCCTTGAAGCCCGCGTCGGTGAGCCGAACCGCGCTGCCGGCATCCCACGCGTTGGGGAGAATGAAGAAGCCGCTGTCGTGCATTCGTCGGAAGGTGGCCCGCTTGTCCGCTGCGGCAGCTGTCATCGTCAGGTCCGGCATTCTTCCAGCCTCCGCACCTGCCTACCCGCAGCATCGAAGTTCGACGGATCGAGCCAGGTGGTGAGTGCCGCCGAGAGTCTGGGCCACTCGGGCCTGGTGATCGAGAACCAGGCGGTGTCGCGGTTCTCTCCTCTGATGATCATGTGGTCGCGGAACAGGCCCTCGAACGTAAAACCGAACCGTGTAGCCGAGTTCTTCGACGGCACGTTCCGGCTGTCGCATTTCCATTCGAACCGCCGATAACCAAGCGTGTCGAAGATGTAGGAGGCGGCGAGATAGAACGCCTCCGTCGTGACCCGCGTCCGGGCGATGGCCGGCCCCCAGAGGATGCTGCCGATCTCGATCACGCCGTGCTTCGGATCGATCCGCATCAGCGCCTGCCGCCCTTCCGCACGTCTAGTTGCCTTGTCGATTACGGCAAAGAACAGTGGATCATCCGACGCTGCGGCACCCTCCGTCCATCGTACGAAGTCTGCCTCGTGTAACGGGACCGCATCCACCAGATAGCGGTGCCGCTCCTCGGCCCCCGCCTCCTGCGTGACGTCGAAGAGGTCGCGCGCATGGCAGGCAGGATCGAGTGGCTCCAGACGCGCATAGACTCCGTCGAGCACGATGCGCTGGGGTCTGGAAGCGCCGTTCCAGCTCGAAAGGTTCACTCCAGTTTCTTCCATGCTCATCTTGTTGCCTGCTCTGCCTCTCGGCTAGATTTCGCTAGCGCTGCCGAACTTGCTTCATACAATTAAATACTCGCGGCGATGATGTGAAATTTAATCGCGATAATGCGGAGTTGGACTATTGCAAGGACGCATGTTCCAGCGCCGAGCCAGCACATTAACAGCAGCTATCCTCATATCACCGTCCAGAACCTGCCGTTCTCGAAACCACCGGTCCGCGCCGTTTCGGCAGCCAATGAGCGCTGAGAGGACCGTGCCAATCAGCGCTGCAAGCTATAGGTGCGCGCATGCGCCTCCGTCAGAGCATCTCCAAGAGCACGACCAGTCTCGTAGCCGGCGAGATCCGGCGAGCGTGCGACATCGCTCATCAGGCGGGGGCAGGGCTCGGGTACACCGATGATCGAATGGACCGGCAGACGTTCCGCATAGATCGGCAGCGCATAGTCTTCTTCGTCGTCGGCAACACCCTTTGCGCGGATCTTCGCGGACGCGCGCGCGATATCCATGTAGATGATTGCTGTCGCCTTGGACTCCTGAGCAGTTGTTTCCCGCAGCCTTGAGGTCCGACCGGGAAAGAACCGATCGACCATCATGGTCAAAGCGTGGTGCTTCTCTGCAGGATCTTCCAGCAACCGGGCGTGGCCGAAGGCCATCACGGAGCGGTAGTCGGCGGAATGATTGAAGCCCGATCGTGCCAGTACGAGGCTGTCCAGGTGGGTGACCGTCAGACAGGCCGGCTCGCCCTTCGAGAGGTTGCGCAGCATCCGGCTGGCGCTCGATCCGTGCCAGTAGAGACGCGTTCCTTCACGCCAGAACAGGGTCGGCGTGCAGTAGGGCTGACCGTCAATGACGTAGGAGACGTGACAGAGCGCGGCGGCGTCCAGCAAAGCGTGGACGGTCGCGTGGTCGTAGTGACCTCGGTCATGACGGCGCTTCACACGGTTCACCGCATCAATGGGGTAGGCAGTCGCGGATACGTCCGTCACGGCGGTCTCCTTGGTTGACACCCCCGGTTCGCACGAACAATTGGTCGGCAGGAGAGCCAATTTGGTAGCCGAAATGACGACCACTTCGCGGCGGAAAGCCGTGCTCGATCTGCCACTGCGCCTGGAGCGCGGGGCAGGCAGCCAGGCCCGGCGTATCCATGCCGCAATCCGAGATGCCATTCTCGATGGGCAGCTCGCCGCCGGCTTGCGCCTGCCATCGAGCCGCGCCCTCGCGGAACAGCTCGGCGTCCGCCGCAGTGTTGTGGTCGTCGCCTACGAGCACCTCTACGGCGATGGCCTGGTGGAATCACGCACGGGGGCGGGGACCTACGTCGCGGCCGGGATCCAGGTGCATGCGCCGGCTCCCACCGCTCCCGTCGCCATCACCGTGCCGTCACGGCGGGCTTGCGCTGTAGGCAGCACGACGGTTAGTCGAAACCTTCTGCGTCGCTTTGGGATGGCAGCGCGGCGGCGGATTGCCCAAGCCGGCGCGGCGGATCTGTTCCGTGGTGATCCGCGAGGAACTAGGGCGCTGCGCGAGCAGATCGCCGCTCATCTCGCGGCCAGCCGCGGATTTCGTGCTGATCCGGATTGCATCATCGTCGTCGGCAGCGTGCAGCAGGGATTGCGTCTGTGTGCCGAGGCCTTGTTTTCGCCGGGGGATGCGGTGTGGACAGAGGACCCAGGCTATCCGCCGACGCACCGGACATTGCGAGCGGCCGGGCTGCAGCTCATCGCCATTCCTGTCGATGCCGAAGGGCTGGATGTGACCGCCGGCCGAAAGCGTTCGTCAGACGCACGCGCAGCCTACGTCACGCCGTCGAACCAGTTTCCCACGAGCGTCTCGATGCCTATGCCTCGACGTCTAGCGCTGCTCGAATGGGCCCGTGAGGCGCGCGCCTGGGTGCTCGAAGACGACTACGACAACGAGTTCCGCTATGACGGGCCACCCCTGACCGCGCTCGCCGGCCTTGATGGTGGCGACCGCGTGATCTACTTCGGCACGTTCTCAAAAATGCTCTTCTCGAGCGTGCGCCTCGCCTATGTCGTGGCACCAGCTGCGGCCCTCGAGCGCATGATCGCAGCTCGGGCCAGTTACGATCGTTTTCCGCCGTCACTCCTGGAGGGTGCAGTCGCCGATCTGATGGCGGACGGCACGCTCGCGGCTCACACCCGGCACGTCCGTAAGCACTACCGGATGGCGCGCGACACCTTGGCTTCTGCGCTGGAGCAGTCGGCCGGTACACATCTGCGTATCGTCAAACCCGCCCAGGGTCTGCACCTGCTCGCCTACTTGGCGGGCGATGTCTCGCCGGAAGCTGCGTCGCAAATCCTGGAGCAGGCCGGCGTAGAGTCGTGGCTTTTGAGTGAGACACGTCTTGAGGTGCATGGCCCGGAGGGCTTCATTCTCGGCTTCGCAGGCCATACAGAGGCGGACTTGCGTCACGCTGCGGTGGCGTTAGGGGCAGCAGTTCGCTCGGTCCTTGGATAGCGATGCCGATTATGCCGGCAATCGGGCCATCGGCACTCTCCTTCGCCAGCCAACACTTCAGTCACTCACCCGTTTCACTCCGCCCGGACCTGCCGCAGGTGGTACGCGCGAGCGGCCAGCCCAGCCGGCGAGGTCTGAAATGACGAAGCCCGCGGCGGCAGTGTGCCGGGCGGGCTCTGCGCGATCACGGATCCGGGACAGGGATCAGTGCTCTCGGCTGGCCCGCCCCCGCACGGCCTGCTTGCGCTCGATCTTGTCCAGTAGCTCGGTCTGACGGCGGCTCTCCTCACGGATGATCCGCACGCACTCCGCGGTCCGGCTCTGGTACTCCGTGCCCTGGCGGATCAGGTCGCGGATCTCCCGCTGGATATCGAGGAGCGCGGCCGGACCTTGGAAGTGCAGCATCGGGCCATCGCCGATTGTGCCCAGAGCCGGCGGGGGGCCTCCTGCCGGTCCCGGTTGGCCCGCAGCACCATCGCGACGCAGACCACCGACACCATCCCGCCGACGATCACCTGCAGCACCGGCATGGAGGACAGGAGCGGAAGCTGAACCGCCCCGGGTTTCCTGGAGGCCGTTTGGTTTGGCTCAAGCGGCCAAGGCTGGCACCTCGGCCTGGGCATGGTAGCGCGCTTCCGCCTCGGCGGGAGGCACGTGGCCGGTCGGTTCGAGCGGGCGGCGGGTGTTGAGCCTTCACGATACGGGACTTCCGGATCGACTGGGATCATGAGGTCACCACCTGTCCGACCGGCCACGCCAACACGAGCTGGAGCGCCGACCACAACGAGGGCGCACGGTGATGCGCATCCGCTTCTCCAGCGCGGACCGCAAGCCCTGCGCGCTGAAGGCCCGCTGTACGCACTCACCTTGCCGGTTGCTCACACCATGGCGGCGCGAGGAACGCGTGGCCTTGGACGCGGTGCGGGCGCGGGAAGCGGATGCGAGCTTTGCTGACCAGTACCGCTGGCCGGCCAGCATCGAGGGAATGCTCTCGCAGGGTGTCCGTGATCTACACCTGCGGCGCGCCCGTTACATTGGGCTGGATTGGGCTGGGCAAGGTACACCTCCAGCACATGCTGACGGCGGCGACCCTCAACCTCGTCCGGCTCGCCGCCTGGCTGGCCGGAGATCCGCTCGCCACGGTCCGCCAATCCGCCTTCGCTCGCTTTATCAGCCAAGCTGCCTCACACGCCGAATTCGCCAGCAGTATCGAGAGCGGGTCAACATCACTGATGGCGGGGTGGAACAGGAAGCAGATCAGCAGGTAGACCGGCATCCAGGGCAAGTCGAGGAGTGCCACCGGGCCGGAGCCGGAGCCGGAGAGAAAGCCCCGGATCTGATCGAGGTCGCGCAACGGTTGCCCGGCTTGCCCGACGTCGCCGCGCAGCGAAGTCCGCATAGTCAGGTCGAGGACCCGCGCCGCGAGATCCTCGTGCACCGCGACCGATCCGGGCGAGCACGCGGGCGTGCAAGGCCTCCAGCACGCCCTGGAACACGTAGAGCAGGAGCGCGAGCGCACACAGCCCGGCGAGCGTCGGGATGCTGCGGCTCGGGATCACGCAATCGTAGACCTGCAGCATGAAGAACGAGCCCGTGAGGGAGAGCAGGTTCACGAGCCCGCTGGCCACGGCCATCCACAGGAGCGCCGCGCGGCACCTGTATACCGCACAGGCAATCTCAGATCTCGCAATTGTATTCCTTCGTACTTTGCATAGGTCCGCATGCGCCGCTGATCGCGCTTCGTTGCAACAATGGTTAACGAGAGGCTTGATCGGCAAGTTGGATCAATATATGTCAATTGCCGCACCGCCAAGCCAAGCGGAGGCAGCGACGGGGTCGGACATGCTAGCGCCGCCCCTGCGAATACGCTTCGCGCGCCGCGCGGAGCGTCGCCACCCGATCGCTGGGACGACCCTCCGGCCCCCACTCACTACGTCCTGGGGCCATCACACGGGCAGGATGCCATCTCCCGGACCTTCCACCGAAGGTCCGAGCGACCACACGAGCAAAAAAGGGAAGAAATGGCCGTTTACTATCTCGATAACTCTGCGGCGACCGCCTCCGACACCAATGCCGGTACCTCGGCTGCCGCGCCTTTTAGAAGCCTCGCGGCGATCAATAACCACGCCTTTCAGCCCGGCGACACCATTTCGATCAAGGCCGGCACCACCTATCAGGGCACGCTTAGCATCACGGCTGACGGTACGGCCTCGGCCCCAATCACCTTCAACAGCTATGGGACCGGCGCCAAGCCGATTATTCAGTCCTCCGGCACCAACAACATCCTCCTCAACGGCGCCAATTATGTTGTGGTGGACGGCCTCGATGCGCGCGGCGCTTCCCGGGGCGGCGTGAGCGTGGACGCAGCATCGAGCCATAACATTATCACCAACTCCGATGTCTCGAATGCCGGCATGGGCATGGAGATCTATGGGCAGTACAATCAGCTCGAGTCAAACTATATCCACGACCTGAAAATGGTCGTGAACACCCCAGGCGGGGTTGATGATGCCGGAGCGATTGGTTTCGGCATCTTCGGCTCCCATAACGACTTCGGCTACAACAAGATCGTGAATGCCAAGGCGCCGTCCTACGATTACGGCACGGATGGGGGCGGCTTCGAGACATGGCGCTCGGTCAGCGACATTCGCATCCACGACAACTGGGTGCAGGATTCCAACGGGTTCTTCGAAGCCGGCGGTATGGCGGGCGACACCATCGACGGTATCACCCTCGACCACAACGTCTCACTCAACAATGGCGACTTTCACTGCCTGCACAATGCCGGCGGCACGTTCGGCATCAACGTCGGCAGCTTTAAGGAAAGCTACAACACCATCGTTCAGCAGAGCGGCAGCGGCGCGCAGATGGTCTTCGACGGACCGGTGGGGACCGGTTTTCAGTTCGACCACAACATCGTCGACGTCGCCTCCGGCTGGGTCATGTTCAACCAGGAGGTCTCGAACCGCAGCTATAACCGCTATGACGGCGCCCAGATCACGCCGACAGGCAGCAATTACATGACCGGCGAGAGCAGCGGCGACCCGCAATTCGTGTCGAGCACGGATTTCCACCTCCAGGCCGGAAGCCCCGCGACCGGGCTCGGCGCCTATGCCGGCACGACCTCGCCGCAGACGACCACCACGAGCGGCGCCTCGGTGGGCGGCACGACCTCGCCCCAGACGACATCCGGCGGGGACACCACAGCCACAGCCACAGCCACAGCCACAGCCTCAGCCACAACCACAGCCGGAGCCGACACGGTCACCACGACCGACAAGATCCTGACCGGCACCAAGGGCAACGACGTCCTGACCGGAGGGGCCGGGAACGACCAAATCAGTGGGCTCGGCGGAAACGACGCCCTCTATGGCGGCGCCGGCAATGACGTTCTGACTGGCGGCGCCGGGTTCGACACCTTCGTGTTTGATTCGGCGAGCGTGCTCATCGGCGGCGTGGATAGGATCACGGACTTCAACGCCAAGCAGGACATCATCGACCTCGGAACCCAGTTCGCCGGGATCCCGCAGGGCAGCCTCACCAACGACTACTTTCACGTCGGGACGGCCGCCGAGACGCTGAACCAGCACATCGTCTACAACCAGGGAACGGGGGCGATGTACTACGACCCGGACGGAAGCGGTCCGCAGGCCCAGCTGGAGTTTGCCCAGCTCGCCGCCGGTACACCGCTTTCTGCCAGCAATCTGTTCCACTACTGAACCAGTTGGGGCCGGGGTATTCCTGGCCCCTTTTCTTGTCAATTATGTATCTTGCAAGCCGGATCGGCTTTGGATTGCCTTTCTTTCAAGTAGACAGGCCACTTCCTCAGCAAGACCTACTTTCACGATGAGGAAGCCACCTTCGGTTCCTATCTGTCTGGATGCGAAACCTCATTGGCAGCAGTAACGACCTCAAGCGCTTCGGGGAGGGCTTCCGGGTCGGGCGGCTTCGTGACGGTCTTGGCCAACTCGGGGTTCGCCCTCAGGCGCTCACGCAGCACCAGGTCCGGTGAGCGGCCCTTCAGCACGCGTTGACGGCGGCCGGTGTAGGCTGCGGTGAAGCCCGCCGGCACCGTCTCAAGATCACGATGGCTGGAGAGCGTGATGCCCAGCACCTCGCGCTGCACCCGCCCGTTGAAACGCTCGACCATGCCGAAGGTAGCGCGGCGTGTCGGGCCGGGTTGTGCAGTGCTCCACACCGTGCTGCCGGCAGGCCGTCTCGAAGCCCTCGGCGGTGAAGCAGGAGCCGCGGTCGGTCAGCACCTTCGTAACCCGAAACGGCAGGGCCGCGAGCGCCTCCTCCAAAAAGGCGATCGCCGAGGCAGCCATCTCGTCGTCTTTGACGGCCAGATGCACGAAGCGGGAGGCGCGGTCGATGGCGACGTACAGGGAGCATTTGCGGGTGACGCCATTCCGATCCTGCAGCTTGGGCAGGTGCTTCACGTCCAGGTGCACGAAGCCGACCTCGTCCTCCTTGAACGCGCTGTGTGGCTTGCGGGTGCGGTCGGCAGGGGTGAGCCGGTTGAGGCCCGCGGCCTTGAGGATGTGATTATCAGGAGAGTGAACTCGTCGCCGCCAGTGAGCACATCGGGCGCGGCTGGTGACGGCGGCGCCAAACAGACCAGTGTAGGAGCGCCCTGGGCGTGAGCGGCGCCAGTCCCACGAGCCCCCGGCGAACAGGCGCCGCACCTCGGGCACGGTCAGGGGGAGAAGCTTGGCGGCGAGATCCGCCTCCGCCTGTCCCCCCGAGCGCCGCCCGGCGCAGGACCGCCAGGTCGGCCAGAGCGAACATTGCCAAGGTGACGTGCCGGGACCAGCCCGGGAAGGAGCGCACCTCGTACTGGTCGAGCCCCACTTCGCCCTTGGCCGGCTCACAGAAGCTCTCGATTGTCCAGCACAGGCCCGCCACCCGCAACGAGGTCAGCCAGTGTCGTCTCAGCCGGCGCGTGAGTGAGGTAGAAGGTCAGGTCGTCTGGATCCACCAGCGAGCGGCGCACCAGCAGCGCGCACTGAAAGCCTACGGGCGCACCGCGATAGGGAATCAAGGCCCAGTCGTAGACCCGCGGCCCCTTGGCGCCCGCGCCCGCACTCACCCGCTGCCACACCGTCTCGGTCGCGGGCAGCGCTTCAAGCTGGTCCTCAAACCACTCCGCCACCGGGCACAGGCTCAGGCGCTGGCCCGTGGTGACGGCCAGCACGTAGCCGATCCGGTTCGCCTCGGCCCTGCGCCGGATCGCGCGCTCGGCTCCGTACACGCTATCGCCCGCGAGGCAAACGGCGGCCCCGCCGCCCGCGCCCGCTCCAGCATGGCCAGGCCCAACTGCGGCTTGGTGACGAAGCTCACCTCCGCCGGGACGTGCGCAGCCTGACAGCGGGTTCGGTCCTCGGTCCAGGACCGCGGCAGGTAGAGGGCGCGATCGATCAGCGCGTGGCCGTGCCGGCTCGCATAGCCCAGGAACATCTTCTGTAGGGCGGGAGGTAGAGCAGGCGTGCGCCACCCGCTTCGATTGCCTCACGCACGCCGGACACCGTGTGGGTGCCGAGGTCCAGGATGACGGTGTCGCCGGGCTTGAGCACCGGGACCAGGGTTTCGGCGACGTCGGCGCACAAGCGCGGCCCGTTCGTGGCCCCGTCAAACAGCGCGGTGGCGACCCAGCCGGTCGGGCGCAGCGCGGCGGTGATGGTGGTCTTGTCGTGCCCGTGCGGCACCGCGATCCGACAGCGCTGGCCCCGCGGGGCCCAGCCGGAGCGGCGGGCCATGGTGGAGGCCGCCGCGGTCTCGTCGCGGAAGACGAGGCGATCCGGGTCGAGAGCGAGCTGGGCGTCGAACCAAGCGTGACGCGCGGCCCTCACCTCCTCCCGCTCCTGCTCGGCTGCATGCGCCGCCCTTGTTTACGGGGGATCCGGTGGTGGGCGAAGAACCGCGACAGGCCGCTCGAGCTGGTCTGCACACCCTGCTCGGCCAGACGCGCGCGCAGCTCACGCAGGAAGATCTGCGGCTGGGCCTCGTCGGTGGCCAGGATCAGCTCGGCAGGGGCCTCGATGCGCTGCGAGTTGTGGTCGCCGCCCGACGGTTTGGGCGCGACCCGCCCCTCTCGGCGGAACTGCGCCGACCAGCGACAGGCGCTGGACACGCTGACCCCAAAGCGGGCGGCCGCCCGCTGGCAGGAGGCGCCTGCCGCCACCACCGCCACCACACGTTCGCGCAGATCCACAGACAAGAGTGAAGGCATCAGCACACTCCTTCACCCCTCAACGCGGTGCTGACCCCTTTGTCGCAACCCGCTCGGATGCCGCTCTAGTGCACAGACGCGGACGAAAGCTCCAGACAGCAGCTCAATAAGCAATTGCGGTTACAAGGCAATTCGCGCTGCTCCTTGTACGTTTTGAAGGCGTCAGTGCACTAGCCTTGCGTCAGGATGGTGTATGTCAACAGCCCCTAAACCCGGCTGTAGTACTAGGCGGTTGGTTAAGGCAAATGGCGCGTCTCTGCTGTGAATGGAAATGTGCGGGTGGAAGTGTCAAATAGGGTCTGTCGGCGGCCAGCTGCAGCTCTTCTCAGCCCGGATCGGGTTTGCAGCCGGAGAAGGTCTTGAATAGGACCGCGGGGAGAGTTGCCGAGTATGCGCTGATCGAATGCGACGCATGGGCGCAAATGTTGCCTATAAGGATTTGAGGCGAGCGATCTGGCTGGTGGCGAACGCAATAGCCCGGGTTGAATTGTAGGCAATCCAGCCAATAATAGTGGGTTCAATAAAGGAGAAAACATCACAAGACTGAATCGTCCACTGGAGCTTGTAACTTTCATCTCCTATACCAAGATCAAAAATCTTAATATCTTCAGAGTACTGTTTTATCAAAAGATAGAATAAGACCCTCCCCGGGGCATACTTACTGAGCTCGACATCGTATGCTGGAACAAGATAGTACAGACGTTCTTGCCAAAAGAAGCCAAACAGTCCTGCGATCGGCAGCCCATTTAGCGTCAAACAGGCAACAAATGCATCTCTATTTTCTCTGATTTGTCTAATGTACCAGTTCTTATAATCGGTATAGTCAATCATTATTTTTGTTCTACTAAATTGCTTCTTCTTGTGTTTGAATATAAAAGCAAGAGCGCGCTCTGCATCGTCCGAGCTCTCGCGATAAATCGTCAGATTGAGTTGCCCCATCTCTTTGAGGCGTTTGATGTTTCTTTCGCAATTTGCCTTTTGGTTGCTCCTAGCCTCGCGCACCTTTCGAAGGGTCGCCTCGAATGGCTGGCCCGCAACGAGGTAGGGTGCAATGGTTCTACTCGCCAGGAGAAACCGCTGCTGGAGAAAGGGGTAGCAGGTGGCGTCCTCTCGCACGTGGTAAAAGGCCGTGGTTCGACAAGAGGCCGATTCCTTGGCGAGATCGATGGCTCTCCTCATGAACTCTTCTGGACGAATTGGCGCATCCGTATTGAACAAAATATCTCCGTAGTCCAGCACAAGCGGTACAGGAGCCCACGAGAGTATCCGAAATTGGTTGCGTTTGATAACGCAGGCGGGAAGGATTCCAAACGGCACCCCCCGCTCATATCCAATGACCACGGCAGGGTGCTGACAATGGTGCGTAATTGAGAACCAGCTACTGACAAACTCATAGGTCTGGAACACATGGGGTGATTCGACCGCCTTCCAGACTGTCTCGAGCGTCGGGATGTCAGAGAAGTCTCCGTAAAATTTATATTCAATCTCTGGCATGGCGCCCCTCATCCAACGCGTTAGTGGTCGAAATCTGACACTTCGAACCCACCCCTCTCAGACTCTCACGATCTCGGGTCGGGCATCTGAGTGGGTACCAAGCGTTGGATTTGGACCAGTAGGTGCAAATGTAGCGCAGATCTGGCCTTGGCAAAACACCTCGAAAACTGCCTTCTGGCGCGGGAAGCCGCCGAGCGCAGGAAAACCTGCCGATGCCGAATGCATTGGGCTGGTGTCGAGGCGCAGCCGCATTTGAGGTTGCGCTGGCTGCGCGCTGCTGTTTAGATGTTTAATCTCGTGCTTTGATGGCGCATTGGGTTAAAAAACAGCATCAATCCTTGCCGAATTCGAGCGGCGCCGCTCGACACGCGTCTTGCCGTAAGCAAAGGCCGTGATGACAAGGCCGGCAACGATCACCAACGCACGCCGAGCAGCGCCCGTGTCGCCCCGCATTGCCGCCCCGAGATTGTGCATAACGGCCTGGGGCAAGACCTCACGGACATAGCGCCCCTCCGAACTGAGCCCATCCTTGGTGCCAGTCAGATCCGTGAGTACGCCCTTGGCCGTGCCCTCGACAAGACAGCGGTGTACGAAGTACCGCCACGTGCCACGTTGTGCTGGCACAATGTGCTGGACACGCGCTCCGGGACGGTAGGCGAAATACCCTCCCGGGTGGAGCCGCGCCGCTCGGATGCAGAACTCGGTTTCCTCACAACTCTCGGCCTTGCCGCCGGCTTTGGCCTTGCTGCTGATCGAGAAGCCCGCCTTCTGCCGGCCCATTTGCGATGCAAAGCCCCCGGCCCGATAGAGCACCTCCCGGCGCACGCTCATATTTGCGCCAATCGGGTTGCGGATGCGCCCGTTCTGGACCGGCATTCCGTTATAGGTGCAGCCTATCACCCAGCCAAACTCGCCTGGGAACCAGGAGGGCGGCAGCTCGCGCCACATCGGCTCGACCGAACCGCCGGCCCCGAGGACGTTGGGATTCTCATACGCCTGCAAAAGTTCTTCGAGCCAGCGTGGGTCGGCGATGGCGTCGTCGTCCAGAAAGGCTACGACCTCGGCAGTCACGAGATCCGCCCCGGTCATGCGCCCGCCGGACAGCCCCGGCTCCTTCGTATTCGGGACCACTCGAACACCCTCAATCTCGCTTTCGGCGCGCTCACGCAGGACTTCATTGTAGTCGGTGACGACGTAGATCTCCCGCGCCGGCCGGGTCTGGGCATGCACGGAGGCAACCGCCGCGTTCAGCTCGTCCCAGCGGTCGAGCGTGTGGGCACAGATGACGACAGAAGCTTCGGTCATGGGATGGATCGGATGGTACCCGCCTTCAGCGCTTTCCAGATGGGAGAGTCGTCTCGGCTGATTTCGAACTGGAACGTCGGATCGTTAGGAACGGTACCATCGTTCTGCTTCGACACAAGCTCCCAGACCAGCCAGCCAGCGCAATTGGGGTCGCGGGTGAGCGTGTTGAGCCAGCGCGTAAAGGCCTCGGCTGCATCGTGGTTGCCACGTGAATAGCCGAATTCCTCCAACAAAACAGGCTTGTTGTGTTGCGCTGCCAGCTGGCAGAACTTGGTGATCATCGCATCGAATTCTTGCACCGTTTGCTTGTAGTAGAGCGGGTAACCGTGCCACGTGCCGAAATCCAGAGTCGGGATCGGCAGGTCAACGAGTGGGCTCGTCACATTGGCATTGCCCGAGCTGACGAGGTGATTGGGATCAAGCGCCTTTACATAGGCCGACATTTCGGCCGTCCAGGCCAAGCGCAGGCTTTCCGGAGTGGCATTGCCCTCGTTCATCAGATCCCAGGCCATGATGGTCGGATCGTCCCGATAGGCGACGCCGGTCAGGGAATTGACCCTGTTCAGGACGTAGGACACCCAGGTCTTGTAGTCCCTCTTGGTTCTCGAATCGCTAAAGAAAAATGTCGATTTGTCGTTGCTCTTGTACCACGCCCGCATCTGTTGGGCGCCGCCGGTGTAGTCCCAGAAATCCAGGAAGGCGATGATGAGTTTCAGGTTGCGTTTGCCGGCTTCCGCGATCAGGAAGTCGATCTTCTGCAACCCGTTTGGGCCGTCGTTGATACCCATTTGTCGCTCGCGCGCGTCCCAATAGAGGAGGTATGTCCCGTTCACGCCGAGATTGTAGCTGGTCGCCTTGCTCTTCCAGTTCCAGATCGTCGGCGTGCTGCCGTCGGGCGACCCGATCACTGGCCCGAGAAGGGTGCGGATCGTGTTGGCCCCGAGCGCCACGGCATCGTCGAGCACCTGGGTGACCTCCTCCTCCGAGCCCCAGGGTAGGTAATGGTTGTTCGCGCCCGCCACGAAGAAGGGCTTCCCGCGAAGGATAAACTTAGTTCCCGCCGTTCGCACGAAGGGATCCGCCGAGGCGGGCGTCCATGCAGCCAGGGCAAGAAGGCCCAGCGCAGTCCAGATTGCTCTCACGATCATCAGCGACCATTGGCTATGATAGTGAGGAGGACACAATCACTGCTAAGGGGGTACTCCCTTTGAGGAGGGGGCGGTGAGGCTTATTTTTGGTAACGTTTAGCATAGGAATGATTCCCGGACAGCCTCGGACAGACGATCCTCGAGGTGATGCAGGTTCGAGCCGCGCCGCCCGGATGGCGCCGGGGAGGGGACCCCGACCGTGAGACCTGTGCTGGTGCGTTTCGTTTGATGGTCACGGAAGGCTCTGGTCTTTTTCAAATCTCTCAAGTCTCTCCTACCCGAAATCTGTTTAGCAAGGGGCCAAAGCAGTGTCTGATACATGTGATGTTGCCGTGGTTGGAGCCGGTCCTTTTGGATTATCGATCGCGGCGCACTTGCGCGGCCGAAAGGTCAACTACCGAATACTGGGCAAGCCGATGGAGAGCTGGCAGAGCAAGATGCCGACAGGCATGCTGCTTAAGTCAGCCGGCTTTGCCTCGAACCTGTCCGATCCCGAAGGCGCTTTCACCCTGAAGCGGTTCTGCGGCGATCGCGGCCTGAAATATCAGGACGTTGATCATCCCATTCCGGTCGAGCAGTTCGTCGAGTACGGGCTCGATTTTCAACAGCGCGTTGTGCCGGACCTGGAATGCGAGGAGGTTACCTCCGTCGATCTGCATCCAAACGGATTCGAGTTACGCACGAGCGGCGGAGATTTGTTTAGAGCCGGCCGGGTCGTCCTCGCCATGGGCCTGAACTATTTTCGCCATATCCCAGAAGTGCTTGCGGCTCTGCCCAAGGGGATGGTGTCCCACGCGGCTGATCACCACGATCTCGAAAAGTTCCGAGGACAGCGCGTCGCCGTCATCGGAAGCGGAGCATCCGCCATCGACACCGCCGTCCTGCTGCACGAAGCCCAGGCCTCCGTTCACCTCATTTCGCGCAAGCCCGACCTCGTCTTCAGTGGCCTTTGGGGCGGCTCGGGTCGGCACTCGATCCTGAAGCCAATGCTCTTGCCGATCTCCGGAATTGGCCCTGGCTGGATGCATCGTTTCTATGCGGACTTGCCTTGGCTCTTCCGCTACTTCCCGGAGGCTTACCGGATGCGGACGGGAGAAGGGTTCCCCTCTCCGTCGGCCGGATTGCCCATGAAGGACCGGTCCATCGGGCTTCCCAAGCTCCTGGGGCACTCCTTGGAAGCGGCCAGAGCGGGCGACACAGGGGTGCAACTGCGCTTGCGGGCGTCCGCCGGCAGCGCCCGGACGGTCGACGTGGACCACGTCATCGCAGGCACCGGTTATAAGGCCGATGTGCTACGCCTGCCTTTCCTGAGCCCCGCGCTCGTGCAGCGTCTGCGCCTTGTCGGGAAGGCTCCGTGGCTGTCGCCGAATTTCGAAACATCTGTCCCGGGGCTCTATTTCGCCGGTCCCGTTACGGCCACGATGTTTGGCCCCGTGATGCGTTTCGTGTTCGGTGCCGACTTCACGGCGCATCGGATCTCATCGCATCTGGCGCATCAGACCTCCACTGAAGCCGCAAGTCGCATGTGGTACGGCGTCGCCCTAGCCAAAGGAGCGAAATGAGTACGCCAGAAGCTATCGTCCTGGGCGGCGGAATCAATGGCTTGGGTGCGGTCCGCAGCCTGGCCCAAGCCGGACTGCACTCGATCGTTGTGGTCAAAGCGGGGCGCGACGTGGCAGCGGTGTCGCGCTATTCTCGGCGATATACAGTGTCTACATTCGAGGGGGCAGCATTCGTCAATGAGCTGCTGAACCTTCGCCAAGAACTCTCTGGCCCAGGGATCCTGATCTGCGCCGATGACGTGGCCTTGTTGACGGTGTCCCGCTTCCGCGACCGCCTCGCACCCGCTTTTCGCTTTAAGCTTCCACAGCAGCAAGCCCTCTGTGATCTGACCCTTAAGGAGCCCTTCTTTCGGCTGGCTCAGGACAATGGGTTTCCCGTCCCGGCAACCATGCTGCTGCGCAACCGCGGAGACTTGGGGAGTTTACACGATCTGCGGCCTCCGCTGTGCGTGAAACCAAACAGACGTTCGAAGGCCTACGACGGCTCCTTCCAAAAGGCTTACCGGGTCGAGAGTCATGCCAGCGCTCTGTCGCTCTGCGAGCGCGTGCTGGATGCGGTCGGAGAAGTGATTGTTCAGGAATGGATCGAGGGCTCGAACGACGCCATATACTTTTCCCTGTGCTACATGGGCGAGGCTCCGGTGGCCTTCACGGGCCAAAAGGGTCGCTCGTTCCCGCCCCAGGTGGGGCTCACCGCCAGTTGTTGGGCAGCCTCGTTCGCGGCGGATGAGCTAGAAGACCTGACGATCCGCTTCTTTCGTTCGGTCGGGGTCACCACCGGGTTCGCCAGCATGGAATACAAGCGCGACCGCCGGGATGGCCGCTTCCTCATGGTGGAGCCAACCGTGGGGCGGGTCGACGGGCAGGTGGAGATCTCGGCGCTGTCCGGGATCAACCTCTGCCATGTGGCCTATTGTGACATGGCCGGGCTGCCGGGCCCACAATTGAAGCCGGATCCGGCCCATGTGTGGCGCGATGAGTTCAGGGATCTGCTATCCGCCCGCATGCAAGGCACGATCTGTCGCTATCCAGCGAATTACAGGGTTCACAATGCCTACTGGCGCTGGGATGATCCGGGTCCGGGGCTGCTCGAATCGATCGGATGCGCGCGAGGAGCGCTATACTTGGCCGGAAAAGCCTCGCTTCGATGGCTTTGCGTTGGAAGCCGAACAGTTTTGCCAGTCAGAGTTAAGGTATAGCGGAAAAGCGGACTGCCCCACATAGGACTGCCCCCAATGCGGGTTTGCTTCCACTTGGATCCTTCACGGCTCTTCCGCTGGCATCTCTGGCTGGCCGAGAGCCTTGCGGCTGTGCCGGGCTGTGAGGTCTCGTGCACCTTCGCGAGCGAGCGCCATCCCTTGCCTCGGGCTTGTCGGCTCGTCTTCGAGCTGGAGCGGCTGATCTATCGTTTCTGCGACGGCGGAGCCGTCGACGTAGCGTCGGCCGCCGCCCTGCCGGCTGAAGCGGGCTGGCATGAACCCTTCGACGTGCTGATCGACTTCGCGACCCAGGAGACGATTCCCCCGAGCCGGCGCGTGCTGCGGCCCCTGTTCAACGGGGTGCCGGGCGAAATCGGGATCGTTGCAGCCCTGCTCGACAGCCAGAGCTTTCGGCTCGACGTTTATGACACCGACCGTCCACAACGGCCCTGGACCGCGCATCCGGCCGTCCGTGATCGACGCATCCTTGCGGCCGGTCTGGATGCTGTCCTCTCCTGTGCTGTCGAACTGCTCACCAAGGTCGTGCGTGAGCCCCCGGGCGCCTCTGCGGGGATGGCACCAGGGCGCGCCCCCACGACGGTACCCGTCAGAGCGATCTCGGTGCTGACCCATGCCATGGGTACGGTCGCCACAAAGACGGTCCGATTGCTCGGGCTCCTGGCAAGCGGCGGAGAGACCTGGACCGTCGGCTGGCGCTTCGACTGCGGATCGTCGCTGCTCGATCAGGGCCAAGCCGAGTTCCGCGTCCTGCCGGGCGACGCCCGGCGCTACTTCGCCGATCCCTTCCCGTTCGAGCACGGCGGCGAGCACTACCTGTTCATGGAGGAATACCCGTACCGCAGCGGCCGTGGCTGCATCGCCGTCGCGAAGGTGGATCGAACAGGGATCATCAGCCCCCCCCGGACCGTCCTGGAGGAGCCGTACCACCTCTCTTACCCGTTCGTATTCGAGCACGACGGGCAGATTTGGATGATCCCCGAATCCGGAGCGGCAAAGACTGTCACCTTGTATCGGGCGGACCCGTTCCCCGATCGGTGGACGCGGGAGGCCACTCTGCTCGAAGGCATCGAAGGCTACGACGCCACCCTTCTGCCCGAACGCGACCAGTTTTGGCTGTTCGTCAACCCGAAACTCTGGAGGTCAACCTCGTGGGACCTCCTGGCGCTGTTCCACGCGGACCGGCTCACCGGGCCATGGATCGCCCATCGCAACAATCCGGTCCTGCTGAACGCTTGCTATGGCCGCTCGGCGGGGGCGATATTCGAGAGGGATGGGTACCGCTACCGACCGGTCCAAGACTGTTCCCGCGGCTATGGTGGGGCGGTCATGTTTTGTCGGATCCACGCGCTGACAGATATCGAGTTTACCCAGACACCGATCGGCCGGATGGAGTGCGGCTCGTTTGGATGCCACACGTACAACCGACGCTCCGGTCTCGAAGTGATCGACCTGTTTCGATCGGTCCGGAGTAACGGTGAGGTGACGGCCTCCTATCGGCCGCTGACTGCAGATGGAAGTTCCTCCCCGGACCAGCACGGTACTCACCTGGGGGTACCTCTTCTGGGGACATAAAGGCCGGGTCTCCCCGGCCCCTCTTGCGCCTTACAGGTGGAACAGGTCCCAGTAAGTCAGCGGTGTGCCGGCGGCGAGCTGGACGAATTGCACCTGGACCAGCGGGCCGTGGCCGTCCGGGTCATAAGATAGCTCGCCAGCCGTCTGGTCGTGGATGATGTGCTCTGACGCTAAGCCGGCGCATTGGCGAAAGTTCGACGCCAATGGTCCTCGTCAGCGGAGCGAAACATCGTCTGCGTGCCTAATACGAAGCGGCATTGACGGCGACTGTAGCGCGGCGATCTGGATGAGAGCGCGCATTGCCTCGCCTGAAATGCTCCCCGACGCTGGATCGTTGCCTCATCTGGTTTGCTCCCCACCACGGATCGGCGGTGGAGGCGACGATGAGGCGGGTGGGCATGGCAACGCGCGATGAACTGCTGGCCGCCGTGGCGGCGCGTTACCGGAGTAGTTCACGCGCGGACAAGACGCGCATCCTCGACGAGTTCGCCGCTGTGACCGGCCACCATCGCAAGCACGCCATGCGACTGCTTCGGACCGCTCCGTCCGGGCCGGTGCCGGCGGCGCGCGAGCGCCGGCGGCTCTACGGCGAAGCGGTTCGCGAGGCGCTGATCGTGCTCTGGGAGGCCGCCAACCGGATCTACGGCAAGCGGCTCAAGGCGCTCATCCCCACGCTCGGGCCTGCGATGGAGCGCCACGGCCATCTCGCGCTTGCCCCAAGATCAAGGCAGTCCTCCTGGCGATCAGTGCGGCGACCATCGATCGGGCTCTGCGGCCGCAGCGGGAGCGGGCTGCGGGGGATCGCGTCGGCGCGGGACCGCCTCGACGATCCGCCGCTCGATCCCGGTGCGGACCTTCGCCGACTGGGGCAATCCGCCGCCCGGCTTCGTCGAGGCCGACCTCGTCGCCCATTCCGGCCCGAGCGTGAGCGGCGCCTTCGTGCAGACACTGGTACTGACCGACATCGCCACCGGCTGGACGAGTGTGCGCCACTCCTCATGCGCGAGCAGACGCTGCTGGTGGGCGTTCTCGGAGAGCTGCGTCGGCTGATGCCCTTTCCGCTCCTGGGCCTCGATGTCGATAACGTCCTACGTAGCGAGGGGCGACAGCGGGCCGGACAACATCCGGACGGACATTGGTCGACGTGGTTGGGGGCTGACGCCGCTCGACCAACCCGGCCGCGGCTATCGGATGGGCTATTTAAGGCGGCCCCACGCAGGCAATGGCATCCATCTGATCCGCGATCCTCGAGCCAGTGCGGAGATCGGCCGCTCGATAGTCCGATAGAATACAATGCCGAACAGATTCGACAGCAGCAGCGCCACCAGTACAAAGAACACGGCGGTCACTGTCGTGATTGGGAATACCATTTTCAGCGCTACGACGATGAAGTTGTGGAACAGATACGTGCTGTACGATGCATCACCCAGCGCCTCAGCAATGATTTCAAACCTACCACCCGATGTGGGCGCGGCCGATGCGGGCGCGGCGAATGCGCACGCCGCAACAGCCAGTGCGCCAGTTATCCAGATCGAGATGACTTGCGGAAATGGAAGACGCGACGGGATCCGAAAAAAGATGTTTACAATGATCTGCACCACAATTAGCGCCAGCGCGATCCAAAATGGATAGCGGAGAACAAAACGTCCCCCCAAGTGCATTCTCAACACGCCGATCGCCATACCAGCTGAAAACAGCAGGATTATCGGATCGGAGTAAAATGTGAATACTGTCTGAGCCGGCGTACTGTCGGAGAGCGGTTTCACCAATGATCCCGCCGCGACGATAGTACAAAATACGAGAAACACACCTACCAAACCAATTCGCCGGGGCAAGATCAACGCAATGGTAAACAAGGTATAAAAGAACATCTCGTAATTGAGCGTCCATCCCTGCCCGAGAACGGGCTGCATGTCCAGAAAGGAATTAGTCGGGTAAGGAATAAAAATTAGGGACTTAACTAATTCTATTGCTGAGGGTTCTCGGGAGAGAGTAGCAATCTGGGAGAGAGTAGCAATCTGATAGAGCGCGAATGCGACAAATGTGGCAATCCAATAGGTCGGAACAATACGAATAAGCCTGCGTCTAGCAAAGTATAAGGAATTTGAGAAGCTGCCAAAATCATGGTATGAAATATAAACCATGATAAACCCGCTGATGACGAAGAATGTCGTCACCCCAAGTCCTCCAATACTGAAGCCTACCGGCCTAAACCACTCTGGCAGAATGCGGTGCTCGACGATAACATCCAATGCGTGGCTCAGGACGACCAGCGAGGCGGCAATCCCGCGCAAAGCCTGGATGTGATGATTCCTCGACATGATCATAGTTTAGCCTCCACCTGCTAGCCGGTCGCCGATCCCGAACAGGACTGCTGACGATGCGTCCGCCGCTGGTCTGACAGTCTCGGGGAGGTCGGCGATGTCGGTGCCACCGCGGCGGCATTCGGGGCGGCGCTGGGTTGGAGCGGGGCGGCGCCCGGCGCATCGTGCCGGCACGGTCCCGCGGGTGGATCCGGCCGCAGCTTGAGCTTGAGCCGGCTGGTCGTGCTTGGCACGGGCAACGGCAACGGCCTTCTGCATCGCGTTCGCACTGCGGATTCCATGGATCCGCAGACGGCCTTGATGGGTTCCGCTGATCCCACTGATCCAGAGACAACCCTGATCGGCTCCCGGTATCTAACCGCTCCCGCACTCAGGACGGCGATCCTAGAGACCCCCAAGACGAGCAGGGCGAGCCTCCTTCCTCTGGGGGAATTCGGGGTTCGTGAGCTTACCAGTTCGAAGTTGTCTTGCGCGTCCATTGCGCGTGCCCCTCCATTTCAATGGCATCCATCCCGTCCCGGACAGGTCACCCTGGCCACCGGGTGGCAAGCGTTGAACGACAACAATGGAACGACAAGCAAGGCTTTGCTTTTGCTATCGTGATCGTTCAATGGCAATGGCACAATCATCCTTTTGGGGGCACTCAGCAGGGCGCTGGAACGCCGTTCCAAAGTTGCTCTTCATCGGTCGTGATGGAGCGCCGGCGTGATCGCTGTCGAGAAGAGGCTCGGCAAGTTCGGGTGCCGCTATGAAGAAGTGGCTCAACGCAAGCCTGAACTGATCTCGCCCTCGCGATCACGCGAGTACATTCGCGGCGGCAAGCGCGGCTGATTTGTCAATGTGCTCGATCTCGTCAACAATCTCGAAAATCTCGAAGCCGAAGCCCGCGCCGAACGCGAGGGCCGTATGGCCGACTACCTGTCGCGCATGGACTTATACCGCCGTACGTTCGTGCTGACGCGTTCTCCGCGCCACCCACATCTCGGCGCAACATGGTTCGTGTGAACGGATCAGGGCGAACGCGCGCCGGTATTAATCGTGCTCGACGAGCTGGGCTATCTGCCCTTTGCCCCATCCGGGGCCAGCTGCTGTTCTATGTGATCAGCCTCCAAGCCTGCAGCTACATTTCTCAACGTATCATTAGGCTCATTGTGCTATTATCACTTGGAGCACCCAGGGAGCACCCTGGCAGGGTCGAAGAGGGTATCTATAAAGGGGTACTCCCAAGAGGGGAGTTGCCGTTTGGCCCCTTTGGGGCGAAGATCTAGTTAGGTACTTTCAGCTCTTGAAAGAGGTACTTTTCAGCTCTTGAAAGGCGCCTTCAGCATGGACCGTCAGGAACAATCTGGCCAAGTCGATGAGACGCAAGCCGCGGAAGAGCGCCGAGGATCCTCCTGCTCGCGCTTGCGGCCGATGGCTCTGACTTTGGGCTTTTCCAGTGGGTTGGCGTTGGGAGCATTTGTCGCCGCGCACCCGGACCTCGTCCGGGACGCGTCCGGCCCCGCCCTGCAAAAAGTCCTGGACCGGATCTATGCGATTTCAGTCCTGCCAGAGACGGTGGGGGCCGCCAAGACGCTCGTGAGCGACAGGAAGTTGGTCTCCCCCGCCGCGGGTGTTGCACAGGCGCAGCCGACGGCTCGGCCTTCTTTGGTTCAAACGGCTTCGGCGGTCGCCAGCGATCCAGAAACGGCCGAGCCCACGGCCAAAGCCGTCGGTGCTGCCGCGAATCCGCCCGCCGGCACGCCGATCGGGGTCGGGGACCGCCTCAAGCTCGCCTTCTACGAGCGCCTCGACGTCGAGGAGGACAAGTGGGGCCGGGCGGCCTCCGCTATGAAGGGAATCCAGCAGCGGCCGGAGCTGAGCGGCGAATACGCGGTCCAGGAAGACGGCACCATTATGGTGCCGCTGCTCGGTCAGATCCCGGCCGCCGGACGCAGAACTGCCGAGATCCAGGCGGCTCTGGCCAAGGCCTTTTCACAGGCGCTGGGCCGAAAAGGGCTAGTCAACATCCTGGCCCTGGAGCGTTCTCCAGTTTACGTGCTTGGCCTGGTCAAGAACCCTGGCTCGTATAAGTACGCTTCGGGCATGACGGTCATGCACGCGCTGGCCCTGGCCGGCGGCCTCGAACGCGCCGGCATGGAGCCGTGGCAGAAACTTGAGGCGGTGCGCGAGGTTGAGAAGCGCAACGGGGCCACGCAGACCATTCTCAAGCTTCTGGCGCGGGTCGCCGTCCTCAGGGCAGAACGCGACGGCACTCAGCCGAAAATTCCGCTCAAGCTGGTCGAGTTGATTGGCGCCTCCGAGGCCCGCAGTTTCATCAGTGGGGAGAGCGAACGCCGCAAAGCTATCGCGCAAACCCGCCGCAATCGGGAGGTGGCGATCGCCGCCGCCCTCGATGCAGAACGGCAGGCCCTGGACATGATGAAGGGCCGGCTGGGTCCGATCGATGATCTGGTCCGCCTACGGCAGGAGCGCGTCAACAGCATGAAGGCGCTCGTCAGCAGGAACATCCTGGCCAATACTGTGGTCAATCAGGTCCTGAGCGAGCTGAGCGACGCCGAGCAGCGGCGCCAGGAGGCCCTCAACCAATACAGCATGGCGAGTGCGCGCCTGTCGTCCCTGGAGCAGGAGGCCAACCGGATCCGCGCGGAGAACAAGTCGGATCTGCAAACCGAAATCGACGTGATCGAGCGCTCACTCACTGATGCCGAACGCGAGATAAACACCAGCCATGGCATTCTCTCTAGCTTGACGACCAGCCACATCGGGTCCGGCGGCCAGAAGGGCGTCACCTACGAGATCGTCCGCCAGACGGCAGCCGGGCCGATCTCCATCATGTCGGATGGCATGACGGTGCTTCAGCCCGGCGATCTCGTCAATGTCGACCGCAGCGCCGATTCTAAGGATGAGGCGCTGCCCTCCGAGCCCAATGTAGCCGTTCCGACTAGCGACCAAGTCGACCTCCAGCCGCACCCCTCCCTGCCCGTGCGGCCTCGGACCTGAGCTGCGTTAGCGAGCCCGGACGACCTCTCCAACCTGTGCGCCTCACCGCGCACGGGTTCTTCCTGATGAGATGAGGAGTTCTGACGAATGGCTGCCCTCTTGCACATTGCGTCCGCGGCGGAACGGCTTCGTATCTGGCTGCTGTCTCAAAAGTGGTTTACCAGCCATCTCCTGCCGGTGCTCCCGCGTTGGCTCCGGTGGGGCCTGCGGACGGTTTACCTCGCTCCCATCGACCTCATTGATCGAGTAATGGGACGCAAGACCGGGGTGATGCCTCCTCGGTTGCACAACTGCTCCGGCGCCGTGATCGACTTCGAGGGCAGCGGCAAGGCTGCGATCAAGGCTCTGGAAGAGGTGGCCGGGCTCACCCCCTCCTCAAAGGTGTTGGATATCGGCTGCGGCTATGGACGGCTCGCCGCCGCCATGGCTGGATACCTCGACGCCCATGGGTCCTATGATGGCCTCGACATCATTCCGGACGCGATCCGCTGGTGCGAGGCCAACATCAAGAACTCGCACAGCAACCTCCACTTCCAACTCGCGGACGTGTACAATAAGGAATACAACCCGAAGGGCAGGTTACGCGCTGATCAATACCAGCTCCCATACGAAGACAACAGCTTCGACGTCATCGTGCTCGTCTCGGTGTTCACGCATATGGTTCCGTCCGAATTCAATCGTTATGTGTCCGAGATCGCGCGAGTGCTCAAGCCCACCGGACAGTGCGCCGCGAGTTACGCGCTGATTACCGACCAATCGCGCCGGCTTATGATGACCGCAACATCATCCTTGCAGTTCAAGCACTTCATGGGTACCCACTGGGTGATGAGCAAAAAGGTGCCAGAACTCGCGGTCGCCTTCGAGGAATCCTATGTCCGGGAGGTCTACGCAAAGAATGGACTCGTTTACGACTTCTATCCGGGCTACTGGTGCGGGCAACCTTCCCGGTGGGCCAGGGACTCAGGTACCGGGGAGCAGGATGTACTGGTGGCGCGACACGCTTCGACCTGAGCGGTATCGAGGGCAAGCGGGAGACGACCGTCGTCATGTTAAAACCGGACTATAGGTCCATTCAGAATCGGTTTGGCGACACACGATCTCCGGAGCGGTTGATCGCGCATTACGAACTTGAACGCAGGCTGGCCGACCGGCTGCGAGCCGCCTCGCGCGAGGATCGTGCTCAGCTCTATGCGGAAGTTTATGCCGAGCTGTTCGGCGGCCTCCCGGACCACCCTCAGAAACACGCCAATGCCGAGGTTCGAGCCAAAACTATAGCTGGGCAAGTGAGCCAGCTCAAGACACTCCTGACGCAGGAGTCGGTGTATCTCGAAGTGGGCTGCGGCACGGCTGCAGTGCCCTTCGCGCTGGCTTCCTCTGCCAAGGAGGTGCTCGGGCTTGATGTCACCGATGTCCTGATCGATTACACCTTCGCGCCTGCGAACTTCCGCTTTGTCAGGACCAGCGGGGTCAAGGTCCCATTGCCCGATGCATCGATCGATCTCGCGCATTCGGATCAGCTCATGGAGCATCTGCATGTCGAGGATGCTGAGGCGCAGCTCGCCGAGATCTACCGGGTTCTGAAGCCCGGCGGGCGCTACATCATGACGACACCGAGTCACATCACCGGCCCGCACGACATCTCGGTCTATTTCGACGACGTGGCGACCGGCTTCCACATGCGGGAATACGATTACGGGTCGATCGAAGCGATGCTGCGCCAAGCTGGGTTCCGGCGCATGCAGTTCCCGATCGTCGTGCGGGGACGCTGGCTGGTAACCGTGCCCTATCCCCTGTTGTGCGGCCTGGAGCGGGTGGTGGAACGGCTCCCGTCCCGGCTGCGCCAGCACCCGATTTCGCACCTGGTCATGGGCATTGTCGCGGTGGCGACGAAGTAGCCTTCACGGCGCGGCTCGGCTCACCGGGGCAGCAAGCGAGCGCAGGGCGGCTCGCCCGTCCAGCACCCGCTCCTTGAAGCGCAGGAACGGGTGCTCGATCAGATACCAGGACAGCGTCGGAACAAGCAGGCTCAAGGCGATCGAGCCGAGCCCCTGCACCCAGAGCGGGGCGGGTCCGAAATGGTGCACGTAAAGCGTCGAGGTGAAAATCTCCGGGAAGAACGCATGCGTCAGATAGATGCCGTACGAAATCTTGCCGACGAAGCGCACGAAGGCGAAGCCGCTGAAGAAGGCCAAAAGCCCGGGCAGGTCGGCATCGGCCCGCAGCACCAGCATCGCGAAGAAGATGCCGGTGGTCAGGGGGAAGGTGAGATGGCGCACCACGCCGTTGCCCCACAGGTACCAAGCGACGCCCTGGAAGACGAAGCAGGCGACCGCGAGCGCCACGAGGGCGGGGCCGAACAAAAACCGGTTCCCCTGCTGGGAAGCCTGGTACGACAAGGCGCCAATCAGAACCCCCGTCCCGAGGATCTCGAACTTGCCGAGGATCGACAGCTCGAATGACCAGGGGTCGATTGGGGTGGCCAGAACCAAGCTGCGCGACAGGAACCCGACGACAATCAGCCCCGTCGCCACCCGCACGGCGTTCCAGTTGTACAGGAACAGCAGCAGCGGCAGCATCAGGTAGAACTGCTCCTCGACCGCCAGGGACCAGAACACCAGCAACGGGCCGCCAGTCGCGGCCAGATAATTGCTCATGTAGGTCAGGTGCCAGAAGATATGGTCGGAGACCTTCGGCGCCCCGAGCGCGAAGAGCACGAGAAGAGCCAAGTAATAGGCCGGCGCGAGACGCGCCGCGCGGCCGATGAAGAAGCGCCGGATGACGTCACCGGGCGAGTGTCCATCGAGCCGCAGCAGCAGGTTGCGGGTGATCAGAAAGCCGCTTAGGACGAAAAAGAGGTGGACCCCCACCGCACCCGCACTGATCGGGAAATGCTCGTGCACGAGCGGCCCGCCGTAATGCTCGATCCCCACCAGCCCGATCGCGATCGCCCGCAGGCCGTCCAGTTGAGGTCGATAACACTTCACGGCGCTCCTCCCCCTGTCTACGCCCGAGTCGGGCACGCCCCGTCGCCCAAGCCCGGGGAGGATCTCTTGGCCCGTGCCACCACGACACTGCGCGCCAGCACGACCGCCCCCACGACTGTGATGGCCGCCGTCCATCCCGCCACCAATCCGTGAAGGGCGCCATACTGGGCGCCCAGCGCAGCGGCGCCGACCTCCAGGAGGCCACCCAGAGCGAACCAGCGGGACACCTTGGCCATGCTGTCACTCAGGCGTGCGATCGTGCAGGCATGCATCTTCATGGTCCAGCCGATCAGGCTGAAGCCGAGCCAGTCCAAGCCCGTGCCGGCAAGTGCCGGGTAAGCGGGATTGAACAACCCGAGCAGAGTCTCGGTGGCAAAATAAAGGAGCACGCCGCACCCGAGCGAGAAGACGGAAGACAGGGCCAGCGACAATCCCACTTGATGCCGGCTCTGCCCCGGATCGGCGCGGACTGCGGGGAACAGTACCGTCGCGAGGGCGGCCGGAATGATGTTCACGACCGACACGAGCATCCAGATTGCCGCGAACGGGGCGTTGATGGTCGGCGAGAGAAGCACCAGAACGAGGTACGGCATCCCGATGCTTGGAGCCTGCAGGGCGACGTCGAGACAGTAATGCGCCCACGCCTTGGAGCGCAGGTGGTAGAGCAATCGAAAGTCGGGCTGGACCAGGAGCCGGCGCGCCTCCCCTCGGACGATGAGGTCGAGCCCGATCCAAGAGACGAACATGCCGGCCGCCCAGCTCAGGAGAATGGTCAAGGCGCTCGGTGTGCTGATCGCCAGCAGGAGGAAACCGAGCTTAAAAATTGCGAACAGCGTCTGCCGGATCATACCGCTGGTCGTGCGCAGCATGCCGATGAACGCTTGATCGGTGAGAATCGAGAGCCCGCTCAAACCCGTACCCAAGACGAAGACGATGCCGCTGGTCCAGCCATGGATGAGCCGTTCAGACCCCATCAGGAGATAGGCGGTGATCAGGTACAGCGAGGCCAAGCAGATCGACATCAACCCGCCAACCGAACACGCCGCGGCCACCAGCCCGGGCATCCGACTTGGATGGCGGGCGATCTCGCCCATCAGGAGGGTGCCAAGACCCGCCTCGCCGAGAAGCCCGAGAAGCCCCATGATCGACAGCAGAGCCGTTGCCGTTCCGACCACTTCCGGCGGGAAGAGCCGCGCGGCGAGCCACCAATAGGCAAAGCCGAGGACGGCCGTCACCATCGAGCCGATCGCCATCGCGCCCGAATTCTGGACGAGCGTCGTGCTCTTGCGAAATGGTCGAAACAAGCGGCCAATCGATTCGGTGAAGCCTACGAACACAGGGATTCTCCTGCGGTCGCGGGCAGGCGATTGTGAAGAACGTCCTCGTAGACCTGTTCGATCCGGGTCACAACGGCATCGGCCATGAGCCGCTTCACTCGCACGAGACTCAACGTCTCCATTCTGGCCCGCAACGCTGGTTCGTCGATTAGCCGCCGCATAGCCCCGGCCAGGGCCGCCGCGTCACCGGGGGGCACCAGAAGCCCGGTCTCGCCATGGTCGATCAGGTCCGGCATGCCGCCGATGTCGCTCGCCACCACGGCCTTGCCGGACGCCATGGCCTCCATGATCACCGTGGCACAGGCCTCAGGCCCCGTCGAGGGCAACACGCCGAAGAGGGAGCGCTTCCAGGCATGCATGATGGCCCCGTGCGGCCAGGAATTGAATACGTAAACGTTCGACGGAAATCTGTCCGGGGTCTCCGGGAAACTGCGTCCGATCAGCACCAGCGGCGGGGCGTCCGGCAAGCAGCCATAAGCATCGAGCAAAACCTCGATGCCCTTGAGCCGCATCATGTCGCCGACGAACAGGATGAACGGCTCGCGCGGCAACCCGGCGAGGCTGGAATCCTCCGGGCCAAGCACCCCGACATTGTCCGGCACGAAGTTGGGAATGACCTCGAAGGGTGCAGAATCTTCGCAGAGCCGGGAATGACGAGCCACCGCCCAGCTGACCGGAATGAAGTAGTCGACAGTGCGCCGCGCCGCGTGCTTGGTTGCGAAGGTCCCGAGCGTGGTCAGCGAAGCCTTGGCGGCACCGTAATGCTTGGTTGCGCAGGGCAGGCACTTGGGGAGGCCCGGGCCTTCACAGAGGTGCGTACCCCAGTGCATGTAGTTTTTCTTGGGACAGACGAGGCTGTAATCATGGAGCGTCACCACGAGGCGGGGGCCACAACGGCGCTTGAGCGGCAGATAGGAGGCGTAGAGCCAGTTGTGGGCGTGAACGATGTCGGGCTGCTCCAGCGTGATCAGGCGCTGCAAGCCGAGGGTCAGTTCCGGATCCGGGAAAGGCGGCGCGTGCGGTCGCACGGAGTCGGCGTGCAAGCCTGTCAGGCGCTGGAGTGTGCCCCGCAGACGATGCACCCGCACGGCCCCATCCATTTCGGTCTCGCAGGCGCCGGGTGCGGCCTGGGTCCCCACGCTGACATGATGCCCGCGCGCGGCCAGGGCGGCGCCGAGATTGCGCACGTGCCGCTCCTCGCCGCCGATAATCGGCGGATAGAATTGGGTGAGCAGCAAGACGCGCACCGGCCTCTCCCTGGTCATGTGCCCGGCACGAGCGCCGAGACATGGCGATAGATCACGTTGTCCTGCGGACGGAACAGGCGGGCTTCCGCCTTTTGCGGCGCATCGGTGATCAGCACAGGAATGTTGTGGGTCCACGTCTCGCCGGGCTCGATGACGAGGCCGCGATAGGTCGCGAAGGGACGGTTATCCAGCGTGACCTCAACATCGAACACCTGACCCTTGGTCTCGGCGCTGCGGATCCCAACCACGAGCTCACCTGAACCTTCCTGGGGCACGATCCAGAATTCCGTGTATCGGAACTCGCGGTGGTTCTCTTCCTGGTCGACGGCCAAGGCAAAGGCCCCCACTACGATCAGAACAGAGGCCGTCAGGGCCAGCCCGTGCCACAGCCGGAAGCCCGGAATCACGCTAAGACGCGGCGGAAGGGCGGGCGTGGTGCGGCGAATACCGGCAATCACCGTGGCCAGCGCCGTCACTCCCCACATCCATATCGCCCAACCGATCGGGTTCAGTCCATGCGCGAAATGAAGCGCGAAGCCGCCGAGGATGCAGGAGGCGAGGCTCGCCCCGACGGAGTAAGTCAGGTGTTGCGTCAGCGTGACGGTCGGAATGCCGACGGCGCGCAGAACCGTGTGCCCGACGATCAGGAAGACCAAAGGCACGCCCAAGGCGGTGCGCAGCACGGGAGAGTCGGTGAAAAGGGCCGCGGCGACCATGAGCCCGGCCCACAGGCAGGCCGCCATGAGATCCCAGTTTCTAGCGGGGCGCATGCAGTGCCCTCACATCATAGATGATCTGGAAACCGTTGTCGTAGATTCGGGTCACCCCCTCAACATCGTTGAACTTGAGCAACGACGAGGCTGGGACCTTCATCCCGGTATTGTCTTCCCAAGGCTCGTAGTAGTAACCCATGACCGGTTCGGCGAAGGTGAGACGCAGATCGGCCAGCAGGAAGTCGACATCGCCATTCACCAGGGCGTAATAGCCATCCGGATAGAGCTGTTCGGCGAGGAAGACACGCCCTGCGGTAATGCCCTGCCACACGTCGATCCGCACGTCCTGGCGGCCATAGCCCGCTAGCAGCAGCCGATTGATCCGGTCAGAGCTGAACCGATTGCCCGGACCGAGCCATTCCTTGGTCCACAAGGCTGTCTCGACCCCCATGGTCTCGATGGATTCGCTATCGGCGACCACCCTGAACATGCCGCGGATGGGGTCGATCGTGGCGGAGGTGGAGCCGCTCATGACGATGATCGCCACGAAGGCGCTCGACGCGTGGAGACGCCAACCGCGCGCTGCCCGCCGCTGCCAGAAATGGACGATGCTTACGGCGACGAGCAGGGCCACTGCGAAGAACACGAAGCTGCCCATACGGTTGCCGACCTCCCACCCGCCGATGGTCAACCGCAGCGCCACCGAGACCGGGAACCCGACCGCCACCATGGTGAGGAAGATCAGGCGGCTGTCACGCCAGTGCCGCTTGCGCAGAACCTCCCCGATCAAGGCCCAGCCGGGGCGCAAGGCCCCGACCGCCGACAAGCCCCAGGTGCGGAAGAACCCCGTTGCCAAGCACAAGGCGATCAGCAGAACGCCGAACAGAGTTGTCGCGCGCATGAGGATCGGCTGTTGCGGCCGTTCGTTGGGAATCTCGGCCGGCATGACCGGGAAGCCTTGGATCTTGTTCAACAGGACCTTGTAGGCGTGCTCGATCACCGGTCCGAGATAACTCTCGACCGGATTCCCACGCAATTCCATCCACAGCAAGGGCAGGGTGATGGCCAGCACGGCCGACGTGACCAGAACGAGGCGGACCCCGGTTCGCATCGGTCCATGGCGCAAGGCTTCCGTCAGCGCGAGGCCGCCAAAATAAATAGCGCCGAACGCCGAGGACAGGTGGTGGGTGACGGCAAGGCTTGCCAGGACCAGCCCAATCAGCAGGACCGACCCATACCGCTGGCGCGGTTCCAAGTCCCGAGATCCGGCCTCGATCGCGAAGGTGAGCGCGCACAGAACGATGCCGAGGCTCTCGTAAGAGAACATCGACTCGAACAGCAGAAAGGTCGGGCAGCCCATGTAGACGAGGCAGCCGATGCCGGCAATTCGCACCGAGCCTGAGATTTTTTCCAGGAACAGAAACAGGGCGCCGACGAAGGTGGCCCGCAAGACCGCAAGCAGGATCGAGCCCGCCACGAACACCGAGGTGCCGGTGAGATGGGCCACAGCGGTGGTGACGATCTCCAGACCTGGGTAGCTCGCCTGGACTTCGAGCAACGGGTTGGTCAGGAAAAGCCGCCTAGCGGTAATCAGGTCGACGGCCGCGGTCCAATGCAGGAACTCGTCATGGCCGACGAAATTCAGGGGGTAGTAGACGACCTTGACGAGATAGAGGGCCTCCGCCATGACCAGCAGGATGACTAGCCGCTCCCCGCGGGCGACGAGCGGGCGAGACACGCGCAAAGCCGCCGGGACCAGGACCAGGACCGTGCCGGTCCAATAGACCGGGAAGGCAATGGGAGAGCCGCGAAGACCGGCTCCGTTGCCAACGACAACCAGCAACAGGCCGAGGGCGATCGTGACACACAGCCCGGCGATCCAGCCGGGGCTGACCGGGTGGGGTTTCGGGTCGACCGTGCCGCCGTGCAATTCCGGGCCGATGAGGTTGGACACGAAGGCTACAACCGGCCGAACCGACCGAGCCGACAGAAACACGTTGCCTGTGAGAAATGAAGCGCTCGCCATCGCCCCGAGAACCCTCGGCTAGCCTACGGGCTTTATAGTAACCGGCTGTGAGGAATTCGGCCTGCGGACAGGTCGGCTCGTGACAGAGTGATAAACGTCCAGGAGCGCCTGTGCACAATCGTCCCAATTCGGCAGCGTCTCAGCCGGAACGGATCGCGGCGTCCGCAGCTCCTCGGCCAGAGCGTCGGCGATCGCGACCGGGGTGGCATCGAGGGGAATCGCTCGGCAAAGGCCCTTCTGGGCCAGCTCGCGCGTGCCCGAGGTGTCGCTGACCAGGGCCGGACGGCCGAGAGACAGGGCCTCGATCACGGCGACTGGGTGGGCCTCGTACTCGCTCAGCAGCACTAAAAGGCCGGCGCTCGCCACGGTGTCCGCGAGGCGCTGGCGCTCCGCGCCGGGGATGGCCTCGATGGTGACCACGTCCGTAAGACAGAGCTGGTGCCGAGCCGCCTTCAGTTCCGCCTCATAAGGGCCGGCACCGAGGATCTTGAGCCGCGCTCCGGGGACCCGGCGCAGCAGTTCAGGCATCGCCTCAATGACCCTGTGATGCCCCTTGTAGCGCTCCAGCCGGCCGACCGAGATGATCAGGTTCGGGTCGACGCGGACGCCCGGGCTGGGGGTGAGTGTCGAGGTGCCGTTCGGCACGACCGCGAAGCGATCGCGCGGGATCCCCATCGTGCTGGAAAAGAAATCGGCCTCGAATTCGGACACGCCGATCAGCCGGTCGGCCCGGGCGATCAGGGGCTTCAGGAGCGCTCTCTGCAAGCTGCGCACGGCGTTCCGGAGCCTCGAGGAATGGCCGCCGCTGTGGAAGGTCAGCACGAACGGGAGATCGCGCTTCACGGCCGCCAAAAGCCCGAGCGGGGCCACGAAGGTGTGCCAGCCCTGGAAATGGATGATGTCCCAGCTCCCGCGGAGGATCTCGGTCATGACCCCGGGGGCGAAGTGATAGTCCCGGTGCTTCGGCCATGCCCGGACCCGCCGGACGCGCATGCCCTTGACGAGTTCTTCGTGGGGGAGAGTGCCGCTCGGATCGGTGGTTAAAGCGTCGACCGAATGACCGAGCGCGGCCAACCGGGGTCCCACCTCATGAATATGAGTCTCGATCCCGCCCATGAACGGGTAGTAGCGCGCAGACACCATCAGAATGCGCATGGACGAACCCCAATCCAGCTCACTGGTCCTTGTTCCGGTCCACAATCACAACTGGACATGAACGCGCACCGATCCCGGCTACGGGTGACCGTAAGCGATTTCAGATTTTCGCGGAACCAGCCGCTCACGCACAATGGTCTTGAGCACGCGCCAGCCATCCGGGATGGCCCGCAGGTTGCTGAGACCAACGATGCGGCTAGCCTCGAAGCTCGGCACCTCGACGATGCGCAGCCGGGCCTTCATAGCCCGCACGTTGATCAGGGTCTCGATCTCGAAGCCGTCGCAATCGCAGTTGAGGGTCGGAACGTGCTTGGTCCAGAAGGCCATGTAGCCGTAGCACAGATCGGTCCAGGCCCCGCCGTAGAGCAGGCGCACGATCTGGGTGAGCCCCCAATTGCCGAACATCCGGAAATACGACATGTCGTCCGTGCCGGCGCTCTGCACGAAGCGCGAGCCCTTAGCCACATCGGCTCCGGCCATCAGCGCACCGACGAATAGGATCGACTCTTCCGGCGCCATGGAGCCGTCAGCATCCAGCATGACGATGATGTCGCCGGTTGCCGCCCCGAATCCGGCATTGAGCGCGGCGCCTTTGCCGCTCCGGGTTTCCATCACCACCTTCACGTCCCGCAACTTGCGAGCAATCTCGACCGTTCCATCCGTCGAGCGGCCGTCCACGATGATGATCTCATGCGCCCAGGCCGGAACACGGGGCAGCAGCCAGGGCAGGTTCTTGGCCTCGTTGAGGGTCGGGATCACGAAACTGACCCTGGGGAGAACGAAGCGTTCTCCCGAGGCCGTGGCGGTCCACACACCAGGCAAGCTCCGGCTCTGCTCGGCCATGGACTTCAAGGTTTCGAAATTGAAAGGGGTATTCATTGTTGCAAAACCGTCTCGCTCAGAGGTTGAAGCTTAGGAGCGATTACCGACCGCCGCGCCAAGATGCGCGGCAAATACCGGGCGAGATGCCGGGCCGGGTACCGGGTTCCGTAAACGAAGCGGCAAACGGGGCCGAAGCTATTGGCGGCAGCAGGACCGATCACGTGCAGCCCGGGCAGCGAGGTCTCGTAATGCGACGAGAGCTGAGGTGCGCACTCGACCGTCGCCATGCGACCCACTAGGCTCGCCGGAAGCACGTCGAACCGGGCGATATCGGTCTTGTACCCGGTGGCAAAGATCACGTGATCGGCCGCAACGACCTGCCGCCCCGAAGGCCCGTTGAGGTACAGCTCCACCTTGCCGTTGCGTTCTTCCGCCCTCTCCAGGGAGCGGCCGAACACCACCGGGACCTTGCCCAAGACGCGATCGTGCATGAAGGCGCCGCCGGCCGGGCCGAGAGCCGGCGTATTGGCCAGCCGCAGGCGCTGCGCCGCTGGGAGCGCATGGATCAACTCTGGAAAGGCCGAGCAGGCCGCTATGGTCCAACCTGAGCCAATCCCGGCCCGGGGCGTCAACATCCGCTCCAGCAGAGAGCGCTGTCGGGGCCGACCTGCGAACCTGATCTCATTCTGACGCATCACCAAGGTGACCCGTGCTCCGCGCTCGTGGATCAGGGCAGCGAGGTCCGTCGCCGAGGCGCCGGAGCCCACAATCACCACCTCCTTGCCGTCGAGCGAGGCCAGCGGGCCGTAATCGCTACTGTGGGAGGCGACCTCGGCCGATAGGTGCAGGGCCTGCTCCGGAAGGTGCCGGAAGGGGCGCAAGCCGATCGCCAGCACGAGGCGACGCGCTTCCACTGTCTCGCCGTCATCGAAATGCGCGCGCCAGCGCGTCGTAGCGAGCTCGACTGAGACCAGACGTTTGCGCTCGAGCATGGGAACATAACGGACATGAAATGCGTCGCCGTACTGCACGAAGCGTTCGAGCGGCAGCGGAATCAGTTCGTTATGGTAGGGAACGCTCTGCTCGGCACAGTAGCTCTTGATGGTAAACTCGTCCTCGGGGTCGGCGATGTTAGAGAATTGGGGGCAAGATTTCAGCAACATGTTTTTCGGCATGTTGTCTTTCCACAAGCCCATGGGCTCGCCAAAAATCCTGAATTCAACGCCTTGTTCGCGCAGATGCGCTGCAAGCGACAAGCCGTAAGGTCCAGCCCCGACGATTGCCACGTCCAGAGCACTGCTGTTCCGTGTCATCATTGAAAACTCCTTCCGCTGCTTGAAGATGGAATGCGGTTCGGGAGTTGGGACGAGTAGACGCCGATTCGCTGAGCTGATGCATTCCCAGTGTGCCACGATAACGCTCTACGATAATCTATGGTATGGATCCGCCAAGGAAGCGCACGGGAGGTGGCACGTCTCTTTGGGGATACCACCTCGGACAGAAGCGCACGGAAGAGGGGCACATCTCTTTGGGCATACCACCTTGGGGGATACCACCTTGGATAGGTTTGCGTCCGGCGATCCGGGTGCGACCCTAATCTCTGATTCGGAGGATCGCCCGATGCCCTCCAGCCTCGCGGCCATCAAGAACGAGCGCTTTGCCGTCGATCCGCGCCAGCCTGCCTATCTGCATCCCGGGGGCTCGACGGCGGTCGGCAGCAACGTCGAGTACCGCTTGGGCAAGCTGAAAGAGACCGGCGTCCTCAAGGGCGTGTGGCTCGATTACGGCTGTGCCGATGGAGGCTACACGGCTGCCCTTACCCGCTATGGCGCCGAGAAGGCGGTCGGGGTCGACCCTGACCGGGATCGGATCGAAATGGCCAAGGCGAAGGGCGCCTCTGACACCGTGAGCTTCGCGTGGTACGACGGCCAAGAACTGCCGTTCGAAGCCGAATCGTTTAACGGCGTGTTCCTCAATGAAGTCTTGGAGCACGTGCTCGATGAACCCGCCACTTTGGCCGAAATCCGGCGTGTCCTGCGTCCCGGCGGGCACCTAGCCGTCATGAGCCCCAATCGCTGGTTCCCGTTTGAAGGCCACGGCATGCGTGTGATGGGCCGGGATCTGGGCTTCCCGATCCCGTTCCTGCCGTGGCTTCCGAGCCGGCTTGCTATGCGCTTCATGTCGGCGCGGAACTACTGGCCCTATGAACTGAGGAACGTGGTGGCGAGGTCTGGTCTGGAAATCGTCTCAGTCAGCTATGTCCTGCCTGTGTTCGAGGTCTATCCCTGGCTGCCGCAAGGCCTGATTCGGCTGTATCGGCGCCTAATGCCGGTAATCGAGCGCGCCCCAGGTTTGCGCAAGTTCGGTGTTTCCACCTTCGTCCTGGCTCGACGACCCGTTTAGACCAGTTCTCCACTTAACCCAGAACGTGTTAACAGCTACTCTTTCTTAATTGAGAGCGCACGCTGTGCAGTGCGGCTGGTGCACGAAGCGATGTAAGGCACGCATCAGTACTATAATGTATATGATTGTGATTGGTTAATAGAAAGAAAATGGCTTTCTAATCATGAAATATATTTGCCAGTGACGCGATGGTTGCCCAAGTCGTCGGCGATGGCGTAGACGCGCACGACCTCCTGCGGCAGCCAGCTCTCAACGTCCTCCAGGAAGGCCACCCAGTGGGCGGCGCCGCGACCCGGGTAGAGGCACGAGAAGGCGGCGCCCGTCGCCGGGCAGAACGCCCCGAAGACATAGCCGTTGCCACGCCGGCCAGAGTCGATCTCCTGCTGGGCGCGCCCCGCCGGGGTCGGCTGGGGTCGAACCAGGTCCCGGCCCGGATCGCTCTTGGCGCTGAGAGGGCCCATCTCGTCTGGACAGATAACGAGGCTGCCCTCACGCGGCGTGGTGGAGAGCGTCTCGATGCGCCCCTTCATGGGATGACCAGGGTGAGCGGAACTCCATCTTGGCCGGGACTTGTCCCCGAGACCGGATAGGTTGGTGCAGACCAGTCAGAGTCCGTTGGGAAAGGTAACCGAGAGAAAATGCGGGATGGTAGAGCATGTCTGCTCGTCTCGAACGTGTAAAAGTTTGGATTTGACCCATCAGACAATGTCTGCATTGGTCGCACTTAACGACCTTTGCCAGCATACCTCGCCAGCGAGCCCCGCCCTCAAGCCCGCGGCCATGGGGCTTGACCGCAGGGCTCAGCCGAGATGGCATATTCATGCCGTCTCCACTCGGTTCCAGCTCCCTGCATTTTTTCAGCTAACTTCACCACGCACTCTGGGCTTCGGCTCGGGGGTGCAATTCTGCGTTTGAAGCCTTATCCTGCCCCGCCAAGGCCGGCTATTTCGTTGCCGGGGACATTGTGCTCTCCTGCATGGTGCGAGGGCTCCGTCAGCAGTTGCTCGGATGAGACGGGGGATTCGATGGCAGTCTACTACGTCGACTCTGCCGCCGGCAGCGACAGCAACAACGGTGCGTCCACCTCGACCGCGTTCGCGTCCATCGCGAAGGTGAACTCGCTGAACCTCCAGCCCGGTGACCAGGTCCTGTTCAAGGCCGGCTGCAGCTTCTCTGGCACCCTCGCCATCAACGCCTCCGGCACGTCCACCAGCCGCATCGTGATCGGCTCGTACGGCACCGGGGCTGACCCCGTATTCAGCAGCGCTACGACGACCATCGAGGGCGGTACGGCTGCCATCATCGTCGACGGCAACTACGTCTCGGTCAGTGACATCAAGATCACGTCAGGTTCCGCGGCCGGCATCGTCGTCAATGGCAACTGGGCAACCGTCAAGGACAGCGAGATCACCGGGACCGGCACGGGCATCCTCGTGACGGGCGAGAACGGCCTCTACACCAGCAACTACGTCCATGACACCATCATGGTCCGCAACACCCAGGGCACCTCGGCCCCGGACAACAACGACGACTACGGCGCGACCGCCTTCAGCATCGCAGGCTCGCACAACGAGTTCTCGTTCAACACCATCGACGACTGCAAGGCGGCGTCCTACGACTACGGCTGGGACGGCGGCGCGTTCGAGATCTGGAAGACCGTCGACGACATCTACATCCACGACAACACCGCCACCGACTCGTGCGGCTTCATCGAGACCGGCGGCGAGACGGGCGATACCGTCAGCAACCTCGTGATCCAGAACAACCTGTCGAAGGACAACGGGGGCTTCCTCTACTTCCACAACGACGGCGGCACGTTCGGGGTGGAGCACGACAGGGTCGACATCTCTTACAACACCATCATCGAGAGCGACCCCGACGCCATCCTCGTCGGCACCGACGGCCCCGTCGGCTCGGAGATGGACTTCCACAACAACATCGTCGTGGCCTCGGACGGCGCCTCTCACCAGGGCTGGGTCGTGTTCAACGAGCCCTGGTCCTCGCGCTCGTACAACTTCTACGAGGGTGACGTCGAGACCGACCAAGTGAACGGTGTTGCGGTCGACGACCTCACCGCGACCGAGGTCCGTGGCGACGTCGGCTTCGTGTCGTCCACCGACTTCCACACCCTCGGCACCGACGGGCTCGGGATGGGCTCCTACGGCGCCCAGGGCCAGACCTCTTCTGGCACCGACGGCAACGACGCCGTGCAGCTCGGCTTCGGCTCCGATGTCTACAACGGTGGCCTGGGCAACGACACCATCAACGGTGGCCTGGGCAACGACACCATCAACGGCGGCGGCGGCAACGACGTCATCGAGGGCGGCGCTGGCTTCGACTGGCTGACGGGCAGTGCCGGTTCCGACACGTTCGTGTTCAACGGGGACACGATCTCCTCCACGGGAATCGACCACATCACGGACCTCAACTCCGCTGACGATATGATCGATCTCGGCGAGGCTTTCTCGTCGCTGTCCAAGGGGACGCCCCCCGCCAGTGAGTTCCGCGCCGGCACGGACGCCCAGGACCCCGACGACTACCTCATCTACGACCAGGGCGCCGGCCGGCTCTGGTACGACGCCGACGGTAACGGCGGCGGGTACAAGCAGCTGATCGCGACCTTCGAGCGCGGCACCTATCTGGACCGCTGGAATTTCTGGGTCTTTTGAGTTGGCTACACGGTGGGTTCGATCGGCGGTCCTGTCGCCAAGGTAAGGGCGTTCACGGGTCATTAGGCATACCCGCCGAGCTTGCCGTCTCCGTCCCGGAGCCGGCCCAGGATCTTGGACGCTCTTGCCCTCAAGCTAAAGCGCCAAACCCATGGCGACTTCACGGGCCGGCACTTCGAGGCCACACGGATCGTGCAGGCCGCCTCTTGTACCTGCGCTGCCGACCTCGCCCTACCGACGCTTACACGTCCCGCGCGGTCTCGCGCGCGACGCCCGATACAGCCTCCCGATGGACAGGGAGAACCCGGAGGTGTGCTTGCCCACACCCACGAGGTGAGCATGCGCAACCTGCGGACGGATCGGCCAGCAAAGGTTACAGACCCGCGCCGACAGGCGAGGTTGCCTGATGCTGGTCTGAACGAGTCCACCTCAGCCCGCCTGGTCCTGCCGTGGCGGGCTCTTCTCGGCCCATACACCGGCTTACGCGCCCGCCGGCGGTTCATCACCCTGCAGGCGAGCAAGGTCTTATTCGAGTTGCCGGGGCATCTCGTCGCGTTCGAACAACTCGTGAGCTGCGCAGTCCACGGCGACGAGCCGGCCCTGGTAGTACCCCCAATCACTCTGCTCGTACTCGAATGGAGCGCCGTCCATGTCTGGGATGTACTTCCACTCTGGAAAGAGGTCGTCGGCCAGTAAGTGATCGTGTTCTGCATCCGTCATCTGTCTAGCAGCTCGTTGCATGAGCAGGATCCTAACCGGCAAGCAAGCTACAACCGGACATAAGAGCTGCCGATTGACCTCACTTTCCTGCCGATATGTCTTAGCATAACCTAAGTTGCAGCGGCTTCCTCTCTTCCATTTATCGGTGCATATACAGGCGAATTTGAAAGCGAACGGCCCCACTGCGACTACACGTCGCGAAACCCCTTTGCCGAACCGGATCAACTTCCCCCTATCGCTGACCTCGCCCTGGCGCAGACCTTGCCTCACCCTCCGATAGCCTTCCGCCACCGCTCAAGAGCAGCTTCGAGAGGACGAATCTCGCAAGCCGCTCCGACCCCTGGGGCTCTGCCGTCCCGGCAGCCTTTTGAACGGCTCCGCTGGCCGCAACGGATCAGAACCCTCCCGCCCGGCGCAGCCGCTCAAGAGCAGCCTCGAGCGCCGATTCCGACTCCCTTCGAATCTTCTCACCCATAATCAGACCGGTTCCCAGTGAGCTTCGCTTATGGGCAAGTTGAGCGGTCGGCATAGCGCTGGAGAGCGCAGGAAGGCTCGCAGGCGGGCGCGGCGGCTGGCCGGATGATAAGGAGGCGGGCCCGCGGCTCCATTCGAGGACAGTGGGGAGGGGACGTCGAGGGTGGGCGAGTCGGGCATGGTGGGACGCTGCCCGCGGGCTCAACGGCGCGCCAGCTCCCGCTGATCGTCGTCCACCGCGATGGCCCGGCCGTTCCGGCGCATGCGCCAGCCGTGCGCGAATGCGATGCTAGGGTCTCGGGAATGAGCCCGTCCGTGCCCGCAGCGAGGTAGCTTGCAGTCGTGGCCGCCGCCATGCAGATGCCCTGCAGCACCCGGAGGGCGGCGAAGAGCCAGAGGTCGGGCAGGGTCCCGAGCAGGGCGGTCGGGATGGCAAGGAGCAGCAGGCTGACGACCACGCCGCGGCGGCGGTCGATGCGCGGGCCGAGCAAGGCCACGCCGAGGCCGCCGAGGGCCATGCCGAGCGTGGTCGCGTTGACGGCGAAGCCGATGGCCGCCGGGCTCACCGCGTAGGCACGGGCGAGGGACGGGAGGATGGCCTGGGTGGCGAACAGGTCCACCACGGTCAGGAAGGCCATCAGGCCGATGACCAGGTTGCGGACGAGGTCACCCGCCTGGGTGCTCTCGCGCGGCGTCGGCCCGCTCAGGCCGAGAGTGCCGGGATCTGGCATGGTCCGTCTCCTCGCCCTCGCGCGACCTCACATCTGATGCGGGTCGCTCTTCGGGTGGAAAAGGTCGGCCGAGAGCAGGACGGCGGTCGTGTTGCCGGCGTTCTTCCACCAATGCGCGGTGGCGTGCGTCGCGCAGGACAAACGCGACTGCTCGCCGGGCTCAATGCCGGGTGAACTCGACCTTGTGATCTGCAGACCAACGACCGAGCTGCCCGGCATCGCGCAGTTCGGTGCCACGCGGGCCTATCGCGAGACCCGGATCGTGCTCGCGACACAGGGCGGAGAGGATCCACGGCCGAAGCTCCGAGACTTGAGGGTTGCCGCGCTCCCCGGCGATCCCGGCGCCGCGTGGCTTCGATCCAGAGGCGCTGAGGTGGCGACAGAAGAGGATCTGCGCGCAGCCTCAGCGCCCGCCATCTCGATCGAGGATGGGCGGGCACGCGCTCTCGGTGTCCGGCTCACCGCGACCGTGCTGGTCGTGCCGCGGGGCGAGCACGTCTCGCTCTCGGACCTGGATCAGGCCTCCAAACAGGCCCGTGCCCTCGACTGGCGGCTCTCAGACCTGGTGATCTGTCTTGTGGCGGCCCTCCCGGACTGGATCGCGCGAACGAAATCCAGCACATGAAACCACAGCCCCAGACTGCTCTGCCGTAGTCGGATAAAATCGGCGATGCGATCATCAACACCTTGAGTACGGATCTGTGCTTCAATGATCGTCGGCCTTGCTGATCTCGAACGAAGCCTGGATCATGTCCGAGCCGAGGCCGCCGGGCTGCACGAAGGCGCGTTCGGTCCAGATTCGGCCCTGTGGCAGGTCGACCGGGAGGCAATCGTCTTCCTGGGCGCCGGCCGCGCGCTGCTGATGCAACTCGCCCATCCCTGGGTCGCGGCTGCGATTGCGGACCATTCGACGGCTCTGGATGACCCAATCGGGCGCTTCCATCGCACGTTCGGAATCGTGTTCGCTCTGGTGTTCGGATCGCTCGATCAGGCGCTCACGACTGCTCGACGTTTGCATCGGCGGCATGCGTCGATTCGGGGGACGATGCCGGAGCGGGTCGGGCCTTATCCGAAAGGATCGGGCTACCTCGCGAACGAGGCCTCGGCCCTGATGTGGGTTCATGCCACGCTTGTGGATACGGCCCTTGCCACCTACGAGCTCGTGTGCCCGCCACTCGGGTCAGGAATGCGCGAGCGGTACTTCCAGGAGAGCCGCAGGCTCGGCGCTCTGTTCGGGATCCCCTACGAAGCGCAGCCGCCGGATGGGCCAGGGTTCGGTCGGTACATGGAATCCATGCTCAGCTCGGACGTGCTCACGGTCGGCGAGGTCGCACGCGTGACGGGCGCCCGTGTCCTGAGCGGTGCGGGTCGGGTGCCGGTGCCGCACTGGTATAGGGACCTCACCGCCGGCTTGCTTCCTGACCGCTTGCGCTCTTCCTTTGGACTGCCCTACGGCAGGCACGAACAGCGCAGGGCCGCACGGGCCTTGGAGGTTCTTCGGCGGATCCATCCGCTTCTGCCGGCCCGCATCCGGTATGTCGGACCTTACTTCGAGGCCTCAGGGCGGCTATCCGGCACTCGCCAGCCCGACCGTATCACCCGATGGTTAAACCGCCTTTGGATTGGCCGTTCGTCTCTCCCGAGTTGATGCCGGGCCGTGTCCTTCCTGGCGGTGTAGCCGGCTGTATTCGCGAGGTGCGCCACCGGGCGGTGCCGGGCTACCTGTCCGTGGAGGCGGATCGCGGCAGGGACGGGTGTGCGGCGCTCTGGGCCTATCACGACCGCGTCATGGCGAGCCTGGCCCCTACACCAGATCAGACATCGGTGGTCGCATGGTCCAGTGGCTCGCGCCGTACCGTCACGAGGTCGGTCTCGGCGGAGGCTCGGATGCGGACCGGGATGGATTTTGCGGCCGGAGTCTTCGACTGCTCGTCGTGATGCGAGAGCGGCATCAGCGGGTTCATCTCCGGATAGTAGGCACCCAAGCACCCGTCCGGCAGCGAGAAGGGGACGACCTTCAACCCGGACACCTCCCGGTCCACGCCATCCTCCGCGTCGCTCACCAGGGACACAATCTGACCCTCGTGGAGATTCGCCCGCTTCATCTCGTCATGATTGATGAGAAGGACGTCCCGCGTGCCCTCGATCCCGCGCATGCGATCGCTGTAGCCGTAGATCGTCGTGTTGAACTGGTCGTTCGACCTTATCGTGATCAGCCGGTAGCGGCCCGGCGCGTCCTTGAAGCCGCTGGCAGTCATCGTCTTGGGCGTCGTGAACTCGGCCTTGCCGCTCTTCGTCTTCCATATCCGTTCGCGTGCCGAATTGCCCCGATAGAAGCCGCCCGGTGTCCACATTCGTTCGTTGAAGTCGTGGAACTCCTCTGAGTAGGTCTCGGCGATCTCGTCGCGAATCAGCGCATAATCGCCCACCCATTCGTCCCACTTCACCTTCGGGTTGGGCTTGAGCGTCGCCTTGGCGAGGCCCGCCACGATCGCGACCTCCGACTTGAGGGACTCACTCGCTGGCGTGCGCCGCCCCAGCGATCCGTGGATGCAGCTGAACGTGTCCTCGATGCTGACCGCCTGCGGGCCGGTCGCCTGCAGGTCCTCTTCGGTTCGGCCACGGCAGGGCAACAGGTAGGCGATCTCGCCATTCACGAGGTGACTGCGGTTGAGCTTGGTTGCCACCTGTACGGTCAGCCGCATCTTCGTCCAGGCGCGCTCCATCCGGTCGCGTTCTGGGATGGCGCGTACGAAATTGCCGCCGAGCCCGAAGAAGGCCTTCACCGTGCCGGCCAGGATGCCCTCGCAGGCTTCCACCGTGTTCATGCCCTTGTCGCGCGGCGGCTCGAAGCCGAACTGGGCGGCGATCTTGTCGAGGGGGACGAGTTCGGGCTTTTCGGAGATGCCGACCGTGCGCTGCCCCTGGACGTTCGAGTGTCCGCGCACGGGCGAGATGCCGGTGCCATCCCGTCCGATATTGCCCTTGAGGAGCAGCATGTTGACGAAGAGGGCGATGTTCTCGAAACCGTGCACGTGCTGCGTCAGCCCCATGCCGTAGATCCCGATCACCCGGTCGGCCTCGACATAGACCTGGGCGGCGCCCTCGATGTCGCTCCGGCTCAGACCCGATTCGCGCTCGATCTCCTCCCAGGAGGTGGCCCGGACCTTGGCCTCAAATTCCTCCAAGCCTGTCGTATGCTGCGCGATGAAATCGACGTCGAGCACGCGCTTGCCCTGCTTTTTCGCCTCATCGTCGGCCGCGAGGACATGCTTGCAGATACCCATGAGGATCGCGACGTCGCCGCCCGGCCGCACCTGATGGTACTGCGCGCTGATCCGGGTCTCCTGCCCGGTGAGCATCTCCACAGGGTTCTGTGGGTTGATGAAGACCTCCAGGCCCTTCTCGCGTACAGGGTTGAAGGTGATGATCGGGACCCCGCGCTTGGCCGCCTCTTGGAGCGGGTGCAGAAAGCGCGGCGAGTTGGAGCCGGTGTTCTGGCCGAAGAAAAACATCGCGTCGCAATTCGATAGGTCATCGAACACGACCGTGCCGACTCCGGCACCGATCACCTTCTTGAGCGCCACGGCGGTGGTCTCGTGGCACATGTTGGATGAGTCCGGGAGATTGTTATTCCCATACATCCGCGCGAAGAGTGCATAGAGATAGGATGCCTCGAGGCTGGCGCGACCCGACGAATAGAAAACGACCGATTTTGGATCGAACATCCTGAGCTCGGACCCGATCTCGCGGAAGGCTTCCTCCCACTCGCACGGGACATACTTGTCGGTCGCCGGATCATAGCGCATCGGGTGCGTGAGCCGCCCCTGCTGCTCAAGGTCATAATCCTTCCAGTTCCGCAGCTCGGTCAGCGTGTGCTTGGCGAAAAAATCCGGAGTACAGCGGCGGCTGGTCAGCTCCCAGAGAGTGGCCTTGGCGCCGTTCTCGCAGAACTCGAAGGGATGATAGTTCGCCGGCTTGGACCAGGAGCAGGAGACGCACATGAAGCCGCGCGGCTTGTTCTGGCGGTACAGCGTCTCGGTCGCAAGGGGGGTCGCCCACTCCTTGCCGAAGATGCGGGCGATGCCCCGGATAGAGCCCCAACCGCCGGCCGGACCGTCATAATGCGCCGTGTTCTCCTCACCAGGCATCCCTATTCTCCACTGACAGGAGTGGTGGACATGGACTGCTCCCCTTCCAACCAGCTGTGTCGCTTCGGCGCTTTCGCAACTGCCGGAAGCGGCCTCGGAGTGCCCCGTCCATTCAGAAACCGTGCGCTGACGTACCGTGTTCCTCGCCTGCCAAGTTTCGTGCCGTTTTGGACTTTCATGCCGCTCAGCTCGTCTTTGGCCATTCAGGCGGCCTGGCAAATGGCGCAAGGCCCCGAGCACCGAATGCCGGAACCGCAATGGCATCCTGGTTGGAGCGTTCAGGAGCGGGTCAACACGTCGCTGAGCGTCAGCGCGAACAGGACGCCCGCCCAGATGAAGCCGGCGGCGGCCGCAAGGCGCACCAGCCCGCGGGCCTCCTTCAGCTCCATGTAAAACACCAGCACAAGGAGCGCCTTCACGGCCGCGATGCCGAAGCCGATCGCCGTTGTGAGCGATCCGAGCTTCCAGAACGCGGCGAAGTAGCTCAGCGTGAGCAGCCCGAGGAGAGCCGCCCAAACCGCGAGGTTGCGAAGCCAGAGGGAGCGGATTGTCGGGCTCATGACGACCGCCCCGGCAGGTAGAAGACCGGGTAGAGGAAGACCCAGACGATGTCGACGAGGTGCCAGTACAGGCCCGTCACCTCGACGTCGGGGCTCTCGCGCAGCTCCAGCCGCCCGAGCAGGCCTTGCAGCGCGAGCCGTCCGACGAGGACGATCCCGATCGACAGGTGGACCGCGTGCACCCCCGTCATCACCCAGTAGAGGGCGAAGAAGATCTGGGCCGGCGCCTCGGGCAGCGGGAAGTCCGGACCCGGCACGAGGCTCCTGTCGAGGTCCTCGCGGTACTCGAAGCCCTTCACGACAAGGAAGGCGACGCCCAGCGCCGCGGTGAGCGCGAGGCAGACGATCACGAGACGGCGCAGGTCCTCCCGGGCGGCCGATCCCTGCACGGCGACCGCCATGGTGAGGCTGCTGGTGAGCAGGATCGCCGTGTTGAGGGTGCCGAAGGTGAGGTTCGTCTCGCGGCCTGCGGCCGCGAAGGCCTCCGGGTGGCCGATCCGCATCACCGCGTAGGTCAGGATCAGCGCCCCGAAGAACAGCATCTCGCTCGCGAGGAAGAGCCAGATGCCGAAGGTGGCCCCGTGCTTCTGCCGCCCGAGGTCGGACCAGGGCTCGCGGATCAGCCGCTCGGCGGCCTCGCTCATTGCAGCAGCTCCTGCTCGCGCTGATAACTCGGCGGGCCGACCTCCGCCGACTGGCCCTCCGGGTGATAGTCGTAGGGGCCGCGCGCCACCCGCGGCTGGCGGAGGAAGTTCTTGTGCGGGGGCGGCGAGGTCGTGCTCCATTCGAGCCCGGTCGCGTCCCAGGGGTTGCTCGGCGCCTTGGCCGCGTAGAAGAGCGACCAGGTCAGGTAGCCGAGCGGCAGCAGGTAGGCCGCCGCCAGGATCGCGGCGCCGGACGACGACATCACGTTGTAGATCTGGAACTCCGGCGGATAGGTGTGGTAGCGCCGCGGCATCCCGAGATACCCGGCGACGAACTGCGGAAAGAAGGTCAGGTTGAAGCCGAAATACATCAGGATGGCGGCGAAGCGGGCCCAGGATTCCGGGTACATCTTGCCCGTCACCTTCGGCCACCAGAGGTGCAAGCCACCGAAGAAGGCCGAGACCGAGCCGCCCACCATGATGTAGTGGAAATGCGCGACGACGAAGTAGGTGTCGGTGACGTGCACGTCGATCGGGATGGCGGCGAGGAACAGCCCCGACAGGCCGCCCGTCGTGAACAGCCCGATGAAGCCGAGGGCATAGAGCATCGGGGCGCTGAACGCGATCTGGCCGCGGTAGAGCGAGAAGGTCCAGTTGAAGACCTTGATGGCCGACGGCACCGCGATGATGAAGGACAGGAACGAGAAGATCAGGGCAGCAAAGGGCGACATGCCCGATACGAACATGTGGTGCCCCCAGACGAAGAAGCCGATGCCGGCGATCGCCAGGATGGCGTAGACCATGAAGCTGTAGCCGAAGATGCGCCGCCGCGCGAAGACCGGGATGATCTCCGAGACGACGCCCATGGCCGGCAGCACCATGATGTAGACGGCCGGGTGCGAGTAGAACCAGAACAGGTGCTGGAACAGGATCGGGTCGCCGCCGCGGTTGGGGTCGAAGATCGGCAGGCCGAGCCAGCGCTCGGCCATCACCAGCAGGAGCGAGATCGCCAGCACCGGCGTCGCCAGCACGATGATGATGCTGGTCGCGTAGACCGCCCAGACGAAGAGCGGCAGGCGGAACCACGTCATGCCGGGGCAGCGCAGCATGTGCACGGTCGCGATGATGTTGACGCCCGTGGCGATGGTGGAGAATCCGGCCAGGAACACGCCCATCGCCGCCGCGAAGACGTGCGAGTTCGAGAACATCGTCGAGAAGGGCGTGTAGAAGGTCCAGCCGGTATCGACCCCGCCGGCGATCAGCGCGTAGACGGTGCAGGCCCCGGCCGCCACGGTGAGGTACCAGCTGAACAGGTTGAGCCGCGGGAAGGCGAGGTCCGAGGCGCCGATCATCAGCGGCACCAGGAAGATGCCGAGCGTGTTCGGGATGGAGGGCACCAGGAAGAACCACACCATCACGATGCCGTGGAATGAGAAGAGCTTGTTGTAGGTGTCCGAGGTGATGAGGTGGCCTTCCGGCGAGACGAGTTCCAGGCGCACCACGGTGATCGCCGCGCCGCCCATGAAGAAGAAGAGCGTGATCACGATCGCGAACAGGATCGCGATGCGCTTGTGATCGGTGGTGGTGAGCCAGGAGCCGACCGTGCGGCTGAACCGCAGGTAGTCCGGCTCGGTCGGCAGGGGCAGTTCGCCGAGCGCGGCGGAATCGCTCATGACCGGTCCTCCGGGCTGTGGGCGAGGGAGCGGATGTAGGCGACGAGGCTCTGGATCTCGCCCTCCGAGAGCCTCCCTGCGAAGCTCGGCATGATCGGCTCGTAGCCGGCGACCACGTCCTTCTTCGGCTGCAGGATGGAGTCGCGCAGATACGCCTCGTCCGCCGTGACGATGCGGCCGTCGCTGAGCGCGACCGTGCGGCCGTAGAGGCCGGCGAGGCTCGGCGCGTGGACCTTCGCGGAGGGCGCGTGGCAGCCCGAGCAGCCGCGCTCGACGAAGAGCGCCGCCCCCTCCTTGGCGAGGTCGTCCCCTTCAGGCTGGGCGGCGAGCCACGCGGCGTAGTCCTCGGGCGTCATCACCACGATCTTACCCCGCATGCGGGAATGGTCGGTGCCGCAATACTCGGCGCAGAGCAGGTGGAAGACGCCGAGCTTCGTTGCCTGGAACCAGGTCTCATGGAGCTGGCCCGGCACGACGTCCTGCTTGAGGCGGAAGGCCGGCACGAAGAAGGAGTGGATCACGTCCTGCGAGCGCAGCGCGAGGCGCACCGGCACGCCGATCGGCACGTGCAGCTCGTTGATCTCGCGGGCGCCGTTGCTGTGCAGCGTCTTCCACATCCACTGCTTGGCGACGACCTGCACCTCGATCGCGTCCTTGGGCGGCAGGAAGGCCTTGATCTCGACCGAGGTGGCCCACCAGAACAGAAAGACGAACAGGAACAGGGTCGCGCTGGTCCAGCCGATCTCGAATTCGCGGCTCATCACCTCGGGCATTGGCCCGCGCGGCGCCGCCGAGCCGCGCCGGTAGCGCACCGAGAAGCCGATCAGCAGGCAGAGGACGAGGAGCAGGATCGTGCCGGAGAGCGCGAGCAGCCCGGCGAAGATGACGTCGATGCGCTGGGCCAGCGTCGAGGCGGTCTCGGGCCAGAAGGAGATCACGAGGCCTCACGGGCGGCGCGGCCGCCCCCTCCGTCACGCCTCGGCGCCGCGGGGTCATGGTAAAGGCTCGGCTCCTCATGCTGAGGTGCTGCGGCTCCGCCGCAGCCTCGAAGCACCCAGGACCGCTCCTCCCGGTCACCCTTGTCCCGGACCAGCGGTTTGGGGTGCTTCGAGGCAGCCTTCGGGCGATCGAAGATCGCCCACAGCACTTCAGCATGAGGAGGGGGGTGGTCTCCAGAAGCGGTGGCTGCGCCGTTGCGGCCGAGGAACCACAAGGCAAGCGCCACCCCCAGCACCGTCAGCACGGCGGCGATCATCATGAGTCGCGAGATCGCGAGCGTGTAGATCCCGTGCGCCGCGTCGAAGCCGTAGCACAGCACCGCGAGCCGGCCCGCGACACCGCCGATCGTCCCCCGGCCCGCTTCCAGGAGCGCAAGGCGCAGGTCCCGCCCGTCGAGGGCGAGCGTCGAGAGCGCGCGGGAGAGATGCCCGTCCGGGGTGACGGCCAGCACGGCGGCCGGGTGGGCGAACTGGTCGTGCTCGGCGTCGTAGGCGGTGTGGTAGCCGACCGCGCGGGTGAGACCGGCGACCGCCGCCGCCTCGCCGCGCAGGAGCGTGGTGGCGTCCCGCAAGGCCGGATCCGCCACCTGGGCGTCAAGGAGGGCTCGGCCCTCCTGCAGGCTGTCCTTCGGGTCGAGGCCGAGCACGATCAGGCGGTAATCGGCGCCGGGCCGCAGGCCCGTCTGCGCGAGCACGCTCGCCACGACGGCGAGCGCGGGCCCGCACAGGGTCCGGCAGGTGAAGTCGACGGGCAGCACCAGCGCCGGGCGTTCGCCGAGCGCGTCACCGAGCGCGAGGACGCGCCCGGTCTGGTCCGTGAAGCGCAAGGCCAGGGGAAGCCGCGCGCCGGCCGGGGGCGAGAGGCCGGCGCCCGCCAGATCGGCCTCGGACAGGCCGGCTTGGGCGGTCACTGGGGCGGCCACCGGAAGGAGTGCGATCAGCAGGGCGAGGAGGATGCGCCTCATGGCCGCCGGCTCTCCTTGATCGGGCCGGGCGCCGAAGCGGGGGCGCCGACCGGGTCGAAGGCCGCCGCTCCCCGGCCGGCCAGGATTTCCATCGCGCGGGTGATCGGGATCCGGATCACGCCGTGGTCGCGGTCGACCCAGCCGTAATGGGAGAGGTTCTCATGCTGCGCATCGAGGAGGCGCTTGAGGTCGCCCGGCGGGTCGAGCTGCAGGCCGGGCTGGGGCATCGCCCGCGGCGGAACCTGCCCGTGAGGGAGGGTGGTCCGGTCGTAGTAGAGCTTCAGCGCGCCCATCGTCAGGCCCGTGAAGACCGCGAAGCCGAAGACGGGGCCAAGCACCCGCAAGACCGGGACGCCGGGGGCTTCCGGGGGCTGATCCTTGCGGGCGGCGTCAGTGGACATGGCCAGGGCCCCTTGCGAAAAGCGGCGCCGTCCAGCGGACGAGGCCGATGGTGAGGGCAGCGAGCAGGCAGAGGCTCGCACTGGCGAGGAGGAGGGCGAGGCCGCGCTCGTCGAAGGCCGGGACGACGAGCCAGAGCCGGTGCAGGGCGACCCCGAGGAGCACGAGGGCGCCGACGAGGCGCAGGACCGATCGGTTCTGGCGCAGGCTCTTGCGCAGCAGCAGCGCGAAGGGGAGGACGGCGCCCGCCACGAGGGCAGCGACGAGGAGCCAGACGAAGCCGTGCTCGGTGCGGCGCAGGTACCACTCCGCCTTGTCGGGCAGGTCGCCGTACCACGCCACGATGAAGGACATCAGGCCGATATAGACGGTGCCGAGCAGCGTCGCGATCAGGAGCCCGCCGAGATCCCCGGCCCGCTCGGTATCGAGCGAGGCCGGCGCCAGCAGGGCCGCGAAGGCGAGGGCGGAGAGGATCTGCTCGATGGCGAAGCCCGCCGCGAAGGCCGAGGAGACGAAGCCGGGCTCGACCGACAGCACCCAGTCGACCGCGATCACGCTGATCAGGATTCCGTGGAGGAGGAGCGCCAGGGCGGCGAAGAGCGGTCCGCCCCTTCCCGCCGCGACGACGAGCCCGACGGCCGACCAGACCACCAGCGCCAGCGTCGAGCGGGCGAGAAAGAAGGTCGGGTTCAGGAACTGGGGGCCGACCTGCGGCGGCGCATGGGCCGGATCGGCGGCCCAAGGATAGATTGCCGCCAGGGCGAGCCCGATCGGCACGAAGGCGAGGGCTGCGAGCGGCATCAGCGCCGCCGTCGGGCGCAGCACCGGCCCGAGCGCCTCGCCCCAGCGCCCGCCGGTGAGGCCGTGGATGAGGAGCAGCACGAGGCTGCCGATCGGGATGCCGCTCCAGGCGGCATAGGCGGCGAGCCAGCCGCGGACGGCCTGATCCATCACGGCAGCCTCCCGCTGGCCTCGGGCGCCTCGGCGAGGGTCGCGTGGCGCGACAGCTGCAGGGCCCGGATATAGGCGGCGATGGCCCAGCGCTCCGCGGGCGGGACGCGCGCCGCGTAGGAATACATCACGCCGTAGCCGTTGGTGATGACGTCGACGAAGTGGGTGGCCGGCGCGGCGCGCAGGCGCTCGGAATGGTAGGAGGGCGGCGGCGGGAAGCCCCGCTGCACGATCATGCCGTGCCCGTCGCCGTCATAGCCGTGGCAGGGCGAGCAGAAGACGTCGTAGCGATCGCGGCCGAGCCTGAGGAGCGCGGGCGTCACCTCCGGCTGGACCCTGAGCGCGGCGTCGCGGGCGAGGTCGCCCTCCGCCACGGTGCCGGCCGGCAGCGGCTGCGCCGAGGTGCCATCCAGCCAGATCGTCGAGGGCGCGTAGGCGTCGTAGCGCTTCTGCTGGAAGAGGCTCTGGTCCTGGCAGCCGGCGAGGAGCGCGGCTGCGAGCAGCACGGCCCGTCTCATCGCCGCACCTCGAACACCACGAGGGCGCCCGCCTCCTCGAGGAGATGACGCAGCGCGATGCCGTCGCCCTCCGCGTTCGTCTCCGCAGCGAGCAGGAAGAAGCGATCCTGGCTCGCCCGCTCGAAGCCCGGGATCTCGAAGAGGGGATGGTGCAGGCGCGGCAGGCCGCTGCCCCACAGGAAGGCGAGGAGCCCCGTGAGCGCCGCCGCGAAGACCCCGACCTCGAAGGGAACGAGCAGGAAGACCGGCCAGCTGTGGAGCGGGCGCCCGCCCGAATTGAGCGGGTAATCGATGACCGCGCTATACCACTCTATGCCGTAGGCCAGAGCCGCGACGCCGAAGCCTCCGATCAGCATCGCCCAGCGGATGCGGGTCGGGCGCTCTTCCGGCTCCAGCACGGTCTCGGCATCCTCCACGCGATAGGGCGTGAAGGTGTCGAGGGGCCGGTGGCCCCTCTCCCGCACCGTTCGGGCGGCCCGGACCAGACTCTGCGGATCCGCGAAGGCGGCGAGCATCTCTCCCATCAGGCGGCCTCCTTGTGGGAGAGCTGACGCACCTCGTGCATCGATACGGCCGGCACCACCCGCACGAGGATGAGGAAGAAGAAGGCGAACAGGCCGAGCGGCCCGAACAGGAAGGACCAGTCCCAGAATGTCGGGTGGAAGACCCGCCAGAGGCTCGCCGCGTAGCCGTGCGAGAGCGTCGTCCAGATGATCAGGATGCGCTCCAGCCACATCCCGGCATTGATGATGATCGAGAGCACGACCATGGCCGGGATGCTGCGCCGCAGGCGTCGCAGCCAGAGGGCCTGCGGCAGCACCACGTTGCAGGCGAGCATCGCCCAGTAGAGGGCGGCGTAGTCGCCCGTGACCTCGTAGGCGACGAGACCGCGCTCGCCGGGCTTGCCCCCGTACCAGGCCGTGAACCACTCGGTGGCGTAGGACAGGCCCATGACGAGGGAGGCCGTGAGCATGACCCGGCCGATCACCTCGAAGTGGTTGACCGTGATCACCGCCTGGAGCCGCAGGCCCCAGCGCACCAGCGCCGCCAGCACCACCACCATGGCGAAGCCCGAATACATAGCGCCGACCACGAAGTAGGGCGGGAAGATGCTCTCCTGCCAGCCCGGCATCAGGCTTGCCGCGAAATCGAGCCCGACGATCGAGTGGACCGAGCAGACGAGGGGCACCGCGAGGGCCGCCATCGTGGTGTGCAGGGTTTCGAGCCGCCGCCAGTGACGGGCCGAGCCGCGCCAGCCGAGGGCCAGCGCGCCGTAGAAGACCTGGGCGCCGCGAGAGCTCGCCCGGTCGCGCATCGTCGCGAGGTCGGGCAGCAGGCCGACATACCAGAACAGGAGCGAAAACAGGAGGTAGCTGACGATCGCCCAGAAGTCCCAGACGAGGGCGCTGCGCCATTGCGGCCAGAGCCCCATGGTGTTGGGGTAGGGGGCGAGCCAGTAGGCGTAGATCGGCCGGCCGAGGTGGAAGATCGGGAAGAGCCCGGCGATCGCGACCGCGAACAGGGTCATCGCCTCGGCGAAGCGATTGATCGAGGCGCGCCAGCGCTGCCGGGTGAGGAGCAGCATCGAGGAGATCAGCGTGCCGGCGTTGCCGATGCCGATCCACCAGACGTAGTTGGCGATGGCGACGCCCCACACCACCGTGGTGTTGATGCCCCAGACGCCGACGCCCCGCCAAAACAGCCACGCGATGGCGACGAGGGTGAGGAGCACGAAGGGCAGGGTGAGCGCGAGGGCGATCCACCATCCCTTGCCGACGCCGATCAGGATCGGGTTGACGATTGCGTCCGTGATGGCGACGTCGCTCGCCCGCTCGGAGGCGATCCAGCGATGGGCCGGTGGGGCTTTCGCCCGGAGATCCGCGCTCACGAGCCGTCTCCCTGGAAATCGGGGGCGGGATTGCGGAGGTCCGCCAGGTAGGTGGTGCGCGGGCGCGTGCCGAGATGGCCGAGGAGCGCGTAGTGGCGCGGCTCCTTCTTCAGGCGGGCGACGTCGGATTCCTGGTCCGCGAGGTCGCCGAACACGATGGCCCGCGTCGGGCAGGCGTCCTGGCAGGCGGTCGTGACCTCGCCCCGGCCGAGCGGGCGCCCGTCGCGCTCGGCGGCGCGCCGTGCGCCGCTGATGCGCTGGATGCAGTAGGTGCACTTCTCCATCACGCCGCGCTGGCGGACACTCACCTCCGGGTTGCGCTGCGCCGGCAGCGGGTCGAGGCCGAGATTGGCGTATTCCTGCCCGTCCGCGTAGCCGAGGAAGTTGAAGCGCCGGACCTTGTAGGGGCAGTTCGCTTCGCAGAAGCGGGTGCCGATGCAGCGGTTGTAGACCTGGACGTTCAGGCCCTCGCCGTCATGGACCGAGGCCGCGACGGGGCAGACCGGCTCGCAGGGCGCGTGCTCGCAATGCATGCAGGGCACCGGCTGGAAGCCGGGGCGCGGATGTCCTTTTCGGCCGCGATCGTAGGTATCGATGCGCAGCCAGTGCATCAGGCGCCCCTGCGCGATCTCCTCGGGCCCCACCACCGGCACGTTGTTCTCGGTCTGGCAGGCGATCACGCAGGCGTTGCAGCCGATGCAGAGCGAGGTGTCGATCACCATCGCCCAGGCATGGCCGTCCGCGTCGCCCGTCGAGGAACCGAGGAGGGTCGGGTGCGGGCCGCGCTTGGTGCCGGGTGCCTCCTTCGTGGCCGTGCGGCCCTCGGCGAGCGCGGCCATGGTGAGGAGCGGGTAGTTCTCCTTCGCCTCCCGCTCGCGGACGACGCGCTGCGTCGTGAGGATCCCGGGATGCTGGCCGGTCGGCGCGAGGGCGACATCATCGATCCGCCAGAGGGCGTCCTGGCGGCGCAACGCATAGGCGTTCGCGCCGATGCCGCTGCCGATCGCGCCGGCCTTCGTCCGGCCGTAGCCGAGGGTCAGGCTCGCGACGCCGGCCGCATGGCCCGGCACGACGGCGACCGGCACCTCGATGCCCCGCCCGTCGGCCGTGATCCGGACGAGATCGCCCTGCTTCACGCCGCGCCGCACCGCCTCCTCGGGCGAGAGCGAGAGGGCATTGCCCCAGACCTGCTTGGTGAGGGGCGCCGGGCATTCCTGGAGCCACGCATTGTTGGCAAAGCGTCCGTCCCAGACGGTCGGATCCGGCCGCAGCACCAGGGTGAGGTCGCCCGGGCCCGCGGCGGGATTGAGATCCGGCAGGCGCGGGGCGCCGACCGCGATCGGCGTGGCGGCGCTGTCCGGCACGACGCCATCATGGAGCACGCGCCGCCACCACGCTTCGAACGCAGCCTGCTTCGCGCCATTCTCGCCTGTGCCATCCTGTCCCGCCCGCCTAGTCTCGCGCCAAGTCTCGCGCACGAGGTCGTAGGCTGCAGCATCCGTCTCGCCGAGGAGCGCCGAGACGACCTCCTCCGCGGTGCGGGTGGCGTAGAGGGGCCGGATCAGCGGCTGCACCACCGAGGCGGTGCCGTCAATCGCCCGCAGGTCGCCCCAGCTCTCGAGCGGATGCGTCTCCGGCACGTGCCAGGAGGCGAGAATTGCGGTCTCGTCGACATAGAGGCCGAGATGGAGCCGGAAGGGCGCCTTCGCTGAGTTCTCCGCGAAGGCGAGGTCGGCAGGCGCGTCGTAGGCCGGGTTCACCCCGAGCATCACGAGGTCCGACACGGCGCCTGCCGCGAGATCGCGGGCGAGGTCGGGGAGCGAGCCGGGCATGCGGCCGGCGATCGCGTCGGGCGCTTCGATCCAGTCGAGGGGCGCGCCGATCTGGCCGTTGATCCAGTGCACCAGGGCGTGGAGGTCCGGCGGCAGGGTCGGCCCGGCGAGCACGAGGGCGGCGCCGTGGCGGGCCTTCAGGTCCTCGGCGGCCCGCGCCACGAGGCGGGCGGCCGCGTCCGGAAGCTGCGCGTCACGCGTGCCGGCCCCGAGCGCCTTCGCCAGCGCCACCGCCGCCTCGCCGATCTGCTGCGGCGGCAGGGCGAGGCGGTGGTCGGCCTTGGCGCCGGTCGGCATCGGCGTGGCCTCGATGGCGTAGAGGCGCGAGAAGCCGTCACCGGCCTCGGGCACGCGCCGGCTGCCGAAGCCGCGGCCGCTGCGGATCTGGTCGGGGCCGGGGCCGAGCGGGTCGGCGTCGAGGCTCACGATCACGGCGGCCCGGTCGAGATGGGGCAGGGGCGTCAGCGCGCGGCCGAAGGCGAGGGCAGCGCCCGCTCGGGCCGAGGCGTCCTCGGTCGGCTCGTAAGCGTGCCAGACCGCCTTCGGATAGGCGTCGAGCAGGCGGCCGATCTGGCGCTGGAGCGTCGGCGAGGTCACCCGGCCGGTGAGGAGCCGCAGGCCCTCGCCCTGGCTGCCCCGCCACCTTGAGACCTTCGGAACGAGGGCCTTCTGGAGCGCGCTCCAATTGGCGATGTCGCCGCCCTGCCGCACGGTCTTCGAGCGGTCGGGATCGTAGAGCGAGAGCACGGCCGCCTCGGCGAAGACGTCCGTCGCCCCAAGGCTCGCCGGGTGGCGCGGATTGCCGTCGACCTTGATCGGACGGCCGTCGACGGACCGCACCCGACAGCCGCGGCCGTAGCCGGCGAGCGGGAGCGTGCTGGCGAAGACGAGCGGCACGCCCCCCGTCACGCGCTCGGGCTGGACGACGTAGGGGACGATCTCCTCGTCGGGCTTGGCGCAGGCGCCCGCCGCGAGCGTGATGCCGGCGGCGAAGGCCCGGAGCGCCTCGCGGCGCGACAATCCGTTGGCGCCGGTCAGCGGTGGCATATCGAGCACTCGCTGAGACGGTCGGCGGACTGGATGTGGTACTGCGCCTTCAGCACCTTGCCGCGCGTCTCCTGGTCGGGGGGAGGGGTCCAGGTCATGTCGTAGACCTCCTCGCGGGAGCGCAGGTTCCTCTCGGGGTTGCGGTGGCAGTCGAGGCACCAGCTCATGGTGAGCGGCGCGGCCTGCCGCATCAGCGGCATGCTCTGGACGGCGCCGTGGCAGGTCGAGCAGCCGACGCCCTTGGCAATGTGCACGCTGTGGTCGAAATAGACATAGTCCGGCAGCGTGTGGACGCGCCGCCAGTGGATCGGGGTGTTGGTGGCGAGGCTCCCCCGCACCGGCGCCAGCATCTCGGCATTGGTCCAGATCTGCGAGTGGCAGGACATGCAGGTATGGGTCGGCGGCAGGCCGGCGAAGCGGGCCGTCTCGACCGAGGTGTGGCAGTAGCGGCAGGCGATCCCGAGCCCGCCGACATGGTGCTGATGGCTGAAGGGCACCGGCTGCTCGCGGACGACGTTCTGCTGCGTGGCGTAGGGCGAGGCCCAGAGCCGGTAGGTCAGCCCGACCGCGAGCACCGGGAATGCGGCCACCGAAACCATCAGGAGCCGGGCGATCGTGTCGGCGCCGGGTCGGAAGATCTGCACGATCAGGCGGACCGTCTGAGGGAGGGGGCCCAAGACTTCGAGGCGACGTGGCCGGCCCGGGGCGGCGGGCCGTGCTCGGGCGCCTCGGGCCGGTTCTCGGGTTGGGCGAAGCGGAAGCTCACGTCCGGCCGCGCCGCGCAGAGTCCGAGGAGCGGAAGCACGCCGAGACCGAAGGCGCCGACGTCGTCAACGAGCTGGAACCGGCTCTCCCGGGCGATGGTGACAACGCCTTGCATCGACGGCATGGGGTTCCTCGTCCAAGGAGCGCGGCGACCGGCCCTGCTTCGCTCCCGCCAACGCGGGGCGCCTGCCTTTGTTCTGCGACATGGTGGACCCGTCCGGGCTCCGGCATGTAGCGCCCGGCGGCGCGCGCTCCAGCACCGTCCGCGGCCGCGCTCGGTGCGGAACCGTACGATATCCGCTCGTCGGCGCGGTCAGCGCGGATTGTCGAAGCTGTGCTGGCTGGTGATGCGCGACTTCGCCATGACCGAGACGGCGAAACCGTGCACGCTGAGGTCGGTACCCTCGGGATGGTGCCGGCACAGCAGCCAGCTCGCCGCTGCGATCAACCGGTTCGCAGAGCGAATGGACCGGTGGGAAGCACACGAAGCTCTGCGCCATCCGCCCGCTCATCGCTGATCCTCGCCGAACCCGCCCGGCGCTGCGGCGGGCTTTTCTGCCCGTAGATCTCGCGCACGGAAGATCGCCTACCCCCAAAGAAGAGATGTACCGCACGCGGAGGATGTGCTTATCTATAGCTGCTGATAGCGAGGCTTTGCCTTTCACCCCGCCCGGCTCGGCCGTGGCGGGGTTTTTCGTTTCAGCCCTCCTCATCCGGCCCGGGCGTGCCCTTGCGGGAAATCTGCCCCGTTGCTAGGAAAGTGATCGAGAAGATAGTCGTGACGAGAGGCGGCTCAATGTCGTTATACAATATCTTTCTAAGCAATACTGGTCGCCCCATTCACAAATCTCCACACTATTTTTTCGCATACGAGCGCCATTTCGGTCGATACGTAGGTGATCCGGTAACGTTTCTGGAGATCGGAGCCGGGAATGGCGGCTCATCTCAAATGTGGAAGCGCTGGCTCGGCCCACTCGCGCGGATCGTGACTATCGACATCAATCCGGTGTGTCAGCAATATGCTGACGAGCAGGTGTCTGTGCGCATCGGTGATCAGTCCGATCCGGTATTTCTTCAATCCCTTATCGACGAGTTTGGCGCGCCGGATGTCGTACTGGACGATGGAAGTCACCACATGGACCACGTCACGGCGAGCTTCGACTTCCTGTATGATCGGATCGCCGCCAACGCCGTGTACATGATCGAAGACATGCACACGGCCTATTGGCCGGATTACGGCGGCGGTCGAGGGGAACCTCGCTCGATGGTCGAGCGGTTCAAGGGCCTGATCGACGAGCTGAACGCGGATCATGTGCGTGATGGGACCGTCGCGCCGAGCAGGTTCACGCGACAGACCGTGGCGATGACGGCATACGACAGCATTCTCGTCTTCGAGAAAGCTCAAATGATCAATAAATTCATGCAAATGATTGGAGATGAAACTCTTCGTGTCAATTATTGAGACTAGCTACGGCCGCACATCGAGGAGGCCGTCGACTTTCGTGACGTGAGCCGGGCCACGCACGGGCAGGTACGAGCCTGGAGGAGCAGCAGGCCGGCTATCGGGCTTACGGCCGCCTCGGCCGTGAGATCCGGTGCACGGATCTACGATGCGTCATCCGTCGGGTCGGCCCGGCCGGTGGTGAACTCATCCCAACGGCCCGGTGCCTCGGCATCCTGATCGTCGGGATCAATCACCCGAGGACATCCAGGCCGTTGCGCCGCCACAGCTCGCGGATGATCGCGCTGTGATCGAGCTCGCCGTCCCCACTCTCGATCAGATCGGAGAACAAGCGGTCCACCAAGGACAGCACCGGAAGATCCAATCCGAGTGTCGCGGCGTGCGCGAGCGCCGTGCCCGTGTCCTTGAGCTGATATTTGGCCGGACCGCCCGGCGTGAAATCGCGCGCGATCATGCGAAGCGCGTGCTGCTTCAGGATGGTCGAGTCGGCGAAGCCGCCGAGCAGGGCCTCGCGCACCTTCGCCGGATCGGCCCCGCCGCGTTCGACGAAGGTGATCGCCTCGGCCACCGTGACGATCGTCGAGGCGACGATGGCCTGATTGGCGAGCTTGGCCAGTTGCCCGCTGCCGGCAGGGCCGACATGGGTCGGCCGCCCCATCGCGGCGAGAACCGGGCGGATCCGCCCGAAGGCCTCCGGGCTGCCGCCCGTCATGATGGCGAGCGTTGCGGCGATGGCGCCCGCTTCGCCGCCTGAGACCGGGGCATCGACGTAGAGGATCCCCGATGCCGCGGCGATCTCCGCCTGCCGGCGCGCGGTCTCGACCGGGATCGAGCTCATCACCGCGAGCACGCTGCCTTGCCGCATGGCGGCGATGACGCCCTCCGGTCCGAGCAGGAGCTCGTCGCAGACCGGGCCGGAACTCACCATGCAGATGACGGCATCGGCGTCGCGCGCCGCGTCGCGCCGGTCGGCCGCGATCCGCGCCCCATCGGCGGCGAGCGCCGCGGCCTTGCCGGGCGACCGGTTCCAGACCTGGACGGCATGGCCGGCCTTGCAGAGGTTGCGCGCCATCGGCGCGCCCATGATGCCGGTGCCGAGAAAGCCGATCGTCGCGGGCGCCATCAGGGCACCTGCGCGCCGCAGCAGGACTGGCTGAGGAAGCGCACCGGGCGCTCCTCGACGACGAGCGCCGGGAACCCGGCCCTGAACCGCGCGAGATGGGGGGTTTCGAGATGCGCGTCGAAGGCGGCGCGGTCGTCATAGACCTCGTAGAACACCACGGTCTGCGGATCGCTTTCGCTGACCGCGACGTCGAAGGTGCGGCAGCCCGGCTCGTGCGCGACCGAGGCGCGGGCGTCCTCGTGCGCGAGGTCCAGGAAGGCACCGAGCTCGCCGGGCCTGACCTTGAACTCGGCCAGGACGACGAAGGGACGGGAGCGTGACGCGGGCATGCGGATGCTCGTGCGGGTCGGGCGCCGGACCGGCGCCTGCGGAGGGCAGGAGAGGGGATCCGCCGGCCGGGCGGGCCGGCCGGCGGGGCAGGGCGGGTCAGGCCGCCTTCTGGGTCGCGCGACGGAGTCCGTCCTCCATCTGGCGGCGCAGCGCCACCACATCGAGGTCGTTCTCCAGCTCCACGTCGTCGAAGCGCACGACCTGGTCCTTGCCGACCGGGCGCTTGAGCTTGACGTTGTGCGCGAGCCCGATGGGAAGCGCCCCGAGGGCGAGGCTCTTCGAGGCCGGGATGGCATTGGCCCAGACGGCGTAGCCGCCCTCGCCGTCGAGCATCTCGCCGGGCTTCAGGTCGCGCTTGGCGGTCGCCACCGCGTCGCCGCGGAACTCCTTCGATGAGCCGGTCGGCTCGTTGCGCAGCACCGCCGAGAGCACGCTCACGCTCGTCTCGAGGCCGATCATGTGGAAGGGCCGCCACATCGAGCCGTACCAGCCGGACGGGTCGGTCAGCAGGCCGTACTGGCGGAAGCATGCCCTCGTGTACTCGCTCGTCGCCTTGAAGGTGACGAACACCCCGTAGCGGATGTTGTTGAACACCTCGCGCCCGTCCGGCTCCTGGCTCGCCGCGATGTCGACGAGGCCGCTGCGGGGCAGGCGGCCGCCATCCGCCACCGGGCGGAACACCCGGGCGAGGTCGTGCAGGCCGGTCGGCGGGAAGGCGAGCCCGTCATCCGGGCAGTCGAGCCCGGTGCCGTTGGCGACGGCCGCCATCTCTATCGCGGCCTTGGTGCCGTCCGTGAACGAGTTGTACATCTTGGGGTTGAAATCCCCCTTCCGCACCTCCTCCTCGGACCAGCCGAAGAAGCCCCAGACGGTGTCGGGCGTGGAGTAGCGGTAGCGGGGCTCGAAATTCATGCCCTTGCCCGCGGAGGTCAGCTCGAAGCCACAGGAGCGGGCCCAGTCCACGAGCTCGCAGATGATGGCGGGCTGGTCGCCATAGGCCATGCTGTAGACGACGCCCTTCTGGCGCGCCCGCTCGGCCAGGAGGGGGCCGCAGAGCACGTCGGCCTCGACATTGACCATGACGACGTGCTTGCCGGCCTCGATCGCCTGGAGCGCGTGCCGGATGCCGGCGATCGGATGCCCGGTCGCCTCGATGATGCACTCGATCTCGTCGCAGGCCGCGAGCGCGCCCGCATCGTCGAGCACGCAGGTCCGGCCGGTCCGCACGGCGTCGCCGAGGGTGGGAGCGGCATAGCGCTCCTCCGGCCAGCCGACGCGCGCGAGCGAGTCCCGGGCACGGCCGACATTGAGGTCGGCGACGCCCACGACGTGCAGGCCGGCGATGCGCTGCGCCTGGGCCAGCACCATCGAGCCGAACTTGCCGGCGCCGATTAGGCCGATCCGCACAGGCCGGCCGGCCGATGCGCGCTGCAGCAGCAGGGTGGACAGATTCATGGGCTTCCTCCTCCGGGATTGAATGGCGGCCCGCCGCGGCGCTCAGGTCGGGCTTAAAGAACGCCAGCGCGCAAAGCGGCGCATCCTTCGTGCAACCTCACCGGGTCTTCGTCCGCCCCGAGAAGTCGTGACCGGCCGGACGCTAGAAGCGCCGTTCTTGAAGGACAATCCAGAATTACGAGCGCATCGTGAAGTCTGGCTAAAGGGTTGTGGCGGCCTGCGCCCTCTCGGCCGCCCAGCTGTCCCGCTCCGTCCGGAGCCAGTCGAGGAAGGCCCTGACCTTGCGGTAGCGCAGGTGGTCGTGCGGGCAGGTGATCCACTGCGTCACGAGCGCGATCCGGGGCGGGTCGCGCACCGGACAGGCGAGGCGGTTCGACGCGAGGTCGCCCCACAGCATCAGGTCGCTCTCGAGCGCGATGCCGAGCCCGCCCGCGGCGGCATCGATCGCCATGTGGGTCCGGTCGAAGAGCAGCCGCCGCCAGCGCGTCGCGGGCGCCACGCCCGCGAGCTTGAACCAGTGCCCCCACTGCACCTGCGACTTCACGGAGTGAATGAGCCGATGCCGGGCGAGATCCTCCGGCCCGAGGCTCCCGGGCGCCGCCAGGGACGGGGCGCAGACGGGCCGGAAGTTCTCCTCCACCAGCCCCTCCGCATAGAGGCCCGGCCACCCGCCGGTCCCGTGCCGGATCTCGAGATCGACGCTCTCCTTCTGGAAGGCGGCCGGCTCGTTGGTGCCGTCGAGGCGCAGCTCGATGTCGGGATGCGCCTCGACGAAGGCCGCGAGCCGGGGCAGGAGCCACTTCGTCGACAGGCTCGGCGTGGCGCGGACCGTGAGCGTGGTGACCGACCGGAAGCCCTGGATGCGCTGCGTGGCCTCCATGATCCGGTCGATCTCGCCGCCGATCATCTCGAAATAGCGCTCGCCCGCCTCCGTCAGGACGATGTTGCGCCCGGACTTGCCGATGAGGGCGGTGCCGAGGCTGACCTCCAGGGTCTGGATCTGCTGGCTCACCGCCGAGGGCGTGACGCCGAGCTCGTCCGCCGCCCGGGTGATGCTCCCCGAGCGGGCGACGGCGTGGAAGACGCTGATGGCGCGAAAGGGGACCGGCATGGCGATAGTTTAGCCAGGCTACATGAACGCGCAAACAATCTGGATTGTCCTACATGAATGCCCTTCCTAGTGTCGGGCAGGGAACGAGAAGAGCCCCCTCGCGAAGGGGGCCGACAGGGAGGACGACGGAGGCGGGACCCGCGCTCCGCAGGGCGGACGCCCCGCGACCGCCGGGCCCGGGACCGACCCGGATTCCGGGACACGACGCATTCTCAACGGAAACGATGCCGAACTGCCCCTCGCGGCAGATGAAGGCACGCTCGGAGGAAACACCATGACGAACGAGCCGGATTCCACCAGCGACGGCGGCCTCTCGCGCCGGAGCTTCCTGACCGCCGCGGCCGCCGTCCCGCTGGTCGCGATCCGCACCCGGCCGGCGCTGGCGGCCGAGTTCAGCTACAAGCTCGCGACGGGCCAGTCCCTCACCCAGCCCATCAATGCCCGCCTCGAGCAGGCCACCCAGCGCATCCGCGAGGCCTCGGGCGGGCGCCTGGAGATGAAGTTCTTCCCCGCGAGCCAGCTCGGCTCGGACACGGACCTGATCACGCAGGTGCGCTCGGGCGGGATCGAGTTCCTCAACATCGCCGGATCGGTGATCTCGACCGTCGCGGCGGGCGCCGCGATCACCAATGTCGGCTTCGCCTTCGCGGATTACGAGCAGGTCTGGCGGGGGGCGGACGGGCCGATCGGCCAGTACGTGCGCAGCCAGATCGAGAAGGCGGGTCTGCTCGTCCCGGCCAAGGCCGCGGACAACAGCTTCCGGCAGATCACCTCGGCGTCGAAGCCGATCAAGACCCCGGAGGACCTGAAAGGCTACCGCATCCGCGTGCCGGTCTCGCCGATCTTCACCTCGCTGTTCTCGGCGCTCGGGGCGAACCCCACCTCCATCAACTTCAACGAGCTCTACACCGCGCTGCAGACCCGGCTGGTCGACGGCCAGGAGAACGGGCTCGTGGCGATCGACGCCGGCAAGCTCTACGAGGTGCAGAAATACGTCTCCGAGACGAACCACATCTGGGATCCCTTCTGGATCGTGGCGAACCGGCGCGCCTTCGGCCGCCTGCCCGAGAGCCTGCAGGAGATCGTCCGGCGCGAGTTCGACCGGGCGGCGATGGAGCAGCGCGAGGACGTCGCGCGGCTGAATGGCACGCTGAAGACGCAGCTTTCGGCCAAGGGGCTGGTTTTCGAGAGCGCCGACAAGGAGGCGTTCCGCCGGAGCCTCGGCCAGGCCGGCTTCTACCGCGACTGGAAGGAGAAGTTCGGGCAAGAGGCCTGGAAGGCCCTCGAATCCGTCACGGGAGCCCTCGCATGAGCGCGGCGGCCGACCTGCCGGGCCGGGCTCACGCGGCGCCGGCCACCCCGTCCGACTGGCTCGCCGTCGCCGAGCGCTGGCTCCGGCTCGCCGTCGAGATCCCGGCCGCCCTCCTGGTCGCCGCCGAGGTGCTGATCCTGTTCGCCGGCATCGGCGCGCGGGCGCTCGGCCATCCGATCATCTGGAGCGACGAGCTCGCCTCGATCCTGTTCCTGTGGCTCGCCATGCTCGGCAGCGTGGTGGCGATCCAGCGCGGCGAGCACATGCGGCTCACCTTCGTGGTCGGCTCCCTGTCGCCGCGGGCGCAGGCGTGGTGCGAGGCGCTCGCGGTCGGGGCGGTGTTCGCCTTCCTCGTCCTGCTGCTGCACGCGGCCTACGACTACACGGACGACCAGTCCTTCGTGGAGACGCCGGCCCTCGGCTGGCCGGGGACGATCCGGGCGCTCGCGGTGCCGGTCGGGTTCGTGGCGGCGCTGCTGAGCTCCTCCTTGCGTCTCGCCCGCCACGGCATCGCCGATCTCCTCGGTGTCGGGCTGGTTCTAGGCGGGCTCGCCGCGCTCCTCGCCCTCGGCGCGCCGGCCCTGACCGGGATGGGCAACTGGTCCCTCGTCGTCTTCTTCGTCGGGCTCCTGGGCGTCGGCATCGTGGCGGGCGTGCCGATCGCGTTCTCCTTCGCGCTCGCCACCTCGGCCTACCTGCTCACCGTGACCTCGACGCCGCTGACCATCGTGGTCGGCCGCATGGACGAGGGCATGAGCAGCCTGATCCTGCTCGCCATCCCGCTCTTCGTGCTCCTCGGCCAGCTCGTCGAGGTGACCGGGATGGCGCGGGTGATGGTCGCGTTCCTGGCCTCGCTGCTCGGCCACGTGAAGGCGGGCATGTCCTACGTGCTCCTCGGCGCGATGCTGCTCGTCTCCGGCATCTCCGGCTCGAAGACCGCGGACATGGCCGCGGTCGCCCCGGTGCTGTTTCCCGAGATGCGCCGCCGCGGCATGAAGGACGGCGAGTTGCTGTCGCTGCTCGCCGCCTCGGGCGCCATGAGCGAGACGATCCCGCCCTCGATCGTCCTCATCGCCATTGCGTCGGTCACGGGGGTGTCGATCGCGGCGCTGTTCACGGCCGGGATCCTGCCCGCGCTCGTGCTGGCTGTGGTGCTCGCCGCCGTCGCCCGCTACCGCGCGGGCAGGGAGGAGGATGCCGTCACGGTGGCGCGGGCCCCGGCTTCCGTGGTCGGGAAGACGCTCGTGGTTGCGCTCCCGGCGCTGCTGCTGCCGTTCCTGATCCGCACCGCGGTGGTGGAGGGCGTCGCCACGGCGACGGAGGTCTCCACCATCGGCATCGCCTACGCGCTGCTCCTCGGGCTCCTCGTCTACCGCGGCGGTCTGCGGGCGAGGGCGGTGCTGCCGATGCTGGCGCGCACGGCCTCGCTGTCGGGGGCGATCCTCTTCATCGTCGGCGCGGCGAGCGCCATGGCCTGGGCGCTGACGCAGTCCGGCTTCTCGCACGACCTCGCCCGGGCGATGGCCGCCGTCCCGGGCGGGCAGGTCGGCTTCCTGCTGATCTCGGTCGTCGCCTTCATGGTGCTCGGAAGCCTGCTGGAGGGCATCCCGGCCATCGTGCTCTTCGGACCCCTGCTGTTCCCGATCGCCCATCAGTTCGGCATCCACGAGGTGCACTACAGCATGGTGGTGATCCTCGCGATGGGCCTCGGCCTGTTCGCGCCGCCATTCGGCCTCTGCTACTACGCGGCCTGCATCATCGGGCAGGTGTCGCCCGAATCCGGAATGCGTCGGATCTGGATCTATCTCGGCGCGCTGTTCCTCGGGCTGCTCGTGCTGACCTTCGTGCCCTGGTTCTCGACCGGGTTCCTCTGACGCCGGTCGGAGGCCGGCGGCCCGGTGTCAGGCGTCTCGCCGACACCGGGCCCGCCCGGATGAGCGCGGTCGGGCCGCGGATGACGGCCCGATCGCCGGGAACGACTCTCGATCCGCGCGGGTTGGAAGGCGCCATCAAGAGGGGACGAGCCATGAACGTCTGGCAGCTCATCGCGCGCGACCACGCGAACATCGCCGAACTCATCCGCGAGATACCCAATGCGCTGAACGGTCCCGGCGTCATTCGCAGCCGTGAGCGGCTCCTCGCCGACCTCATCGACGAGCTCCGCGCCCATTCGGAAGCCGTCGAGGCGAGCCTGTTCGAGCCGCTGAGCGCTCACGGCCGGGCCGGTGAGCTGATCGACGATCTCCGCCACGAGCATGGTCAAGTGATGCGGCAGCTCAGCCAGCTGTCCAGCCATCACCGGAAGGGCTCGGAAGGATGGCTCAACACCTTCGAGGATGCCACCTATCTGGTCGACCAGCACCTGTATCGCCATCGTCACGACCTCCTGCCCATGGCGCGTGAAGCGCTGCCTTCCGAGGAGGTTCGGACTGCGACCACCGCCTTCGTGCGGGCAAAGGTGCGGGCTCTGCAGGCGTCGGGCCCGCGCAGCCTGCCGCAGCGGGTGGCCATCGACACCACCGACCTGTTCGGGGCGCTCGCGGTCGGCCTGACGGCTGCCGCCCTCCTGCTCATCGTCTGGCGCTCCGGGCGGCCGTGGGGCGGGGCTGGCGATGCGCGCAGCCGCGCCCGCACCGGCAGCCCTGACGGAATCAGCCGGGGTCGGTCGCGCGCCGATCAGGCGGCGGCGTCCGCGCCGGGCAACCGGGTGCCCGGGGAGGACCTGAATCGTCGCCAGGACAAGCTGCTGGATGAGGCGCTGGAGGAGACCTTCCCGAGCAGCGACCCCATCTCGCCGCACCAGATCACGCGCTAGCGGATGTCGAGGAGAAGTTTCCGACCGAATGTCAGTACTGTCGCTGAAAGCGGTCGCTGCGCGGATTCCTGTGCTGATGGTGTGGACGGCCCCCCACGGCATCAGTGTGTGCCAGAATGAGGTCGTCAGGATCTCATCCGAGGAGGCCGTCCATGAGCGAGATTATCCGCATTGGGCTGGATACGTCCAAGTCTGTTTTCCAGCTGCACGGGGTCGATGCGGCCGAGCGGCCGGTGCTGAAGCTGAAGCTGTCGCGCAGCAAGATGCTGGCCTTCTTCGCCCAGCAGCCGCCCTGCCTGGTGGCGCTGGAAGCCTGCGGGGCCTCGCATCACTGGGCCCGCACCCTGGCCGGGCTGGGCCACACGGTGCGCCTGATCGCGCCCCAGCACGTCAAGCCCTACGTGCCCGGCTCCAAGACCGACGCGGCCGATGCGGCGGGCCTGTGCGAGGCGGTCAGCCGGCCGCAGATGCGCTTCGTGCCGGTCAAGACCGCCGAGCAGCAGGCGGCGCTGATGCTCACGGGCCTGCGCGAGCAATGGCTCAAGCGGCGCACCCAGGTCAGCAACAGCCTGCGCGGGTATGCGGCCGAGTTCGGGCTGGCGGCGCCTCAGGGGCTGGCCCGTCTCGCGGAACTGGTCGCGCGCCTGGCCGAGGACCCGCGCGTGCCGGCTCTGGCCCGCCCGCTGTTTGCGGCGCTGTGGGCCGAGTACCAGGAGATCGAGGCCCGGGTGCAGGAGGCCGACCGCCAGCTCAAAGTGTGGCAGCGGGGCAACGCCAGCTGCCGGCGGCTGAGCGCCGTGCCGGGGATCGGTCCGGTGGGCGCGGCGCTGCTGGTGCTGAAGACGCCGGCCCCCCAGGCGTTCCGCAGCGGGCGGGACTTTGCGGCCTGGCTGGGGCTGACGCCCAAGGATCACGCGACCGCGGGCAAGCCGCGGCTGGGCGGGATCACGCGGGCGGGCGACGAGCAACTGCGCAGCGTGCTGGTGGCCGGCGCGATGGCGGTGCTGCGCCAGCTCAAGCCGGAGAGCGCGGGGCTGGCGGGCTGGCTGACGCGGCTGGTGGCGCGCAAGGCGCGGCGGCTGGTGGCGGTGGCGCTGGCCAACAAGCTGGCGCGGATCGCCTGGCGGCTGTTGGTGAGCGGGGCGAGCTACGACCCGGCCCGGGCCGGCCCGCCGATGGGAGGGGCGGAGCCGGCCCGGGCCTGACCGGGCCGGTGGCGCGATCAGGAGGGAACCGGGGGCCGGTGAGGCGCCCATGAGCTTGCAAGCGGGAGATGGTTGGTCAGCTCGGCTGTCGTGACATGCCTCACTCCGGGGGATCCAAGGGCCGTTCGAGGTCACTGTGCTGATTGGGCGGCGTGTCGCGCACCACCACCTGGGCCGCGGTCGGCAGAGCCGCACCCGAAGGCCGAACATATGGATGCAACGGCAGAGCCGGACCGGGATTGTCCGCTTGCGAGAACGGGCCGTCCACATATGGGTCCCGGATCTCCTTCCGCTGCCGCTGCAGTCGTCCCCGCGCGACGCTCGTCGAGTTGGCGCCCGGCGTGAGTCTCAATCAGGTGCTTGCCGCCACGGAGGCCGAATTGGTCGTGCCGGACGGGCCGCCCACCGGGGCCGGTCCGCACGATGTCTGATCCCGACGGCCCGAGATGCTGATGCATCGGGCCATCGATCCATCTCGAATGCGCGTGCACCGCTTTTGAGGCCCGCCTCGCGGGGAGCCGGGATCGAACGGGCGCGACGCCGAGGGATATTGGGTCGGGACGAGGGCGATCGGGTGTCCGCTCCCCGGGTCAGCTCTCGGGCAGACGGGCGACGACATGCACCACCTGCCCGTCGCGCTGCCTGCTCACCGTGAGCCCGCAGCGCGCGAGCAGCGTCAGCATGGGAGCGTTGTCCGCGAGCACTTCGGCGGTCAGCTCCCTGAGCCCACTCTTCGAGGCGATGGCGATGAGGTGGCGCATCAGGGCCGTGCCGACGCCCTGTCCCTGGTAGTCGTCCGCCACCGCACAGGCCAGCTCGGCCACGCCCGGCCCGGTCACGATGTAGCGGCTGCCCCCGATGACCGTGGGGCGGGCGGTCTCGTCGACGAGCGCGACCAGGGCCACGTGCCCGCGGAAATCGACATTCACGAAATAGTCGATCTCCTTGTCGCTGAAACCGCGCTTCGGACCGAAGAAGCGGAGGTATCGCGACTGCTCGCCGAAGCGATCGACGGCGGCGAGCAGGCCCTCCCGATCCTCCGGCCGGAGCGCGCGGATCGTCAGGCTTCGCCCGTCGCGGAGGCGCTCGCTGGCAGCGTAGGTCGAGATCGGCTCCATGACGGTCATCCTCCGCCTCGGTCCAGAGACCGGGACCTGCGCCATCGCCAAGAGAGGAGGCAGCGTCCAGACGCTAGAGCGGCGGCAGCGCCCGGATGGCGTCGGGAGCTCCGGAGACGGTCAGCGTGTCGCCGACCTGACGCAGGTTCGGGACCGGGATCGCGACCTCTCCGCCTCCGAGCCGGCGGCGACGCGCCACGACCGCGAGGAGCGTGTGGCCGTTCTCCGAGACCCTGACCTCGCGCACGCGGCCCACGATGAGCCCGTGATCGGCATGGATCCACCGCCCGCGCAGGGCCGGCATCAGCGAAGCCGCTCCCATCTGCATCATCGAATCCGCCCGGTCCGTCAGGGGCGAGCGGTCGGTCTGCGCATCGGCCGCGCCGGCGGTCGCGACGAGCGCAACAGCGCATACCCAGTCACGCATGAGCCTCTGCATCGCGTGCTCCCGCATCGTGAGTTTCCGAAGAGGTGTCCGGTCGTGTCCCGGCGATGCCGCGGGCGATCCCCATCCGGAACTGGCATTGTCGCACCGTTCCGGTCCGTTCTTGTTGATGAAGATCAAGTCTTGTTGATGCAGATCAAGATTCGCGTGCAGCAATAAGGCGGTGCTGCTGCGCCCGCGTGGCTTCGCGCGTCGACCGTGCGGAGCATCGCGGCGGGTGTCCCACCCGATCAAGCGCGACGCCCGGGACTCCGTGATACTGCGCGGCAGGAAACGACGCCGGCGGGTCCGGCAGTGCCGCGAGCGAACGCGATCCCGCGACGCCGCACCCCATCACTTCGACCGCGACCCCGCCCCGACAGCGGTCGATGGCGCACGAACAGCCTTCCCCGGTCAGGAGAGAGCATCGTGGCGATTTCGACGACAGAGCAGGCGCCGGCCGGGCACCGCCGGCACGAGAAGTACGACCGCCTGGTCGCGGCCGCGCAGGCACGCCCCCGGCTCAAGGTCGCGGTCGTCCATCCCTGCGATGAGGCATCGCTCGGGGCCGCGCTGGAGGCCGCGTCCCTGGGCCTCATCGAGCCCACGCTCGTGGGACCCCGCCCCAAGATCCAGGCCGCCGCCGCCGCGCTCGACGCCGACATCGCGGGCCTGCGCATCGTCGATGCCGCCCATAGCCACGACGCCGCCGCCAAGGCCGTGGCGCTCGTGAATGCGGGCGAGGCCGAGGCGCTGATGAAGGGCAGCCTCCACACCGACGAGTTGATGGCCGCGGTGGTCCGCCGGGAGGGCGGCCTCAGGACCGCCCGCCGCGTCAGCCACTGCTTCGTCATGGACGTGCCCAGTCACGATGTCCCGCTCATCGTCACCGATGCCGCCATCAACATCGCGCCCTCGCTCGAAGAGAAGCGCGACATCGTCCAGAACGCCATCGACCTCGCGCATGCCTTCGGGATCGAGACGGTGCGGGTCGCCATCGTGTCGGCGATGGAAACCGTCAACCCGAAGGTGCCCTCGACCCTCGATGCGGCTGCGCTCTGCAAGATGGCGGATCGGGGCCAGATCACGGGCGCGGTTCTCGATGGGCCGCTCGCCCTCGACAACGCCATCGATCTCGGCGCGGCCCGCATCAAGAAGATCCACTCGCCCGTCGCCGGGCGGGCCAACGTGCTCGTCGTGCCCGACCTCGAGGCGGGCAACATGCTGGCCAAGAGCCTGACCTTCCTGGCCGATGCGGACGCTGCCGGGATCGTGCTGGGGGCCCGGGTCCCGATCATCCTGACGAGCCGCGCCGATTCGCGCCTGACCCGTCTCGCCTCCTGCGCGGTCGCATCCCTGTTCGCGGCCGCCCAGCGCGCGACGCGGCCCTTGCCCGAGGTCTAGGCCATGATCCCCGCCTCCCTCGTGCTGAACGCGGGCTCGTCGAGCCTCAAGTTCCAGGTCTTCGAGCCCGGGGAGGGCGGTGCGCCGCGCCGGATCTTCCGGGGCCTGTTCGAGGGCCTCGGCGGCTCGCCGCACCTTCTGATCCGGGACGGCGCCGGCGCGGTGGTGGCCGACCAGCGCCTCGGCGAGGGGAAGCCGTACGGGCACGAGGAGGCGCTGCTGCACGTGGCCGCATGGCTGCGCGCGCACCGGCGCGAGCACCGGCTGGCGGCGGTCGGGCATCGGGTGGTCCATGGCGGCCTCGCCTATTCCGCCCCCGTGCGGATCGACGACGCGGTGGTGCGGGAGCTGGAACGCCTCGTGCCGCTGGCGCCGCTCCACCAGCCGCACAACCTGGAGCCGATCCGCATCGTCCGGCGGCAGTTCCCGGAGCTTCCGCAGATCGCCTGCTTCGACACCGCCTTCCACCGCGCCCGGCCGGAGATCGCGCAGCTCTTCGCGCTGCCGCGGGACATGACCGAGCGGGGCGTGCGGCGCTACGGGTTCCACGGCCTGTCCTACGCCTACATCGCCTCGGTGCTCGGCGATTACGCCCCCGCGCTCGCCGAGGGCCGCGTGGTGGCCGCGCATCTCGGCAACGGCGCGAGCCTCTGCGCCCTCGACCGGGGACGCAGCGTGGCCACCACCATGGGCTTCTCGGCTCTCGACGGCCTGCCCATGGGCACGCGCTGCGGCAGCCTCGATGCGGGCGTCGTCTTCTACATGCTGCGGGAAATGGGGCTCGACGCCGATCAGGCCGAGCGCCTGCTCTACACCCGGTCGGGACTCCTCGGCGTCTCCGGGGTGTCGAACGACATGCGTACCTTACGCGCCCGCACGGCGACGGATCCGGGCGCCCGGACGGCGATCGACCTGTTCGTCTACCGCATCGGGCGGGAGATCGGGTCGCTCGTGGCGGCGCTGAAGGGCATCGACGGCCTCGTCTTCACGGGGGGCATCGGTGAGAACGACGCCGCCACCCGGGCCGAGGTGCTGCGCGGCGCCGCCTGGGCCGGCTTTACGCTCGACGAGGCCGCCAACGCGTCGGGCGGCCCTTGCGTGACGCGCGGGCCCGGCCCGTCGGCCTGGGTCATCCCCACCGACGAGGAAGCGATGATCGCGCACGGGATGCACGACGTGCTCGCCGAGGCGCGCCAGCCGGCGCTGTGAGCCAAGAGAGGCCGCCATGGAGACCCTGACGACGAAGCCCGAATCGGAAATCGGGAACGACCCCTTCATGTCCGCTGCCGACCTTGCCGCCTACTCGGCCCGGATGAGGGCCGCGAAGGCCATGAAGGAGATGGAGGGCCAGGACCGGGCCGGGAAGGCGCGGGCGGAACTCGTCAAGCGGCTGTCCGAGCCGGTCGAGGTCACGCCCGAGAAGGTGCAGGAGATCACGAAGGCGCTCCTGCACAAGCTGCGCATCGCCGCGGAGCAGGGGCAGAAGGAACTGCTGGTGATGCGCTTCCCGAACCTGATGTGCACCGACAAGGGCCGGGCCATCAACAACGCGGAAGCAGGCTGGCCCGAGACCCTGACCGGCCGGCCGCGCCAAGCCTACGAGTTCTGGCGGGATCGCCTGCATCCGGCCGGATATGGCCTCAAGGCGATGATCGTCGACTGGCCGGACGGCGTGCCGGGGGATGTCGGCTTCTTCCTCACCTGGGAGGCGACCCGCGGTTGAGACCCCGCCCGCGCAGGACAATCATCATGGCAGACTCTCAGACATCCCAACCCGCAACGAGCGACGGGCCGCCCACCCTGATGTCGCTGCAGGCCCGCATCGCGGAAGTCTACCAGCGCCGCTGCGCGGCGGCCCTGCAGGGCTACCTCGACGCGACGGAGGCCGCCAACCGGGCCTGGATCGAGGCGGCCCGGCCGCTCACGCCGGCGCAGGCCTGGGGCGATGCCGTCACCTACTGGACCGACTTCGCCCAGCGCTCGCTCCTGTTCTGGGACACGCTGCGGCAGCGCGGCAACAACTGGCTGGCGCACGAGGCGGCGGGCAAGCCCCCCCTCCTGGCCTTCGGCTGGGAGATCGTCGCCGATGCGCGCCGCTTCGAGCGGCCGGCGAATTACGCGCTCGTGCGCATCACGGCGCCGCCGGACGTGCACACCGATCCCGACAAGCGCCCCTACGTCATCATCGACCCGCGGGCCGGGCACGGGCCGGGCATCGGCGGCTTCAAGCCGGAATCGGAGGTGGGCATGGCGCTGCGGGCCGGCCACCCCGTCTACATGGTGATCTTCTTCCCCGATCCGGTCCCGGGGCAGACCCTCGCCGACGTCGCGCGGGCCGAGGCCGAGTTCCTGCGCATCGTCCGCGAGCGCCACCCCACGCGGGGCAAGCCGGTCATCGTCGGCAATTGCCAGGGCGGCTGGGCCGCCATGCTGGTGGGCGCGCTCGATCCGGACTGCGCGGGTCCCATCGTGGTGAACGGTGCCCCGATGTCCTACTGGGCCGGCAACGATGCCGAGAACCCGATGCGCTATGCCGGCGGGATGCTCGGCGGCAGCTGGACGGCGCTTCTGGCGAGCGACCTCGGCGGTGGCCAGTTCGACGGGGCCTATCTCGTCGACAACTTCGAGTACCTCAACCCGGCCAACACTTATTTCGGCAAGGCATACAATCTCTTCGCGAAGATCGACACGGAGCCGGAGCGCTACCTCGAGTTCGAGCGCTGGTGGGGCGGCTACTTCCTGATGAACCGCGACGAGATCAAGTGGATCGTCGACAACCTGTTCGTCGGCAACCGGCTGGCCTCCGGCGGGGCGGAGTGGTCGGAGGGGCGCGCCTTCGACCTGCGCGCGATCCGCTCCCCCATCATCCTGTTCGCCTCCCTCGGCGACAACATCACGCCGCCGCAGCAGGCCTTCAACTGGGTCGCGGACCTCTACCCCACGACGCAGGACCTCAAGGCGAACGGACAGGTCATCGTGGGCCTGATGCATCAGAGCATCGGCCATCTCGGCATCTTCGTCTCGGCGAGCGTGGCGCGCCGCGAGCACGCCCAGATCGTGGACCTGCTCGAGTATATCGAGCACCTCCCGCCCGGCCTCTACGGCATGAAGGTCGAGGAGGAGCGCGCGGATGGGGCGGTGCGCTACGACGTCGCCCTGCGGGAGTTCCAGGTCGAGGATCTCCAGAAGCTACAGAAATACGCGCGCAAGGACGAGGTGCCGTTCGCGGCCGTGGAGCAGGTCTCCGCCTTCAATGCAACGCTCTACGAGACCTTCGTCCACCCGGTGATGGCCGCCTGGGCTCGACCGGAGACCGGGCGTCTCGCGCGGGCCTTCCACCCGCTCCGGGCACGGCGCTGGGCGCTCTCGGACCTCAACCCGGCCCTCGCCTCGCTGGGGGGATGGGCGGATCTCGCCAAGGCCCATCGCGTGCCCCGCGACGAGGCGGGTCCGAGCGTCGCGGCGGAGCGCCGGCTCGCCGCCGGCATCATGGCGGGCTGGGATCTCTATCGGCAGCTGCGCGACGCGACGGTCGAAAACCTGTTCTACAATATCTATGGCACGATGAGCGTGGTCGCCCCCGCGGAGGAGCCGGAGGCCGCGGTGGCCGAGGCGATCTCCGGCCGCGACGCGCCCGCCATCCGCGACGCTCTGAGCCGGATCGGGGAGGGCGGGTTCACCGACGCGGCGGTCCGGGCGGCCCTGCTCATTGCGCGGGTCGGAGGGCAGGAGCGGCACCTCTCGATCTTCAAGCGCATCCGCGAACTCGTCGGCCGCGAGGTCGGGCTGCTCGACCGGCCGGCCGGCGAGGCGAGCGAGATCGTGCGACGGCAGGCCCATATCGTCGAGCACGAGCCCGAGCGCGCCATGGAAGCCCTGCCGGCGCTGGTGCCGACGGCGGAGGAGCGCCGACACCTCCTCGCCCTTCTCGAGCGGCTGATGAGCAACCTCGATCTTGAACCGCAACAGCGGGCGCTCCTGCCGATCTTCCAGGATCTCCTCGCTCCTGCGCCGGAACCCGTCCCCGCGGCCGTTGCCGCATCGCAGCCTCCCCGGCGCCGGGCCGGCTGGAGCAAGTCGCAGAGGGCCCATTGATGACTCAGATCCCCGACGGCAACGCGCTTCGCGGCAAGCGCGCCCTGGTGCTCGGCGTCGCGAACGAGCACTCCATCGCGTATGGCTGCGCCCGAGTGTTCCGCAGGCTCGGGGCGGAGATCGCGCTCACCTACCTGAACGAGAAGGCCAAGCCCCATGTCGAGCCGCTGGCGCGCGAGCTCGACGCACCGATCTTCTTGTCCTGCGACGTCCAGAAGGAGGGCGACCTCGACGCAGTGTTCCGCCAACTCGCCGAGACCTGGGGCAGCCTCGACATCGCCCTGCACTCCATCGCCTTCGCGCCCAAGGCGGATCTGCAGGGCCGGCTCGTCGACAGCTCGGCGGAGGGGTTCGGGGTCGCCATGGACGTGTCCTGCCACTCCTTCATCCGCATGGCCCGGCTCGCCGCGCCGCTGATGAAGCAGGGCGGCACGCTCCTGACCATGAGCTATCACGGCGCCAACAAGGTCGTTCCGAACTACAACCTGATGGGGCCCGTGAAGGCGGCGCTCGAGAGCGCGGTCCGCTACCTCGCCTACGAGCTCGGGGAGCGCGACATCCGCGTCCACGCCGTCTCGCCCGGCCCCCTCAAGACGCGCGCCGCCTCCGGCCTCAAGGATTTCGATCTTCTCCTGAACGAGGCGATCGAGCGCTCGCCGATCGGCGAACTCGTCGACATCGACGATGTCGGCCTCACCGCAGCGTTCCTGACGACGCCCTACGCCGCCCGCCTCACGGGCATGACCGTTTACGTGGACGGCGGCCTCAGCATCATGGCCTGAACGGGCGGGCGCCATGGCCAACCTCTTCGCGCAACTCATCTCACCCGAGCGCGTGGTGTTCTCGGGCGAGGTCCGCTCCGTGCTGCTTCCCGGCGTCGAGGGCGACATGACGGTGCTGCCCGGTCACGCGCCCCTCGTGACCCTGCTCCATGCGGGCCTCGTCTTCGCCACCGACGCGGAGGGGACCGGCCGCCGCGCCTTCGTGCGGGGCGGCTTCGCGGAGGTGACGGGGACGCAGGTGACGATCCTCGCCGACCACGTCCTGTCGGTGGAGGAACTCACCCGCGACCGGCTCGACGAGGAGATCCTTCACCTCCAGATGGAGCGGGATGGCACCGCCGACCCGGACCTGCGCGCGCAACACGAGGCCTCCATCGGCCGGATGGAGGAGTTCAAGGCGAGCCTCGGGCTCTGAGAGGTCAGTACCGCTCGGGCACGAAGCGCCGGTCGCGCAGGGTGTCGTCGTAGGCGTTCTCCTTGCACCGCTTCGGCAGGCTCACCGGCTCGGACGCCAGCTCCCGGTAGGGGATCAGGTGGAGGAGATGCGCGATGCAGTTGAGGCGCGCCCGCCGCTTGTCGTCCGAGCGGACGATGTGCCAGGGCAGCTCGTCGGTGTCGGTCGCCGCCAGCATGGCGTCGCGCGCCCGGGAGTAGTCGTACCAGCGCCGGTAGGATTCGAGATCCATCGGGCTCAGCTTCCACTGCCGGAGGGGATCGGTGATCCGGGCCTCGAAGCGGCGCTTCTGCTCCTGCCGACCGACCTCCAGCCAGAACTTGATGAGCTGGATGCCGCCGCCGACGATGAAGTGCTCGACCCTGGGGCAAAGATCGAGGAACCGGCGCTGCTCCGCCTCGCTGCAGAATCCCATCACGGCCTCGACGCCGGCGCGGTTGTACCAGCTGCGGTCGAAGATCACGATCTCGCCGCCGGCGGGGAAATGCGCGATGTAGCGCTGGAGGAAGAGCTGGCTCTTCTCCCGGTCGGAGGGCGCCGGCAGCGCGACCACGCGGAACACCCGCGGGCTGACCCGTTCCGTGATGGCCTTGATCGTGCCGCCCTTGCCGGCCGCGTCGCGGCCCTCGAACACCACGATGATCCGGGCGCCCGTCGCCCGGACCCAGGCCTGCAGATGGCACAGCTGCACCTGGAGCTTGCGCAGCTCGCGCTCATAGACCTTCCGCTTCAGCCGGCCGCCCTCCGCGACTTCAGCTGCGCCGTCGTTGGAGGCTTCGGCCAGCAGGCTCTGATCGGTGTCGTCCATGGCGCATCCCCCTCTCGGGCCCCGCTCACTCGGCCGGAAGATGCCCCGGCGCCCCCGCGGGCGCGCCGGGCGGCGGCATCGGTCGCTGCTTCCCCTTGCCGCCCATGAGCCGCCAGGCCCGCTCGCGCAGGCCCTGGAACACGACGTAGAGCGGCGGGATCACGAAGATGCCGAGGAAGGAGGCGGCGATCATGCCGCCGAAGACCGGCGTGCCCACGTCGCGCCGGGCGAGCTGGGAGGCGCCGGTGGCGACCACCAGGGGCAGCAGGCCGAGGATGAAGGCGAAGGAGGTCATCATCACCGGGCGGAAGCGCAGCCGCGCACCCTCGGTCGCCGCCTCCCGCAAGCCCACGCCCTTCTCCCGCTGCTCCTTGGCGAACTCGACGATGAGGATGCCGTTCTTGGCCGCAAGCCCGATCAGCACCACCATGCCGATCTGGGCGTAGAGGTCGAGGGTCAGCTTGCCCCAGACCATGGCCGCGTAGGCGCCCACGATGCCCACCGTGACCGAGAGCAGCACCGGCACCGGGATCGTCCAGCTCTCGTAGAGGCCGACGAGGAACAGGAAGGCGAACAGCACCGCGAAGGCCAGGATGATCGCGGTCTTGCCCTCCGCCCGCTTCTCCTGGAAGGCGGTGTCGGTCCATTCCCCGCCGAACCCGGTCGGCAAGGTGCGGGCCGCGACCGCCTGCATGGCGGCGAGCGCTTGGCCCGACGAGACGCCCGGGGCGGGCGAGCCCTGCACCGTCACCGCGCGCAGGTTGTTGTAGCGGATGAGCGAGGGCGGCCCGACCACGATCCTGACTTCCGCGAGGCTGCGCAGGGGCACCATCTGGCCGTCCTTGTTGCGCACGTTGATGCGGTAGATGTCGTCGATCCTCGCCCGGTCGGCGGCCTCGGCCTGCACCTGGACCTGCCAGGTGCGGCCGAACAGGTTGATGTCGTTGACGTAGTAGCCGCCGAGCGAGGCCTGCAGCGCCTGGAACACGGAATCGAGCGACACGCCGAGGATCTGGACCTTGTTGCGGTCGATGTCGAGGAAGACCGAGGGGTTCGTCGCCGAGAAGGTGCTGAACACCCGGTTGAGCCGCGGCTCCTGGTTCGCCGCGACGATGAGGCCGCGCAGGGCCTGGGCGAGCTCCCGCGGATCACCGCCGCGCAGGTCCTCCAGCACATAGGCGAAGCCACCGCCGGTGCCGAGGCCGATGATCGGCGGGGGCGCCAGGGGGACGACCATCCCGCCCTGGATCTCCCGGAAGCGCTGGCCGAGGCGCGCGATCATCGCCGCCGCCCCGTCGCCCGCGCCCTTGCGCTCCTCGAACGGCTTGAGCGTCACCACCATGAAGGCCGCGTTGCTCTGCGAGTAGTTGTCGATGAAGTTGAGGCCGATCACCGAGGTGTAGTCGGCCACCGCGTGCTCCTCGCGCAGGAGGGCCTCGGCCCGGCCCACGACCTCCGAGGTCCGCCCGACCGCGGCGCCCTCGGGCAACTGCACCACGACGAAGAAGGCGCCCTGGTCGTCCTCCGGCAGGAAGCCGGTCGGGGTGATCTTCGAGAGTTCGACCGTGCCCCAGGCGGCCGCGAGCGCCAGGACGAGGCCGATGACCGACAGCCGCACGATCCGGGCGACGGCGGCCCCGTAGCCGTCGCGCACCTTGTCGATCCCGCGCATCACCAGCCCCATGATGCCCCGGCGGGGGCCGTGATGGGGCCGCAGCAGCACGCCGCAGAGGGCGGGCGAGAGGGTCAGCGCGTTGATGGCCGACAAAAACATCGAGACCGCCACCGCGACCGCGAACTGGCGGAAGAGCTCGCCCGAGATGCCGGGCACGAAGGCGACCGGCACGAACACGGAGAGCAGGACGAGCGTGATCGCGATGATGGGCGCGGTGATCTCCGCCATGGCACGCTTCGTCGCCTCGCGCGGCGTGAGGTCCGGGTGCTCCTCCATCACCCGCTCGACGTTCTCGACCACCACGATGGCGTCGTCGACCACGATGCCGATCGCCAGCACCATGGCGAGCAGCGAGACGGAATTCGCCGAGTAGCCCACGGCCTTGAGGGCGATGAAGGTGCCGATCAGGCTCACCGGGACGGCGAGCGTCGGGATCAGCGTCGCCCGCAGGCTGCCCAGGAACAGGAACACCACGATGACGACGAGCACGAAGGCCTCGACGAGGGTCTTCTGCACCTCGTGCACCGTCTCGGTGATGAAGGCGGTGGGATCGTAGGTGACCTTCCACTCCAGCCCCTCCGGGAAGGCCTTGGCGAGCTCGCCGACCCGGGCCTTGACCTCCTTCAGGGTCGCGATGGCGTTCGCGCCGGGCGACTGGTAGATGGCGATGACCGTCGCCGGGCTGCCGTTGAGCCGCGTCTCGCGGTCGAGGCTCGCCGCGCCGAGCTCGATCCGGGCCACGTCGCCGAGGCGCAGCAGGGATCCGTCCGGGTTCGTGCGCAGCACGATGTTCTGGAACTGCTCGGGCGAGGTCAGCCGCCCCTGGGTTTGGATGCTGAGCTGGAGCTGCTGCTCGTCGGAGATCGGGCGGGCGCCGATCCGCCCCACGGGCGCCTGCACGTTCTGGGCCTTGATGGCGTTGATGACGTCGCCTGTGGTCAGGTTGAGGCCGGTGAGCTGATCCGTGCGCACCCAGGCCCGCATGGCGTAATCCTGCGGCCCCCACAGCGTCGCGTCGCCGACGCCCGGCGTGCTCTTGATCCGGTCGAGCAGATTGATGGTCACGTAGTTGGAGATGAAGAGCGGATCCTGGATCGCCTTCGGCGAGTAGACGGCGAGCACGCCGAGCAGGGCCGAGGATTTCTTCTTGACCGTGACGCCCTGCTTGCGGACGTCCTCGGGCAGCTTGGCGAGGGCGATCTGGACCCGGTTGTTGACGTTGACGGCGTTGATGTCGGGATCGGTGCCGAGCTCGAAGGAGCCGGTGAGCGTGTAGCTGCCGTCGTTGCCGCTCACGCTCTTCATGTAGATCATCTTGTCGACGCCGACGACCTGGGACTCGATCGGCTGGGCCACGGTCGATTCCACGACGTCGGCGGACGCGCCCGGATAGGTCGTCGTTACGGAGACCTGCGGCGGCACGATGTCGGGATACTGCGCCACCGGGATGGAGAGCAGCGCCAGAGCCCCGGCGATCGCCGTGACGATGGCGATCACCACCGCGAGGCGTGGCCGGTCGACGAAGATGGCGGAGAGCATTGGATCAGGTCCTGCTGGCCGGGGGGCCGATCGGCGTTGCCCGGACGAGGATGCCGGGCCGGACCCGCTGCAGGCCGTCGACGATGACGAGCTCGCCGCCGGACAGCCCCTCCTCGATCACCGCATCCTGGCCGCCGGCGCCGGGGCCCGGCTTCACGCGCTTGGTCACGGCGCGGCCGTCCTCGACCACGAAGACGTAGACCCCGCCCTGGTCGGCGATCAGCGCGGCCTGCGGCACCACCACCTTCTCCTCCGGCATCCCGGTCTGCAGGGCGACCTGCACCAGCTGGTCGTCGCGCAGCGCGCCAGCCCCGTTCGGCATGGTCGCGCGCACCAGTACGGTGTCCGTGGTGCGGTCCACGCTGATGTTGACGAAGTTGACCCGCCCGACCTGGCCGTAGGTCGAGCCGTCCGAGAAGCGGATCCGCACGGCGATCCGACTAGGGTCTGGGCGATCGCCGCCCTGCTGGACGCGCAGGAACTCGCGCTGGCTCACCGGGAAGGTGACGTACATGGGATCCTGGCTGACGATGGTGGTCAGGACCCCGCTGTCCGGACCCACCACGTTGCCCTTGGTCACGCTGGTGCGCCCGATCCGGCCGGCGATGGGGGAGACGATCTTCGTGTAGCCGAGATTGATCTGGGCGGTCCGCAGGTTCGCCTCGTCCCCCATGACCGCGCCTTTGCTTTGGTCGAGGGCGGCACGGGCCTGGTCGCGGGCCACCACGGTGCCGGCGTTCCGGTCGAGCAGCTCCTGCGCCCTCTGCAGCTGAATGGCCGCGAGAGTTTCGGCGGCGTGACTGCGCTCGAGCGCGCCTTCCGCCTGCTTGACCGCGGCCTCGAACAGATCGGGCTCGATCCGGTAGAGCGGCGCCCCTTCCTTGACCGGGTCCCCCTCCTTGAACAGGACGGCGTCCAGATAACCGGTGACTCGCGCCCGCACCTCGACGCGGCTGACCGCCTCGACGCGGCCCACGAAGTCGAGCGCCTTGTCGATGGGCTTTCGCTGGGCTGCGACCGTGCCGACAGGCAGGGCCGCGCCTGGGTCCGTCTGCGCACGAGCCGCGTGATGCGGCCCGACGGCCAGCGAGAGGAGAAGGAGGAGTCGGGGAAAGCGGACCATGGACGTCCCTCGCCCGATCGCCGAGCCAGGAGAATGGCGCTCTATTCTTGCAGTTCGCGCCTGCGCGGCTTGATCGGACGGGACATCCCGGATGATGCGGTCGGCAAGGGCGTCCGTGCCGGGGAAGGGGGCGGTCGGCTGCGGCCCGCCAGAGCGGAGGCCGCAGGCATCGGATCAAGCTCCGCCGCTTCCGGTCGAGTTCGATGACGGCCCGACAGCGCCCGTGACCATCAGAGCCCGCAATCGATCGCGGCCGAGCACGCGGCCGAGTTCCCGGAAGGCGAAATAGGGAACGAGAGCGACCGCCATGATCACGGTGATCACCACGAGCCCGCGCAAACCGCCGCCGCCGATGGCCGGAACGCTGGCTGCGAGCGTCCGGCCCCGCCAGAGACCGATAACCGTCTCCTCGATGGCGTAGGCGCAGACCAGGAGCATCGCGAAGCCGACCGCGCGCACCGCGATCGGGTAGATCAATGGCCGGCCCTGCCAGCGGGGACGGACATCCAGACTCTCGGCGATCAGCATGACCTTTGCCAGGATCCAGGAATTGATGAAGGCAAAGCCATAGAAATCATAGTTGATGCCATGTCGCGACAATACGAGAGACTCGTGCAGCACCAGAACACCGAAGACAATCCATAGGTAGACGAAGATTGTGGCGATCCGCTTCAGCTCTTCATACAGGCGCTGCCCGATCCGCCGCATCCGGCCTCCGGCCGCGCCCGCGGGCTTGCCGGAGCGATGGTTCGCAGGTTGGATCCTTGAGCCACTCATGCCTTCACCTACAGCGGAGTCCTGCCGCTCCGCGCCAGGACTCCGTCCCTGGATTCGTCGCACACCACGCGCATCCTCCGACGCGGCCCCGACCCGCGCGCTGCCGGTCAGTCACGCAGGATCTGGCGGATCGCAGCATGGCAGAGCCGGATCCGCCGGGCACCCGCCCGAAGGAGCGCACCGTCAGCCTCCAACTGGCTCACCGCACGCGACACCGTCTCGATGGTCAGCCCGAGATAATCGGCGATGCAGGGCCTGTCGCAAACTCGGGAACAGGCCGCCGCAGCCAGGGCAGACTCCTCTTCTCCACCCAGGCATTCCGCCTTCACATCCAATCACTTGCGCCGACGCCGAGGCGGGGAGGGTGACAGATCAGTGCCATTCTATGCCGTTCATCAGCGCCAAAATAATCCGCGCACGACACCTGGCCACCCGCCGGAGCCCCGGGATCCTGATTCGCATAAGGGATCTTATGGAACCTAAGGCGGCGGTGGCGCCGCTTCAGCTGCAGTCCGAGGCGTGACCCGCCGCGCCGGGGCGGCTACGCCTGCTGCGTCCTGTCTCCCGGAGCCGGAGCCCGCCATGACCGCGCCGACCGCCGACATCTTCGCCGACCTGCCGCCGCCCGGCAGCCCGGACGAGGTCGTCACCGCGATCCTGGCGCGCCCGGGCTTGCGGATCGAGCGCATCGTCTCGACCGGCCAAGCGAGCCCGCCGGGCTTCTGGTACGACCAGCCGGAGGACGAATGGGTGCTGCTGCTCGCGGGCGCCGCGCGCCTGCGCATCGCCGGCGAGGCCGAGGCGCGGGTGCTCGAGCCGGGCGACCATCTCCTGCTTCCGGCCCATCTCCGGCACCGGGTGGAGTGGACGAGCCCGGTCGCCGCGACAATCTGGCTCTGCGTGTATTGTCAGCCGTCGACCGTGACGGTCAGCCCGTCATAGGCCGGCACCACGCCCTCCGGCAGCCGGCGGCGCAGGGCCTCGTAATCGAGGTCCGTGTGGAGGTTGGTGAGGATGGCGCGGCGCGGCCGGACCTCCTCGATCAGCGCGAGCGCGTCCGAGACCGAGTAATGCGTCGGGTGCGGCGTGTCGCGCAGCGCGTCGATGATGAGAAGATCGAGGCCGCGCAGATGCGCCTTGGCGGCCTCCGGCATGGTGCTGACGTCGGGCGCGTAGGCCGCGTCCGCGAAGCGGAAGCCCAAAGCCTCCTCATCGCCGTGCTCCATCCGGAACGAGGAGGCGGTGACCGGGCCGCCAGGGCCTGCGAGGGAGAGCGGGATGCCGTCGGGCAGCTCGTGCAGGTCGAGGATCGGCGGGTACTGGCTGCCCGGCGCGGTCTCGAAGCAATAGCCGAAGCGCAGCTTCAGCAGCGCCTGCGTGGTCGCGTCGGCATAGACCGGGATGCGCCGCCGCATCTGGATCACCAGCGGGCGCAGGTCATCGATGCCGTGGGTGTGGTCGGCATGCGCGTGGGTGAACAGCACGGCGTCGAGCCGCATCACGCCCGCGTCGAGGAGCTGCTCGCGCAGATCCGGCGAGGTATCGACCAGCACCATCGTCGCCGGGCCGGAATGATCCTGGCGTCCCTCGACCAGGATCGAGCAGCGGCCGCGGCGGTTCCTCGGCTCGGCGGGATCGCAGGCGCCCCAGCCGGAGCCGACCCGCGGCACGCCCCCGGAGGAGCCGCAGCCGAGGATGCGGAGCGTCAGCGCGGACATGGGCTGGACCTCATGGGGCCGATCCGGCCTGCGCGGCGTCGCCCTGCGCAGCCTTGTCGAACAGCCGGTAGAAATTGGCGGTGGTGAGCCGCGCGAGGTCGTCCGGCGCCATACCGAGGGTCCGGGCGAGCACCCGGGCGGTCTCCGCGACATAGGCAGGCTCGTTCGGACGGCCGCGATGGGGCTCGGGCGCAAGGTACGGCGCGTCGGTCTCGACGAGGATCCGGTCGCGCGGCACCGCCGCCGCGATCGCCCGCAGCTCCTCCGAGCGGCGGAAGGTCAGGATGCCGGAGAAGGACACGAACAGCCCGAGCTCCACGCCCGCCTCCGCGAGGCGCCGGCCCGACGAGAAGCAGTGCAGCACCGCCCGGAACGGCCCGCGCCCCATCTCCTCGGTGAGGATCGCCTCAATCTCGGCATCCGCCTCGCGGGCGTGGATCACGAGCGGCAGGCCGCTCGCGCGGGCCGCCGCGATATGGGTGCGGAAAACCCGCGCCTGCACGTCCCGCGGGGCGTTGTCGTAGTGGAAGTCGAGGCCCGCCTCGCCGATCCCGATGCAGCGCGGGTGGCGCGCCAGGGCCACGATCTCGTCCGCCGGGATGTCCGGCTCCTCGCCCGCCTGATGCGGATGCGTCCCGACCGTGAAGAAGATCTCGGGGTGAGCCTCGGCGAGGTCGCGATAGACAGGCGCGTGGCGCACCCGGGTCGAGATCGTGACCATCCGGGTCACGCCCGCCGCGCGCGCCCGCTCCAGCACCTCCGGCAGCCGCCCGGCGAGGCCCGGGAAGTCGAGATGGCAATGGCTGTCGACCAGCATGCCGCCTCAGGCCTCCGGCTCGACGAAGCGCGGGAAGATCGGGCTCGGCGCCGGCAGGGCCGTGCCGGGGACGAGCCGGTTCCCCTCCCCGACCTGCGCGAGCCCCCTCGCCTGCTTAGGGGTAGCCAGGAGATCCAAGAGCTTGGCGGCGGCCGCCGGCACGAAGGGCTGCACCAGGATGCCGATCGCGCGCAGCGTCTCGGCCGTGACGTAGAGCACGGTTCCCATGCGGGCCGGGTCGGTCTTGCGCAGGGTCCAGGGCTCCTGGCCGGCGAAGTAGCGGTTGGCCTCCGCCACCACCGCCCAGATCTCCGCGAGCGCATGATGGAGCGCGTAATCCGTCATCGCGGCCCGCGCGGCGGCCGGCAGCGCGTCGGCGGCGGCCAGCAAGGCCCGGTCGGCCTCTATCAGCGCGCCCGGCTCCGGCACGGCGCCCCCGCAATTGCGCGCGATCATGGTGAGCGAGCGCTGGGCGAGGTTGCCGAGATCGTTGGCGAGATCCGCGTTGGTGCGGTTGACGATCGCCTCGTGCGAGTAGTTGCCGTCCTGGCCGAAGGGCACCTCGCGCAGCACGAAGTAGCGCAGCGGGTCCACCCCGTAGAGGCCGGCGAGCTCGACCGGATCCACCACGTTGCCGAGCGACTTCGACATCTTCTCCCCGCGGCTGAGCAGGAAGCCGTGGCCGAAGACGCGCTTGGGCAGGGCCACGCCGGCCGACATCAGGAAGGCCGGCCAGTAGACCGCGTGGAAGCGGATGATGTCCTTGCCGATCACGTGCAGGTCGGCCGGCCAGTGCCGCCAGCGCGGATCGCCCTCGTCCGGAAAGCCGCAGGAGGTGATGTAGTTCGTGAGCGCGTCGACCCAGACATACATCACGTGGCCGGGCGCGCCCGGCACCGGGACGCCCCAGTCGAAGGTGGTGCGGCTGACCGAGAGATCCTGCAGCCCGGAGCGCACGAAGCTCACCACCTCGTTGCGGCGGGTCTCCGGGCCGATGAAGTCGGGGTTCTCGGCGTAATGCGCGAGCAGGCGGTCCGCATAGGCCGAGAGCCGGAAGAAGTAGCTTTCCTCTTCCACCCATTCGACGGGGGTGCCGGTCCTCTCGGCGCAGCGCACGCCGTCGGGGCCGAGCACCAGCTCGGATTCGTCGTAATAGGCCTCGTCGCGGACCGAGTACCAGCCGGAATATTTCGACAGATAGATGTCGCCTGCCTCCTCCATGCGCCGCCAGAGCGCCTGGGACGCCGCGACATGGTCCGGGTCGGTGGTGCGGATGAAGCGGTCGAAGGAGCAGTTCAGGGCCTCGGCCATGGCGCGGAAGCGCGGCGCCATGGCGTCCACGAAGGCTCTGGGCGTGACGCCCGCCTTGGCGGCGGTCTGCTGGATCTTCAGCCCGTGCTCGTCGGTGCCGGTGGTGAAGAACACGTCGTAGCCGTCGATGCGCTTGAACCGCGCGATGGCATCCGTGGCGATCACCTCGTAGGCGTGGCCGATATGCGGCGCGCCGTTCGGATACGAGATCGCCGTGGTGATGGTGAAGCGTTCGCCCGCCACGAAAGGGGTTCCCGAGAAGGTTCGAGGATCGCGAGGGGCGCGGCCGCGCCCCCTTGTCTCTCAAGCCTTAGAGCAAATTCGGGGTGAGGTGGACACCCCCTGCCCTGAGCAAAGCGCATGGATGGCCTGGCGCCCCGCTCTAGAGCGGTGTTCATCCGTTCTGAAGCTGTGCAGGATGTGAAGGGGTTGACGACCCAAGGGGGAGGCTCTGATGCCGACCACCTTGTCCGTCGATCTGCGCCAGCGTGTGGTGTATCCGCCAAGCCTGCATGCACTTCTCACCCGAGGAGGGCCGCAACTCCTTCGCGGCCGCCGGATACGAGCACGATGCTTACGCTTCAACCTGATCGGGCACCGCTCTAGCGGGCCGCCGCCACCTCCTCGAACAGCGACAGGATCACCGGGCGGCGGTCGAGGTTGTAGGTCGCGGCCTCGCGGGCCGCGCGGGCGATGCGCTCGCTCGCATCGGCCAAGGCCGCGAGCCGGGCGGGCGGCTCGGTGAGGCGCCGGCCGATCTCCGCGGCGAGGTGGCGCTGCACCGTGTCGAGAGCGGTCTCGTAGAGCGCGTCGGCGTCGCGGGAATTCAGGCGCTCGGCCAGCGCCAGGACCCGGCGCCAGTCGGGCGCGGCGAGGAGCGCCTCGATCTCGTCCACGAGGGCGAGGGTCGCCGGGTCGAGCAGGCCGAGCGCCCGGGCGACCGAGCCCTCGCTCAAGCGCGCCGCCCGGGCCAGCACCTCGGGCGGATGAGCGGCAAAGGGCTCGCCGAGACCCTGGAGCACCCGCACCACCTCGGCGTCGCCGAGCGGGCGCAGCGCGAGCCGCCGGCAGCGGGAGCGGATCGTGGGCAGGAGCCGGCCCGGCGCATGGCTGACGATCAGGAACAGGGAGCGCGGCGGCGGCTCCTCGATGAGCTTCAGGAGTGCGTTGGCGCTGGCGAGGTTCAGCTCCTCCGCGCAATCGACGATGCAGATGCGGTAGCCCGCATCCGCCGAGGTCTCGGCGAAGAGATGGAGCGCGCGGCGCGCGGCCTCGACGGTGATCTGCGTCGGCACGGTCTTGGCGCCGGGCGCCCGCTGGCGGCGCAGCACCACGAGGTTCGGATGCGACAGCATCGCGACCTGCCGGGCCACCGGGTGGCCCGGCGCCACCGCCAGCGTCTCCGGCACGCCCCGCCCCGTCCCCTGCTGCGCGAGCAGGTGGCGGGCCACCCGGTAGGCGAGTGTCGCCTTGCCGATCCCGCGCGGGCCGCCGAGGAGCCAGGCATGGTGCAGCCGCCCCGCCCCGATCGCCTCGCGAAAGGCCCGCTCGGCCGCCTCCTGGCCGATGAGGGCGGCCTGCGCCCGCGGCCGCGTCAGCCCCGGGACCTCGCCCGGCTCCAGATCCTCGCCGGCCGGTTCAGGCGGCATGGCCGTGTCCCTCGCGCAGGAGCTGCGGCAGGCGTCCGGCCACCGCCGCCCGGATGGCGGACGCCACCGCGTCCGGGTCGGCCGCGGCGTCGATCAGGACGCAGCGCTCCGGCTCCTGGGCGGCAATGGCCCGGAAGGCCTCCCGCAGGCGCTGGTGGAAGGACAGTGTCTCGGCCTCGAAGCGGTCCGGCCCCGGGGACGAGGCCCGCCGCCGGGCGCGGGCGAGACCGAGTTCGGGGGGGAGATCGAGGATCAGCGTGAGGTCGGGCCGGGTCGGCCCGACGACGACGCGCTCCAGCGCCGCGACCTCCTGCGGGTCGATGCCGCCGGCCGCCCCCTGATAGGCCCGGGTCGAATCCGCGAAGCGGTCGCAGAGCACCACGGCGCCGCGGGCGAGCGCGGGCCGGATCAGGGTGTTGAGATGGTCGAGACGCGCGGCCGAGAACAGCAGCGCCTCCGCGAAGGGGCCGTGGTCCTTGGCGGCGCCCGCGAGCAGCGCGGTGCGGATCTGCTCGGCCCGGGGCGATCCGCCGGGCTCGCGGGTGGTGATCACCTCCCGGTCGCCTGCCCGCAGGCGCTCGGCGAGCCTCGCGATCTGGGTCGACTTTCCGGCGCCCTCCCCGCCCTCGACGGTGATGAAGACGCCGGGCTGCGCCGTCCCGCTCACGACCGGTTCGTCAGCTTGGCGAAGGCGTCGCGCACCCAGCCGGTCCCGACCTCGATGGCCGCGTCGAGAGCGCGCTGGGTCATGGTGCCGGTGCCGACGGCCTCGGCGGTGTAGAGGGGCATGTCGAGCACCTGCTGCTGCTGATCGCCGCGCATGATCTTGAGCCGCGCGACCTCGCGCCCCTCGGCCACCGGCGCCATGAGCGGGCCCTGGTAGACCACCCGCGCGGTGAGGCGGTCGGCCGAGCCCCGCGGCAGCAGCACCCGCACGGGCTTCTTCGCGACGAGTGCCACCTTGCCCTTCTCGCCGCCATAAGTGTCGGCCTCCGCCACGGTCTCACCGGGGGCGAAGACTTGGCGGGCCTCGAAGGCGCGGAAGCCCCAGTCGAGGAGCTTGCGGGCTTCCGCCGCCCGCTCGCGGGCAGTCTTGAGGCCGCTCACCACCATGACCAGTCGCTGGCCGTTCTGCACCGCCGAGCCCGTCAGGCCGTAGCCCGATTCCTCCAGGTAGCCGGTCTTCAGCCCGTCCGCCCCGATATCCATGGCAAGCAGCGGGTTGCGGTTCTGCTGGCGGATCTTGTTCCAGGTGAACTCGCGCTCGGCGAAGAGCTTGTACTCCTCCGGATAGGTCTCGATCAGGTGAATGGCGAGCTTGGCGAGGTCGCGGGCCGTCACCTTCTGGTCGGGCGCCGAGTAGCCGGTGGCGTTGCGGAAGGTGGAGCGGGTCAGCCCGAGCTCGCGGGCGCGCCGGTTCATGATCTGGGCGAAATTGTCCTCGGTGCCGCCGATCGCCTCGGCGGCGGCGATGGCCGCGTCGTTGCCCGACTGCACGATGAGGCCACGCAGGAGATCCGGCAGCTTCACCTTGCTGTTGAGCTGGGCGAACATCGAGGAGCCGCCCCCGCCCGCGCCGCCGCGCCTCCAGGCATTCTCGCTGATCGGGAACTCGCTGTCCTGGTTCAGGCGGCCCTTGCGCATCTCGTCGAAGATCACCTCGACGGTCATGAGCTTGGCCATGCTGGCGGGCGAGAACGGCTCGTCGGCGGCCTTCTCGTAGAGCACGGAGCCGGAATCGGCATCGACCAGGATCGCGTGCGGGGCCTGGCTCTGGAAGCCCTGCGCCCGTGCGGCGGCCGTGAGACAGGCGGCCAGCGCGATCCCCATCGCGAGCCGCGCGACCGCCCTACCCGCCCATGCTGCCGTCACCATGCCGCCACCGTCCCGATTGCCCGTCCGGCGGCCACTCTGACGCTCCGGCCGGGGTGGTGCAACCGCGGCGGATCCGCCGCCTCGCTCAGAGCATATCCGCGACGCGGGCACGCGGCGCTGCGGCCGAATGCGTCTTGCGCGCGCCCGCCCCGCCGCCGTCGAACCGGGCGGTCAGGCTGCGGCCCGCTCCGGGCCGGCCGGGCGGGACCGGATGAGCGCCGCCGAGCTGGAGGGGCGCCGAGAGAGGCAGCGGCGCGGCGCGGCGCGGGGGCGCCGGAGCCGGTCCGGTCCGGCCCGCGGGCTGCGCCGCCGCGAGCATGGCCTGGGCCAGGGCGCTGCGGTCCTTGGCGACGACGATGGGCTTGGCGGCGACCATGGATCTGGCGGCCGCCGCCGGCTGCGGCGCGGGCGCGCTGCGCGGTGGCGCCTCGGCGACCCGGATGGGGGCCGGGCGCGGGGCCGGTGCGGGACGGAGCGGGGCTTCGGCCACCCGCACGGGCGCCGGCATCACCCGCGGACGCTCCACCACCGGAGTGACGGGCGTCGGCTCGGGCTCGGGCCGCCGGAAGGCGAAGGGCTTCGCCTCCTCGCCGGCGTCGGCCACCATCAGGTTGGCGCCGAAGGGGCCTCCCGCAGGGCGCCCGTCGGTGCGCAGGGTCGCCATCAGCTTGCGGTCGTCGCTGCCCGCCACCGAGGCCTTGCCGAGATACTCCACCCGGACCCGGGTCGTGCCGCGGCGATGGAACTCCAGCGCCTCGGCCACCCGCTCCGACACGTCCATCAGGCGGCCGGCATGATAGGGGCCGCGATCGTTCACACGCACCACCATCGAGTGGCCGTTGGCGAGGTTGGTGACGCGGGCGTAGCTCGGCAGCGGCAGGGTCGGATGGGCGGCGGCCACCGAGAAACGGTCGAACACCTCGCCGTTAGCGGTCATCCGCCCATGGAAGGCGGTGCCGTACCAGGAGGCGAGCCCCTCGCGGACATAGCCGCGCGGGTCCTCGCGCGGGACATAAGTGTGACCGGCGACCATGTAGGGCTTGCCGACCATGGCGCGGCCGCCGCCCTTCGGAATCGGATCGTTCTCGCCGTAGAGGCGCGGGCTCGGGGCGACCCCGTATTTCGGGTCGATCTGGCGGCCGCTCCGCGCGGCCGTGGTGGTGGGGTGCGGGGTGCCCGCGCAATTGGCCGTGAGGAGCGCCACGCCGGCCACTGCCGCGAGCCGCAGGGCTCCCGCTGCGCTGCCGGATGCGATCAAGCCGCCCTTCGAGGATCCCGCCATCGTCCTTCCGGTTCCCGCCTGCCGCCCTCGCCGCCGCCCGGTTTCGCCCCGGACCTGTCGCGGCCTTAAGCCGCCGCCGGGGGGCAACGGCATTCACCGCCAAGCTGGCGCGTCTTCGTGAAGGAAGGCTTGACGGGGCGCGGAGTCAAACGGCGGGACGGCTCTGCGGCCGTGCCCGAGGACAATCCTCCAAGTCCTTGGCGTGTCGGGCAGATCGGGTCGAGGCGGTTGGCCCGCGGCGGCGCCGGCGCTCCTCGCGCCGGCCCTGAGGACAATCACGCAAGTCATTGAGATGACGCGCCGATCCCAGGAAGCAGGCGGGCCCGGTCAGGCGTGGACTCGGCCCACAGCTTTGTCGGCCGGCCGGCCGTCCCAGAGTCGCCGGGTCCGCGCGAGGCCGGGCTACTCCGCGCCCTCCGCCTCGTCGGAACTCGCGGGGGCGAGCCGGACCCAGGCGTCGAGAGCCCAGCGGATGCCGTGACCGGCCAGCACCGCGAGCACCATCGCGCCGCCGAGGTTCAGGAACAGGGATGTGTCCGCCATGGGCCAGCCTCGCTACAGGGCAGCCAGTGGAGCGGCGGAGGCGGCGGGACACCAGTGTCGCGTCGCGACACTCGGCGGCGATCCCGTCGGATCCGGCCCTCCCGGCAGCCGATCCGCCGCCACTGTGGCAGAAAGGTCCTGCACGGCGATGTGCGCCGGCTCACGCCCCGCCAGCCGGCGGCGAGCCCGGACAGCCTGGCGCAGCCGCCCGCGCACTGCGGAATCCGCGAGCCTTCTCAGGCCGATACGCGAGGTTGCGCTGACGCTGCATGAGCGCGCTCGGCGGCGGAGTGCTTCGCCGGCGCAGTCGCCGGGACGCGGCGCGCCGCATCCCGGACCCGCGCATGAGTTCGCCACCGGCCGAGCCGGCCCTGATGGCGGAAGCCGGCTGCAAGTGCGCCCCCCATGGTGCGCCCCCATGGCAGCCCCACCGGCCCTCATGCTGAGGTGCTGGCGATCGAAGATCGCGCGGGCGGCCTCGAAGCACCCCTGAACGTTCGTCCAAGATCAGGGTGGGCAGGAGCACCGGTCCGGCGTGCTTCGAGGCTGAGCGATCTTCGATCGCCCAGCACCTCAGCATGAGGAGCGGGGCGGCTTCCACGCAGCTCGATTTCGCTTTGGGACAAAGCGCCAGGGCTTTGAATTGACGCGGCTTTTGCCGGCCGTAGGCGCTTTCAGCTCCGCCGCTGCGCCTTCACGTAGCCGGCGATGGCGGCCTGGCAGGGCTGCGACAGCTTGGCCTTGTTCTGCTTGAAGCAGGCCCGCACCTCCGGGCCGTCCGGCGGGAAGTTGCCGCAATAGGTCAGGTAATCGCCAGTGCAGTACTGCTTCAGGGCGGCGCGATCCGGCGCGGGCGTCTGCTGGGGCGACGCCAAGGCACAGGTCGACGTCAGGGCGAGGGCGAAAGCGGTGCGGTAGAGCACGGCGAGAACTCCAGTACGAACCCGATCCAGCCGGGCGGCGCGGTGAGAGCAGAGGATCGCGTCCGCAATGGGGTAGCTTGGCCGCACGGGCCCCGTCGCCGGACGTCCCGCCGCCGGACCTGGAGGCCGGACCCGGAGACGGGGCCGAACTCGGCGGCGGGGCCGCCCGGTCAGGTCCGCCAGGGATGGCCGGGCAGCTCCGTCTCGCCGATCGCCCGCGCGCCCGCCTCGGCCACCGCGTGGTCGTTCTCCACGGTCGAGCCGCTGACGCCGATCGCGCCCGACATCACCCCGTCCTTGTCGACGATCGGAATCCCGCCCGGGAAGGTGATGAGCCCGTCATTCGAGTGCTCGATCCCGTAGAGCGGGCCGCCCGGCTGCGACAATGCCCCGATCTGTCCGGTGGGCATGCCGAAGAACAGGGCGGTCTTGGCCTTCTTCTGGGCGATGTCGATGGACCCGACCCAGGCGTCGTCCATCCGGTAGAAGGCCTTGAGGTTGCCGCCGGAATCGACGACGGCGATGCACATCTGAGTGCCAATCGCTTCCGCCTTCGCGCGCGCGGCCTCGATCGCCTGCTGGGCTTCCTTGATCGTGACGTGCATGCGTCCACTCCCATAACGCCTTGCCGCGCGGTCGTCGGGACCGGCGGCCCGTAGAGGTTATAGAGTGAACGCGGCGGCGGAGGATGCGCAGCGCCGTCCGCCATTCGGGCAAGGTGGCACCGTCAGGGCCGGCGGTAGACCCAGACGCGGGCCGGCGGCAGGTTCAGCCAGACCTTGTTCGAGCGGCTCGCCGTGTAGTCGGAGGAGCGCGCCGGGATCGGCGGCACGACCGCGTAGGTGAACTGCACGAAGGGCGCGTTCGGCTGCATCAGATCATGCGCCTCCTGGAGCAGGTCCAGGCGCCGCTCCAGGGGCTTGGTAAAGAGCGGCAGGCTCGAGATGGTGGCGCAGGCCGGCTCCGTCACGATGTCCCGCAGGGTCTCGCGCATCCGGTAGGCGTCGCCGCGCAGGATCGTGGCGCGCGGGAAGCGGCGACGCAGCAGCTCGCAGAAATCGGGATTGTACTCGACGAGGACGAGGCGCTCCTGCTCGATGCCCCGCCGCACCAGCGCGTCCGTCACCGGGCCGGTGCCCGGGCCGAGCTCGATCACCGGCCCCGGCAGCCGCGGGTCGACATAGGAGGCCATGGTACGGGCGAGCAACCGTCCGGAAGGGGTCACTGCCCCGGTCACGAGAGGCCGCTCGAACCAGGAGCGCAGGAAACGCGCCTCGTCCTCGAACAGGTCGCGCCGCGGCGCGGTGCGGGACAGGGCGAGGGCTTTCGCGCTGGATCGGCGGGGCAAGGGCAAGACGGCGGACCCTTAAATCACGCGGACGATTGAGAAACGGCTCTCGACCAAAGGGGCGCGGCCGTCAAGCCTGGAGCCGGCTTGAGAATTCGACTCCGGCGCCGGAGGGCGCTTTCCCGCAGGGCCGCGCGTGAAACGCGCGTCAAGCCCCCCGGTTCATGGCCGATCGCCTCAGGCGCGCCCGGACCCGCTCAGGCCGTCGAAGAACTCCTTCACCCGCGAGAAGAAGCCGGCGCTCTCCGGATGGTTGTCGGCCTGGCTGCCGTGCTGGTCGAACTCCTGCAGGAGCTCGCGCTGGCGCTTGGTGAGGTTCTGGGGCGTCTCGACGAAGACCTGGATGTAGAGGTCGCCGACGTCGCGCGAGCGCAGCACCGGCATGCCCTTGCCCTTCAGGCGGAACTGCTTGTTGGTCTGGGTCCCGGCCGGGATCCGCACGGTGGTGTGCGAGCCGTCGATCACCGGCACGGTGATCTCGCCCGACAGCGCCGCCGTTACCATGGAGATCGGCACGCGGCAGAACAGGTCGGCCCCGTCGCGCTGGAAGAACGGATGGGGCTTGATCGACAGGAAGATGTAGAGGTCGCCCGCCGGCCCCCCGCGCAGGCCCGACTCGCCCTCGCCGGCGAGCCGGATGCGCAGGCCGTCGTCGACGCCCGCCGGCACGTTGACCGAGAGCGTGCGCTCCCGGGTGACCCGGCCGGCGCCGCCGCAGGCCGTGCAGGGATCGTCGATGATCTCGCCCCGGCCATGGCAGTTCGGGCAGGTCCGCTCGATGGCGAAGAACCCCTGGGCGGCCCGCACCCGGCCATAGCCGCCGCAGGTCGGGCAGGTGCGGGGCTTCGAGCCGGCCTTGGCGCCCGAGCCCGCGCAGACCTCGCAGGTGACGGAGGTGGGCAGCCGGATCGTCTCGGTCTTGCCCGTGAAGGCCTCCTCCAGCGTGATCTCCAGGTTGTAGCGCAGATCCGCACCGCGCTCCCGGCCGCCGGCGCGGCCGCCCCGGGCGCCGGCCGCGCCGCCCGCCCGGGCATCGCCGAAGAAGGTGTCGAAGATGTCCGACATGAAGTCGCCGAAGTCGGCGCCGAAGCCCGGCCCGCCCGGTCCCCCCGCGCCTTGCGAGAAGGCGGCATGGCCGAAACGGTCGTAGGCGGCGCGCTTCTGGCCGTCCGAGAGCGTCTGGTAGGCCTCGTTGACCTCCTTGAACTTGATCTCGGCTTCCTTGTCTCCCGGGTTCCGGTCGGGGTGGTAGGCCATGGCGAGCTTGCGGAAGGCCGATTTCAGCTCGCCCTCGCCCGCCGTCCTGGCGACGCCCAGCACCTCGTAATAGTCGCGCTTCGACATTCCCCGTCGCCCTCGCCCCTCCGGGCCTGAACCCTTAGGCCATACGCGCACGGCCCCCGCCGCCTCGGGCGCCGGGGACCGTGCCGGTCTTATCCGCTGATACCAACGGCCCAGGCTGCTGGCGCAGCGGGTGCTGCCGCATCGGGCCGTTGACCCATCTCGAATTTTCGACACCAAGCCAAAGGCTTCATCAGAGGCTTGGCGAGAATCCGAGACCGGAACCAACGGTCCTTTTCAAGGCCCGTTGGTATGACGCAAGAATCGCGCGCGGCCGGGGCGAACCCCGGCCGCGCCGGACCCGAGGATCAGGCCCGCTTCTTCTGGTCCTTGTCGTCGACTTCCTGGAAATCGGCGTCGATGACGTCGTCCTTCTTGGCCTGCGCCTGATCGGCTCCGGCCTCCGGGCCGGCGCCCTGGCTCGCCGCATACATGGCCTCGCCGAGCTTCATCGAGGCCTGCATCAGGTCCGTGGTGCGGGCCTTGATGGTCTCGACATCCTCGCCGGCGAGCGCCTGGCGGAGCGCGTCGATGGCCGTGGTGATGCCGGCCTTGTCGGCCTCCGAGACCTTGTCGCCGTACTCCTTCACCGACTTCTCGGTGGCGTGGATCAGGCTCTCGCCCTGGTTCTTCACCTCGACGAGCTCGCGGCGCTTCTTGTCCTCGGCCGCGTTGGCCTCGGCCTCCTGCACCATCCGCTGGATCTCGGTCTCGGACAGGCCGCCCGAGGCCTGGATGCGGATCTGGTGCTCCTTGCCGGTGGCCTTGTCCTTGGCCGTGACGTTGACGATGCCGTTCGCGTCGATGTCGAAGGTCACCTCGATCTGCGGCACGCCGCGCGGGGCCGGCGGAATGCCGACGAGGTCGAACTGGCCGAGCAGCTTGTTGTCGGCCGCCATCTCGCGCTCACCCTGGAAGACCCGGATGGTGACCGCGTTCTGGTTGTCCTCCGCCGTCGAGAAGACCTGCGACTTCTTGGTCGGGATGGTGGTGTTGCGGTCGATGAGCCGGGTGAACACGCCGCCCAGCGTCTCGATGCCGAGGGAGAGCGGGGTCACGTCGAGGAGCAGCACGTCCTTGACGTCGCCCTGGAGCACGCCTGCCTGCACGGCGGCGCCGATCGCCACGACCTCGTCCGGGTTGACGCCCTTGTGGGGCTCCTTGCCGAAGAAGGTCTTCACCACGTCCTGGATCTTCGGCATGCGGGTCATGCCGCCGACCAGCACCACCTCGTCGATCTCGTTCGCCGAGACGCCCGCATCCTTGAGCGCCTTGCGGCAGGGCTCGATGGTGCGCTGGATCAGGTCGTCGACGAGCGACTCGAACTTCGCGCGGCTGAGCTTGAGCGCGAGGTGCTTCGGGCCGGACGCGTCGGCCGTGATGTAGGGCAGGTTGATCTCGGTCTGGGTCGCCGAGGAGAGCTCGATCTTGGCCTTCTCGGCCGCCTCCTTCAGGCGCTGCAGGGCGAGCTTGTCCTTGGTCAGGTCGATGCCCTGCTCGCGCTTGAACTCGGCCGCGAGGTACTCGACGATCCGGTTGTCGAAGTCCTCACCGCCCAGGAAGGTGTCGCCGTTCGTCGACTTCACCTCGAACACGCCGTCGCCGATCTCCAGGATCGACACGTCGAAGGTGCCGCCGCCGAGGTCGTAGACCGCGATCACGCCGGACTTCCTCTTGTCGAGGCCGTAGGCGAGCGCGGCGGCGGTGGGCTCGTTGATGATGCGCAGCACCTCGAGGCCGGCGATCTTGCCGGCATCCTTGGTGGCCTGGCGCTGGGCGTCGTTGAAGTAGGCCGGAACCGTGATGACCGCCTGCGTGACCGGCTGGCCCAGATACGACTCGGCCGTCTCCTTCATCTTCTGGAGCGTGAAGGCGGAGATCTGCGAGGGCGAGAACTGCTTGCCGTCCGCCGCGACCCAGGCGTCGCCGTTGCCCGCGCGGGTGATCGCGTAGGGGACGAGGCCCTTGTCCTTCTGCGTCATCGGGTCGTCGTAGGTGCGGCCGATGAGGCGCTTGATGGCGAAGAAGGTGCGGGAGGGGTTGGTGACCGCCTGGCGCTTGGCCGGCTGGCCGACGAGCCGCTCGCCGTCATCCGTGAAGGCGACGATCGACGGGGTGGTGCGCGCACCCTCCGCGTTCTCGATGACCTTGGGCTGCGTGCCTTCCATCACGGCCACGCAGCTGTTCGTGGTGCCAAGGTCGATACCGATGACTTTACCCATGGTGGGATCCCTCGTTGGTGTTTTTTAAGCAGACCGCCGAGCCCCGAAGCAGCTCGGCCCATGGTGCTACAGGTGACGAAAATCGTTCAGCCGGGCGGGATCCGTCCAGACCTCGGGGGGATGAGGGTCGATGGCGGCGCCCGCGCCGGACGCGATATAAGAACGCCGTGATAGGCTCGCAAGGCGAAGCCCCGCCGCGGCGAGACGGCCCGCCCGCGTATCGCCCCGTCAACCCGAATTCCCGTTTCCGGCCAAGGCGCCACGAGAATGTTGCGGCCTTGCCACGTCCGCGCCACGTCGCGCATGGTAATGTCGGTCTTCGCGCGTTTCGCCTGTTGGAGCCTGATGCCCCCGACCCGCCTCCTCCTCGCCCTCGCGGTGGCGGTCCTGCCCGCCCCGGCCTCGGCCCAGTCCTTCTTCGAGGAGCTGTTCGGCATCGGACGGGCGGCCCGGCCACCCGCGCAGCCCGCGCCCCGGGTCGCCCCGCCCGGCGCGCCGGTCGACGTGCCCCCGGCGGAGCCCCGCCCGGCCGCCCCGCCTCCGCCGCCGAAGCCCGTGGTGATCCGGGCGCCGAACGACGACAGCGCCATCGGCCAGGACCTGCAGCAGAACGGGGCCGCGGGCTCCCTGCGGCTCGAACGGGCGCAGGGCGGCGGGCTCACCGCCCGCATCACCCTCCAGGGCACCAAGGTCTCGCAGCCGACGGAATCCTGCCGCGTCCCCCTCAACACCGGGGCTCCGCTCCCCCTGGCCGATCAGGGCCGGCCGAACGGCGTGACCCGACTCGCCTCCTCCGATCCGGTCTGTCCGCTGCGGATGGAGATCCTGGAGGGCAGCGTGCTGGTCACGCCGCTGACCGAGCCCGATATCTGCGTCTTCCAGGCGGCGGATTGCGCCACCACCCCGAAGGGCCTGTGGGGACCCGGCGCCGCCGCGCTGGTGCCGCGCGCCCAGGAATTCGACACCGCCCGCGGCGCCGCCGACCGGGCCGTGCGTGAGAACTACAAGGTGATGACGCAGCGCGCCAAGCGCGAGGACGTCCGCCCCATCGTCGCCGAGCAGGCGGCCTTCTCGTCCGACCGGGAGCAGATGTGCCGCGCCTATGCGCGCGAGGGTGTACATGGCTTCTGCCACCTGCGCTTCACGGAGGGCCGGGTGCTCTCCCTCGCCACGCGGCTCGGCCTCAGCACGAGCGCGGCCCCGACCGCGAGCAATGCCCCGCGCGCGCCCCGGCGCCGTCCTCCGCCCGTGGAGGGCATGAATCCGGGCTTCGATCCGCAGCAGGAGTGATCCGGTTTCCGGATGATGGTTCGGAGAGCGGATCATCGAGCCTGCGCGGCACCTGAAGCCGGCATCCGCCCGACGCGTCCAGCGACGATCATCGATCGGCCCGCCCGGCGTCACCTCGTCCGCTCCCCCCTGTCCCGGGCGCATGCAGCGGCAGCGGAATGCGACCCGGGACCCAGCAGAAGACGTCGCGCAGCGCCCGCTTGTCAGCCACGTTGGAGGCAAGCGGAGCCGCTTCGCGGCACGTCCTCATGCTGGGTCCCAGATCTCCTTCCGCTGGCGCTCCAGTCGTGCAGGCCCGAACGGGCCCGGAAAGAGGGAGCGGGCCGGTGCGGGCTCAGGCGTGCCCGGCGCTCGTCGAGAGCATGGCGGGCTCGATCCCGATCGCCCGCAGGGCGCGGTCGTACTTGGCGTCGAGCGCCGTGTTGAAGATGAGGTCCGGATCCGCCGGGCAGTGCAGCCAGCCGTTGGCCTGGATCTCGCTCTCGAGCTGCCCCGCCTGCCAGCCCGCGTAGCCAAGCGCCAGCACCGCGTCGCGCGGGCCCGTCCCGGCCGCGATCGCCCGCAGGATCTCGACGGTGGCGGTGAGGCAGATGCCGTCGTCGATCAGCAGCGTCGACTGGTCGATGTGGAAATCGGGCGAGTGCAGGACGAAGCCGCGGCTCGATTCCACCGGGCCGCCCATCAGCACCGGCATGTGCCCGACCCGGATCGGCAGCCGGATGGCGTCGTCCTGGCGGATGATGTCGAGCTGGACCAGGAGGTCGGGCATGTTGAGGTCCGCCGCCGGCTTGTTGACGATGATGCCCATCGCCCCCTCGGCGGAATGCGCGCAGAGATAGATCACCGACCGGGCGAAGCGCTCGTCGGTCATGCCGGGCATGGCCACCAGGAGCTGACCATCGAGGTAGCTCGCCGCGGGCCTCTCGCCCGGCACCGTCGTCTCGTGAGGGTCGGATCGCATGCGCATGACAGCATGCTACGCCCCGGCCCGGCAATGTCCATCCTCGAAACCGACCGGGGGGGCGTGGAACGACGCCGCGGCGGCCCCATGAATCGGCGCCTCATGGTTCGGCGGCCCCATGGATCGCGGAGAGTCACACGATCGTTTCTCGCATTGGTCCGATTCCTGCTGGTACGATTCGGCGCGCGTGGCGTGGTCCGGCATGCCGCGTATTACGGGATTGCGGACGACCGAGTGCGGACGACAAGGCCATGACCCTCTCTGCTTTCGGGCGGTGCCGGGCCGCCCGCCTCGGCGTCTTCCCGCTCGCCGCTGCGCTCGCCGCGCTGGCCTCGTCGCCGGCGCGGGCGGCCTCGGCCTGGGCGACCGGCCTTCATGCCCGCGCGCGGCTCGTCCCGGGCGGCCAGGCGGACGGGGTGCGCTATGCGGGCCTTGAGATCCTGCTCGACCGCGGCTTCAAGACCTTCTGGCGCGATCCGGGCGAGGCCGGGATGCCGCCCGCTGTCGATTGGTCCGCCTCCCGCAATGCCGCCGCCGTCGACGTGCTCTGGCCGGTGCCGCGGCGCATGACGGAGGCGGGCGACGTCGTGTTCGGCTACGAGGACCGCGTCGTGCTGCCGCTGCGGGTGGTGCCGGCCGATCCGCGCAGCCCGGTCGCCCTGCGGCTTCGCCTCGATTACGGCGTGTGCAACGACATCTGCATCCCGGTGCGGGCGGACCTCTCGCTGACCCTGCCGGCGGATACCGCCGCGGTCGGCGACCCGCAGGTGGCGGAGGCGGTGGCCGCCTCGCCGCGGCCCGTTCGCCTGGGCGAGGGGCCGCTCACGGTGCTGGGCGCCGTGCCCGAGCGGCCGGGGCTCGCCGGCCGGCTCTTCGTGGCCGTGCGCGTCCGGGTGCCGAGCGGGGACCGGGCGGATCTCTTCGTTTCCGCCCCGCCCGGCTGGCTGCTGCTGCCCCCGCCCCGGCCCCTGCCCGAGGCGCCCGGGACCGTGCTGTTCCGCATCCCCGTCCTGGAGCGCCCGCCCGCGGGAGCCGATCGGCTGCCCCTGAGCCTGATCCTGGCGAGCCCGGGCCAGCGCCCCGTGACAACCGAGGCGAACCTCGACACCCGGGAATGGTCGCGCTAAGCAGCGGCCGCGGCCCAGACGCGGCGGGACGGTCGCCCGCCCGGGCCCGGCACAGGAGCGGAGGCTCAGGCGACCGGGCGGCAGGCGCCGCCGGTCGGCCCTCACCGATCGGGAGAGCACGATGACCATCCAGGTAGGCGATCACCTGCCCCAGGCGACCTTCCGCGTCATGACGGCGGACGGACCGGCGGCGAAGACCACCGACGACGTGTTCAAGGGCCGCCGGGTGGTGCTGGTCGCCGTTCCGGGCGCCTTCACGCCCACCTGCCACCGCAATCACCTGCCGGGCTACGTCGCCAGGCGCGCCGAGATCCTCTCGCGCGGGGTCGACGCGATCGCGGTGACCTCGGTCAACGACGTCTTCGTCCTCGATGCGTGGTCGAAGGCGGCGGGCGCCGAGGGCATCGAGTTCCTGGCCGACGGCAACGGGGATTTCGCCAAGGCGATCGGCCTCGACATGGACGGCGCCGGGTTCGGCCTCGGCGTGCGCTCCAAGCGCTACGCGATGCTGGTCGATGACGGCGTGGTGCGCGCCCTCAACGTCGAGGACTCCCCCTCGAAGGCCGAGGTCTCCGGCGCCGAGACGCTCCTCAAGTCCCTCTGAGCCGCGGCACCCGGGCGACGATTGGGGCGGGAGAGGTGGTCCCGCCCCCTCGCCGCCCGGTCCGGCGGTGCGGCCGGGGGATGATTCGCGCAAGCATCGCCCTGTCTTCGCGTGGTGGCGGATTCTCCGCATTCACGGGCCATTAACTCTGCGGACGATGTTGGCGGATGGTGGAATAATCCATCGATCGCATTAGGGACTGAGCAACGGCTTCCGGCGCCAACTGCCGGCGCCCTCAAAAGCGGAGGGCGTCGAGATCAACAGGATCTACCCGGATGTCGTCCATCACCCTCTCGGCCGCGACGCGCCAGAACCTGCTGTCGCTGCAGGACACCGCCAGCCTCCTCGCCACGACCCAGAACCGCCTGGCGACGGGCAAGAAGGTCAACACGGCCCTCGACAATCCGACGAACTTCTTCACGGCGGATGGGTTGACGGCGCGGTCCTCGGGGCTGACCGCCCTGCTCGACGGCGTCTCGAACGGCATCCAGACCATTCAGGCGGCCAATACCGGCATCACCAAGCTGCAGGGCCTGACCGATCAGCTGAAGTCGGTCGCTCAGCAGGCGCTCGCCTCTGCCAATGCCTTCACGGCCAAGGCCAGCATCGCCTCGATCGCGCTCTCCGGGGCGACGGCCTCGAACCTCCTGTCGGTGGGGCCGACCACGGCGGTGGGCGACAACGCCATCGGCGCAGCCGCGGGCGCAACTGCTCAGACCGTCACCGGAACCGTCGACGTCAGCACCACCGCGGCCATCGACGCTGCGCTCTTCGGCTCCAGCAACTCCGCCACGGTGACGATCGATGACGTCAAGATCACCCTGAACAAGGGCGTTGACGACGTCAGCCAGACCGCGCTCGTCAACTCGATCAACACGCAGCTGAAAGCAGTCGGCTCGGCCGTAACCGTGGCCGCAAGCGGCAACTTCATCGTCGCAACGGGCACGAGTGACGGCGGCGCCTTCACGATCGGCACGGATTCGGGGACGCAGGCCCTGTTCGGCGCATCGCCCACCACGGCGGCCGGCACCTTCGTTCCGACCGCGACCTCGCTCGCCACCGGCCTCGGCTTTCACGTCGGCGACAACTTCACGGTCAACGGTCAGACCATCTCGATCGCCCGCACCGACACGCTCACCTCGCTCGCCCAAAAGGTCAGCGTCGCGACCGGCGGGGCCGTGTCCGCCACCTACGACGCCGCCAACCGGAAATTCAACTTCGCGGCCACCGACTCGGCCACCACGATCGCCCTCGGCGACGGTGGTACGGCGACCTCGAAGGTGAGCAATCTCGGCTTTACCACCAAGTCTTTCGGTGCCGGCCAGGGTTCGACGACCGGGACGACCTTCACCAAGAGCCAGCTCGACAGCAAGACGATCTCTGTGCAGGTCGGCAGCGGCCCGGCCATGTCCCTGACCTTCGGCACCGCGGCGGGCCAGATCTCGAACCTGACGCAGCTCAACGCCGCGCTCGCGCCTGCCAACGCGCAGGCCTCGCTCGACGTCTCGACCGGTCAGCTCAAGATCACGACCACCAACGAGGCCGGCGCCGAGAGCCTGACGCTGCTCGCCACCGGGTCGAACAACCCGTTCAACTCCGGCACCTCAACCGCCATGATCGGCGGTGACGGCCTGACGGCGCGCAACGGCCTCGTGACCACCTACAACAGCCTGCTGTCGCAGATCGACCAGCTCGCCGCCGATTCCGGGTTCAACGGCGTCAACCTGCTCGCCGGCGACACCCTGAAGATCAACTTCAACGAGAAGAGCACCTCGTCGCTGTCGGTGACGGGAACGAATGTGTCGGCGGCCAATCTCGGCCTGTCGGCAGTCGGCCAGAACAACTTCCTGGAGACCAACGCGATCAACAAGGTGCTGACGACGATCAACACGGCCGTCAGCACCCTCAAGAACCAGGCCTCGTCGCTCGGCGCGAACCTCGCGGTGGTGCAGAACCGGCAGGAGTTCACCAAGCAGATCATCAACGTGCTCGACACGGGCGCGGCCAACCTGACGAACGCGGACCTCAACGAGGAGGCGGCGAACTCGCAGGCCCTCGCGACCCGCAACTCGCTCGGCATCTCGGCGCTGTCGCTGGCCAACCAGGCGCAGCAGGGCGTTCTGCAGCTCCTGCGCTGATCGATCGGTCGGATTCGACGCTCAGGCGGCCGGGGGGCGCTCCGGCCGTTTTGCTTGGAGGTCAAGGGCAGCGGCGCCGAGCCCGTGGCGGCGGCGGCCGAGAGGCCGAGAGGCCGAGGCGGCCTTCGGCCACGCTCAACTTGCGTGAAAGACAGCTTTCCAGGCCAAGACCACACAGGGGGCGTGGCGCTGCCAGTCTCCTCCAGCACCGAAGAACCGCCACAGCGTCACCGGCGGGCCGGGTCGGCAAGCTGCTCTCAAGCCCGGCCCGCTGCCATCCCTCTCAACTGTTCAACGCATAAAACAGGTAGTAGCCTGCCCGTGAGGTCGCCTCCCTGGCGGCTCTGGACTTGAACCCGGCCGGCGGATCAGCGGTGTGGGCGATCCCCGCGAACTCCCACGCATCACCACGGATGAAATTCGGCACGGGGCGATCCTGGCGGACGGCGCAGCGGAGCGCGGGTTTCTCCCTGCGGCGAAAGACGTTGTAGGCGTCGAGCACCTGCATCCTGCTCTCTCCAGCTTGCTCATGCGGTCGTAGAGCATGGACCGCACAGGCGGGCACTTACCTGCAGCAAACGGGCCCATCTCTTGCTAGCGGGCCTTCCCGAACGGTCTTGCAGGCCTTGCGGTCGGGCATCGGGCATGGACGCCTGCGGTCGAACCAGATCAGCTCGACAGTCATCGTGTCGTTACGGATGGAGGTCGGGCCTCGGCTGCCGCGCTGCCACGGCGTGTCGGCGGATCCGACATCGTTGCTGATCAACGGATTGATGATGTTTATGGATAATGGATCGACGTGGCCGCTTGCGTGCAGCCGCGCGGCGCCGGACGTTCACCACCAGCCGGGCTGACCCTGAGGGATGATACCAACAGTCATTTTCAATGACCGTTGGTTATGCTCTCGAATTGTCGCCAAGTCTCTTCGCAAACCTCTGGCTTGGCGTCGACAAGTCGAGATGGATCGACGGCCCGATGCGTGAGCATGCGCGGCAGCATCTTGGGCCCCGAGGCAGGATCGACCTGTCCGGCGCCTCCTCAACACACCGCCGGCCCTCCCCCATGAAGTCCGTGCGGACGCCCTGTTTCCGCAGTAGATCCGCGGCGGCACCTTGAGGGACGCCTTGAAATCGGCAAAGTCTGCGTGATCTGTGCCCGCTCGCCGGGAGCGTGGGCAGATGTGGTATCAGGTCGTAGGCGTTGTCAGCGTCACAATTACAGCATCAGTACTACTGAATCACTGGGGGATACCACGTTGGGTTGTTGATGCCCTGAGCGTCGGAGTGCTGGGTGTCGGTGTGATCTTGGTAGTTCCGGCAGATGGCGATGCTGTTCGACCTAAGCCGCACCTACTGCCGGCCTATACAGAACGGCTGATGCCGGAGGGCGGGCGCGACTTGAGTTGGACTAAGCCTCCGCAGCGGCCAAGGCGCGAAGCTTCGGTTCAGTGAGGACCGGGGGTGATCTCATCGGTCCCTGGCCATCACCATCCGGGGCGCCCCCCGGCGGCGCATCGCGTTCGGGGTCGCGCCCTCACCGGAGGCGAACCGGCTCGCGGCCATCCGTCTCGATCTCTTCCGCCTGATACGCCATGGCTGGGGCAAGCCTCGCGATATGTGGGGACCATTGCGCCCGCAGGGTCAGGTATGTCTCTGCGTGCGAGATCGGCCGCGCGGGGCCGGGGCGTCACGGGGCGACGAGGACCGTCAGCACGAGCGGAACCGCCAGGGCCGGCACGGCCACACCGAGGATCCGGTAGAGGGCGGCGCGCAGGCCCTGCTCCTCGCGCTCGCCGCGGCTGAACAGAAGGCAGCCGATCCCGCCGGCCGCGAAGAGCACGTTGGCTTCCAGTGGGGTGAATGAACGTTCATTGACAGGAGAATGAACATTCATTATCCCCGGCGAGGCAGAGGAGCTGACCATGGGTCGATCTCAGCAGGGCTGCCGGATGGGGTCTGCGCTCGGAGCGCGCCGCCCGTGTCGCGGGACCGCTGGATACCGGGCGCCCGATTTCCCGACGGGTCTCCTCGCGCTGTGCTCACCGGCGAACCTCGTCCTTGCCGTCCTCGTGGCGGCCGGATGGCTGGCGCTCATCGGCTGGACCGGCACCGGATCGGCCGGGTGGCAGGCGCGCCTCTGCGCCGATCTGGAGCTGCAGCCCCGATCCTGCAGCGCGGTCCGGACCACGCATGACGCGGGCCGCGTCGGCCCCTTCGCGGAATCCGGAAGGCTCTCATCATGAGCGTGGCGGCCGGCACCGTCGCCGAGGCGAAGGGGGGCACGACGCGGCGCGAGCATATCCTCGATGCCGCCGAGGCCTGCTTCGTCCGCAGCGGCTTCCATCGCGCCACCATGCAGGACATCGCCCGCGAGGCGGCGATGAGCCCGGCCAACATCTACCGCTACTTCGCCTCGAAGGAGGACGTCGTCCTCGGCCTTGCCGAGCGCGAGCGGGAGCGCGGCGCCGCCCTCGTCGCGGAGATGGAGCGGGCCGGCGACCGGCGTGGGGCGCTCATGGGCATCATCGAGCGCTACTTCGCGCAGGTCACCCGCGGGACGGCGGTGCTGCGCCTCGACATCTGGTCGGAGGCCACCCGCAATCCCGGCATTGCCGCCATGGTGGACCGGAGTGAGGAAGAGGCGCGCGGCTGGTTCGTCCAGACGCTCGCGAGGCTGGCCACCGCGCCGGACTGCGACCCGGCCGCGTTGTATGCGGCGATCAATCCTCTGATGAAGGGCATCATGGTCAATCGGGCCCTGCTGCCCGACTACGACCCGGCCCCGGCGGTCGCGCAGCTCCGCGCTCAACTCGAGGCGGGCTTGGCCGGCCGCCTGCCGGCCCTGTCGCGCGACGAGCCGGCCGAGGCAGCGATATCCCATCCCGCCATGGGCGGGGCCCGCTAGAGTCAGGACTCGCCGTTCCCGCCCGGCTTCCTCAGGAGGAGTCCCGATGACCTCTGTCACCCCTCGCCTTGCCGCGGCCGCGCTGGTCGGCGTCATGGCCCTCGCCGCGATGAGGCCGGGCCCGGCGGCGGCGGCCGATCCGACCGGCACCTGGCTGACCGAGGATGGTCGCGCCCGGGTGCGCACCGAGCATTGCGGGCCGCGCCATACCCACCTGTGCGGCTACATCGTCTGGGCCAAGAAGCCGCTCGACGACCAGGGACGGCCGCGCCTCGACCAGTTCAACCCGGATCCGGGCAAGCAGGCGCGGCCCCTGCTCGGCCATCAGATGCTCCTCGGGCTCGCGCCGAACGAGGAAGGACGGTTCGAGGGCAAGATCTACAATGGCGACAACGGCAAGTCCTATGACGTGACCGTCTGGAGCGAGCGGCCGACCGAGCTGTCGGTGAAGGGCTGCATGCTGGCGGTGTTCTGCGGCTCGCAGGCCTGGAAGCGGGTGACGGATGTGGCGCCCGGACAGCTCCAGGGCGCGACGGACGCGGCCGGCGGTCCGCGCGCGGATCCCGAATGGGCCGCCAAGCCGGCGGCCACGGGAGCGGTTCCGGCTCCGGCTCGGAGGCCCCGTCCCGACGGCCCACCCGCTCCGACGCGATAGGAATGCGGCACCGGGTCCGGTGCCGCTCGCCATCGCGCAGCCCGTCCGCGGGCGCGCGGTACACCGGCCGGCCTGCGCACGCCCCCCCTCGCGCGGGCCGGCCGGTCGTGAACCGATGCGCGCCTTGCGTCCTCCGGTCGCCTCCAGGAACGCCCGCGGCCAATCGGCGTCGTTTGAGGTCCACCACTGCCTTGCAGCCGGCCGCCAGCGCCGCGTCGCGCTTCTGCGGGGATCCGGTCGTGCCGATGACGGTCGCGCCGAGCGCCGTGGCCCAGCGGGTCAGGATCTGGCCGACGCCTCCTGCCGCCGAAAGGACCAGCAGCAGGACGCCCGCCTGCACGGCATGCGTCTTTTCTACGAGCGGGTCCGCACCGTCCTGGCCGAGGTCCAGGCGGCCGAAGCGCTCGCCGCGGAGAGCCGGGCGGTCCCGCGCGGCCAGATCCGGATGAGCGCGGCAGGCAGCTCCGCGAAATCGTCGATCACCGCGTCGGCTCCGAGATCGTGCGGCGGACGGTGGGCATAGCCATACGACACCGCGATGGCGGCGACCCCTGCGGCCCGGGCCGCTTCGACATCGTGGTGGTTGTCTCCCACCATCACGGCTCGCCCCGGCGGGACGCGAAGCTGACGCAAGGCCGCCCGCAGGGGGGCCGGATCCGGCTTGCGCTGCGCCAGGGTATCGCCACCGATCACCGCGCCGATGAAGGGCGCCAGGCCCAGGCCGTCGAGGACGATGCGCGTGGCCCGCACGGGCTTGTTGGTCACGACGGCGAGCGCGAAGCCGGCCTCGGAGAGCGACCCGAGGGTCTCGACGACGCCGGGATACGGGCGAGTGTGCCTGGAGGCGATCGGCTCGTAGAGGGTGAGGAAGCGTGGCACGAGCTCATGCGCGCGAGCCGGGTCTCCGCCCGTCGCCTGCAAGGCGCGCTCGACGAGCTTGCCGGCGCCATCGCCGACCATGGCGCGCGTCTGGGCAAGGCTGACGGATGGCAGCCCCTCCCCGGTGAGCACGGCATTCAGGGCCTCCGTGAGGTCCCGCAGGCTGTCGACCAGGGTGCCGTCCAGATCGAGGAGAACCGCATCGGTGCGGTGTCGCGCGCGGTCGATGGTCATTCGGCTCTTCTGCACGGCCCAGGGGCCTCGCGGGGCTCGCATCGAGAGTACGATCCGGGCGGCAGGACGCGAATCCCGTCAGCCTCTCGTCCCGGGCCGGGCGGTGGACGCGCCCGGAACCGCGAAGCGTCCCTCCTCGGCCTTGTTGATGTACTGGCTGGCGATGAAGAGCCCCTTCAGTGGCCGGATGACCGGCACGCAGGTCAGCAGGAGCAGCGGAAGCGTCACGACCGCATGGATCCAGAGCGGCGGATTGCAGGCAAGCTCCAGCCAGATCCCGAAGGCGGTGACCGGGAAGGCCATCGTCATCATGATGAAGAAGGCGGGGCCGTCGGCCGGGTCCGCGAAGCTGTAATCCAGACCGCAGGCCTCGCACTGCGGCTTCAGGGTGAGGAAGCCGGTGAACAGGCGTCCCTCGCCGCAGCGCGGGCAGCGGCAGCGCAGCCCGACTGACAGCAACGATTGATCGGTCGATCTTTGCATGGTCCCACGTTCCTGACTGGTCGCCGGCCTGCCCGTCGGCAGAGCATCCGCCTTGCGGGCCGCCAATGTATGGATTAGTATCCATACATTCGGATGCCGATCTGGAAGGAGCTCCAGACGGCAGAAGCTATCCGCACCCTGTATGTATGCCGCATGTATGCATACAACATGGTTTGTCTCGGGGTCAATGATGGAGTCCTGGAGCCCTACAATCGCGGCCGGTGCCGGCCCGAAATATCTGGCGATCGTCAAGGCCCTGGCCGATGACATCCGCAGCGGGCGCCTGTCCCCGGGGGCGCGGCTGCCGCCGCAGCGTGCCTTGGCGAAGCACCTCGATGTCGACCTCACCACGGTCACGCGCGCCTTCAACGAAGCACGCAGGATGGGGCTGATCGATGCCAGTGCCGGCAGGGGCAGCTTCGTTCGCGGCTCCGCGCTGCCGTCGGCAAGCCTGCCCAGGCCGGACCCTTCCGGCAGCGTGGATTTCAGCATGAACATGCCGCCGCAGCCGGCCGAGGCGAGGCTCGCCGAGCGGATCGAGGCCGGCCTGTCGAGGCTTGCCGGCTCTCCGGGCTTCCTGGACCGGATGCAGTACCAGGACAGCGCCGGGAACCTGGCCGACCGCGCGGCGGCGGCGGAGTGGCTCGGGCGGCGGCTGGGCCCGGTCCCGCTCCAGCGCATCCTCGTCGCCGGGGGGGCGCAGGCGGCGCTCGCCGCCGTCCTGGCGGTCGTCCTCAGGCCGGGTGATACCCTGTGCGTGCCGGCCCTGACCTATCCGGGCCTGCGCATGGCCGCCGAGCGGCGCGGGGGCCGTCTGATGCCCGTGGCCTGCGACGATGCGGGCGTCATCCCGGCGGCGTTCCTCGCATGCTGCCGGTCCGAGCGGCCCCGCGCCCTGTACCTGGTACCGACGCTGGACAACCCGACGACCGCGACGCTGCCGCCGGACCGACGCGAGCGGATCGCGCAGATCGCGCGCGCGCACGGGGTGACGATCATCGAGGACGACGCCTATGGGGCGCTGCCGCCCGATGCTCCCGCCCCGCTCGCGGCCCTGGCCGGCGACATCACGTGGCACATCGCAACCTTGTCCAAATGTGTCAGCCCGGGTCTGCGGATCGCCTACGTGGCGGTGCCGGGGACGAACGAGGCGGTCCGCCTCGCTGCGGAATTGCGCGCCATCAGCATGATGGCGTCGCCTCTCGCGGCGGCGCTCGCCTCCCAGTGGATCGCGCAGGGAGACCTCGACAGGATCATCGCGGCCATCCGGCGGGAGAACGGCCTCCGCCAAGCCGTCGCGCGGGAGACGCTGCGGGATCTCGATCTCCAGGCCCATCCGTGCGGGCATCACCTCTGGCTCCGGCTTCCGGCGCCCTGGCGGCGGGGCGAGTTCGGTGCGCATGCGCGGCAGCTCGGGCTGTCCGTCATCGTGAGCGACGCGTTCGCGGTCGGCCCGGCGCCGGAGGCGATCCGGATTTCCCTGGGCGCCGCGCCGGATTGCGAGACGCTGCGATACGGCCTCAGCCTGCTCGCGACCCTGCTGTCGCATCCCCCCGGCGCGATCTCGACGGTCGTCTGACAGGCCCGGAGCGTCTCCGGCCGCGTCGCGCGGCAGGCGCCCGCTGCCCGGTCCGTCACAGGGCGTCGTCGAACGGGATCCCGGCCTCGTCACGACCGGTCGTCTCGAACGGCAAGATCTGCACCCGCGCACAGACGGCCAGGAGCAGGATGACGATAAGCAGGATGGTCGTCCCTGTCAGGAGCGGCGTGAGGTCATTCGCGTATCGCCGGGATGCGCGCAAAGCAGCACATCCGAGCACAAACCCGGCTGCCGAAAGTAGCGGCAACGATAGTGGCTGCACTTCATGCCCCCTTTGTGCATCGCCAGCATGGTAGTGCCGATCAGATCGTGCTGCATCATCAAATTTAGCGCTGTCATATTTGGTCGGGTAATCCTCCAGAGAAGCAAGATGCGCGCGCGAAGCACATCCCCGTTGCGCTCCGCATTGCCGACCTCCCCCGGAGGATGAGGCGACAGGGGCGCCGTTGCAGTCGTGGGGCTGGAATGCCGCCACATCCAGAACGGAGGGCGCGAGTCCTCGTCCAACCGTTCGACCTCGGTCTGGATCGCATCGACAACTCGGCCGGGTCCCGGGCCGGCAGCTGTCCGCGCAACGCCAGGGTGTCACCGCGGCATGTAGCAGCGTGCCAGTCGAGACAACCGATCCTCGCTCATCCAGCGGCCGCGTCACGGCCGCAGACCGCACCTGGTCGAGCGAGCGGGCGACAAGCTCACGACGGAAGCGAAGGCCGTGCGTTCGCTCGTGGGCTCATGGGCGGCAAAGCCACAATGCGGGTCAGGCTCAAGCCTTCGATCGGAGGTGTACCGCAAAGAAAAAGACGCTTTTTCATAATTCTAAGTTCAGATACTTCCGGGTGTAGATTGTAAATTTTCAATTTAATGAGTGGGTCCGTTCGCGAATTTCTTGCGAGACCTGCTTGCAACCAAGGAATTTATGGCTAAACAGGTCGACGTTGACGGCGACGCACAGAAGCAGCGCCCGCGCAGGATGTTGAGATCCGCTGCGTCGGACTCATACCGTTCAACTATCGAGGAAATGCCGATGATGCCGGACACCGGGATGGTCGTGGGAGGCACACCCCTCGTCGCTCTCGACGCGCTGTTTCCGCCTGATGTCGTGCCAGTCTTTGCCAAGCTGGAGTTGCTGAATGTCGGGGGCAGCGTGAAGGATCGCACGGCCCATTATATGGTCGCGCAAGCTGTATCCACGGGTCGAATCGGACCGGGAAGTCACATTATTGAGAGTTCGTCGGGCAATCTTGGCATTGCTTTGGCTATGATCGCAAAACAGCGCGGTCTGAATTTCACGGCTGTCGTCGACCCGAATATCGCCCCAGCCAATCTTCGCCTCATCGAGGCCTTTGGTGGCCGTATCGATATGGTTGATGAGAGGGACGAAGAAGGCGGTTACTTGCACACGCGGGTGCGGCGCGTCGAGGAACTCGCTCGAACCATTCCGGGTGCGGTCTGGCTCAACCAGTACGCCAACCCTGACAATTGGCGTGCACACTACCACGGTATCGGTGCCGAGATCGTGCGGGACATGCCAGCCGAGCCGACGCACGTCGTCGCCGCGGTCTCCACCTGTGGCACCCTGATGGGATTGGCCCGGCGCTTGCGGGAGCGCTGGCCGCGGATCTCAGTCGTCGCCGTCGATCTGGACGGTTCGGTGATTTTCGGCGCCCCCGGTGGGCGACGGGATATTCCGGGTATTGGCGCAAGTCGCGTGCCCGAACAGCTCTCGTTGTCCGAAGTCGACAGCGTGATCTACGCTACAGATTGGGAGTCGACACTCGGCTGTCGGCGCCTTGCCGAAACACAGGGCATCCTCGCAGGCGGCTCCTCGGGCACTGTGGTTGCGGCGATCACCAAGCTGATCCCGCATCTGCCGCCAGGCTCGCGCATCGTCACTCTGCTGCCGGATCGTGGTGAGCGCTACCTCGACACTGTCTACAACCCGGCTTGGCCGCCTGCGGACCGGAGGCGTTCGATATCCTTCGAGGCATCTTACCGTCCTCTCGGAACCCGCGCCGCTGCGGCCTGATCTGCCACGCGCTCAAACATGGCCAACCTGGGCAGCCGCTAGGTCCCGGGGCGGACGCCTCTTGCTCACCAGCCACTTGGATCAAGAACGATGACGTCACCGGTTCTGCGCTACCTCTCACGCACGGACATCGTCGCCCTCGGTGGTGACCACTCCGACCTTTACATGCAGGCGGTCGAGGATGGGTTTCGCCTGCACGCGTCCGGAGACTTCGTGCAGCCCCTCAAGCCCTACCTGCGCAGTCCGCGCACACGACACATTGCAGACCGCATCATCGCCATGCCTGCCTGGATCGGCGGGAAGCATCCGATCGCCGGCCTGAAGTGGATTGGCTCCAAGCACGACAACCCAGCCGTGCGCGGCCTGGAGCGAGCGAGCGCGGTGATCGTGCTCAACGATTCCGAAACGCACTTTCCGGTCGCAATCCTGGAAGCCGGCCTCATCAGCGCCATGCGCACGGCCGCCGTGACGGGTGTCGCAATCCGGAATCTGGCACGACGGAACTTCTCGGATGCGGCCATCATCGGCTGCGGGCCGATCGGCGAGCGGCAGGCTCGCATGCTGGCCGAGCAGTTCTCAAGCCTGCGCACCCTGCGGCTGTTCGATCTGCGCAGACCGGCGGCCGAGGATCTATCGGCTCGCTTAAGCGATCGCTTCCCGCGGCTTGGCATCGAGATATCGGGGAGTGCCGAGGCGGCCGTGCGCGATGCAGCCGTCGTGATCACCTGCACCGTCACCGATACGCCCTACCTGCCTTTCCGCTGGCTCGCACGCGGCACCCTGCTTGCCAACGTCTCGATCATGGATGTTGAGCGAGATGTTTTCCTCAAATCCGACAAGGTGATCGTTGACGACTGGGATCAATCCAATCGGGAGAAGAAAATCATCAACCTGCTTGTCGAGGAGGGGGTGTTCTCCCGGGACAAGTTGCATGCCGAACTCGGCGAAATCGTCGTCGGACGGAAACCGGGTCGCGAGAGCGATGACGAGATCATCCTGCTCAACCCGATGGGAATGGCTGTCGATGACATCGTCTGCGCCCGAGCCGTCCTGCATCGTGCCGAGGAGCGGGGTGCCGGTACCCTGCTGCCGCTGTTCTGAGGGCGTACGCCGTGATTCGTGGCGGAGCGGCACCGGATATCACGTCGGCGATCCTGGCGGATCTCTTCGACGCTCTCTGGCTGGAGGATGTCGCCGGCTTCCAGAGCCGGGCGATTCTTGGGCCGGCAGCTGTGGACCAAACACGGGATTATGCGCTGGCGCTCGGTCCAGGCCATCTGCGCGCCCGGGTTGCGCCGGATGGCTGGCGAGAAGGAGTGCGTCTCGCCGGCTCGGTCCATTACGAGACGGCCAGCGCCCGGAACGAGCTCGGCGCGGCCGGGCTGCTCGACCTGGTTCTGTCCGGCCTGCCGGATCTCGCGCCCCCTGTCGCCGAGCGCACCCGGCTCCAACTCGGTGGCATTCTCGCGCAGCGCGATCTCTGGGAGATATCTGCTCAGGCGCTGGAAGCGGATGTGCTGGCGGGCCGGCCACTCGCTTGTGAACGGCTCGCTGCCTGGCAGGACCGCCCCTTTCATCCGCTGGCCCGGGCTCGCCAGGGAATGAGCCCGACGGAGGTGCTGGCCTACGGCGCCGAGGCAGGACGCCTCTTCGCGCTGTCTTGGTGTGCCGTCGCGCGGACGCTCCTCTCGGCCTCGCCAAAGGCCGAACGGAGCGGCCCCGCCGTATCGCTCCTCGATGGCCCGCAAAAGGCGATGCTCGATGCGGAGATGGCGGAGCGCGGACTTGCCGTCTCACACATCGCGCTGCCGGTGCACCCATGGCAGGCCACACATGTGCTGCCGGAGCGCTTCGAACAGGAAATCCTGGCCGGGCACCTCGTCATCCTGGATTTCCAGGGCCCGCTCGTTGCGGCGACGGCCTCCCTGCGCACCCTCGTCCTCCCGGGCCAGCCTGGCCTTCATCTCAAGCTGCCGCTCGACGTGCAGACGTTGAGCGTACGCCGCCTCCTGACGCCACAATCCCTGCACAATGGCTTGCACGGCGCGGATCTGCTTGCCGCCGGGCTCCGGCGCGACGCTTGGCTGTCGCGTCATGTCGCCCTCGCCGACGAAGCAGCCTTCTGGCATTTCGCTGAGCGCGATGGCGACGTCTATGCCGAGCGGCCGGCGCTTCTCGGCTGCACCATCCGCCGCCTCCCTGCAGAAGGCGGATTGACGGTCCCGCTGGCGAGTCTTGCGGTGGCGCCGCGAGGCGGCCTTCCTCCGGCCATACGCCTGATCGCGGGAGACCGGCCGGACCTGCAGGCACTCTTCGCGAGCGTCGCGGAATTGGTTCTCGGCACCGCGCTGCGCGGAGCCTGCTACGGCTTCGCACCGGAGCTGCACGGCCAGAACGCTCTGATCACGTTCGTGGAAGGACGGCCCCGCTGCCTCGTCCTGCGCGACCACGACACCGTTCGCTGCGCTCCCGTCTGGCTCGAAGAGGTCGGCCTGCCCGTTCCGGCCTACCTGATTACCGATCCGCAGCGGAACACCCTGCTCCTGCGCCGGCCGGAGGATCTCCTCGCCTACGCCCAGACGCTCGCGATCGACGTTGCTTTGCGTGCCGTGGCCGAAGCCTTTGCGGCTGCAGAATCCAACTTCGATCTCCGCGACGCGCGCAGAATCCTGGTCGCGCAAGTGCGAAGGGTTCTTCGCGATGTCGATGTGCCGAGCTCCCGCAAGGCACTGATCTCGGGCCTCCTGCTCAATGAACGGAGCGCACCGTTCAAGCAGGTGCTGACGCCGCTGTTGGCATCCAGCATGCCGAGCACCTCGATGCCCAGCCGCCTCGCACGTGCGCCGAACCCGCTCTTCCTGGGCGTCCCGCAATGACTTTCGGATCGAAGGAGCGGGCGGGGTCCCCTGTCGCGGAACACCGTGATTCTCAACAGGCCAGAGCGCTCCCCGCCGAAGTGGATGCCGGTTCAGCGCAAGGGAGCGCGTCACAGCAAGAGCTTGGAGCCGTGATCCGACCCGACCGGGTCGGGCACGGCTCCAAGTCCGGGCCCGGCCTCGCCGCACTTGCAGCGTTGCAGGCCCTCGTCACCATCGCGCCGCTCGCATTGCTGCCGTTCCTCGGTCTCCACGTCGTGACCATGAGCGGATCGCCAGCCGCCTGGACCGCCCTGGCATTGGCGGCCCCGGCCGTGACGACGCTTGCCCTCACACCGGCTTGGACACGCCTTGCCCGACGATTCTCCCTATCCGAGCTCATCCTCGGGACGGGTGCCCTGAGCGCGGTGAGCTGCGGGCTTCTGGCACTTGCGGCCGATCCGCTGACCTTGGTGCTGGGTCGGCTGGTCCAAGGTGCCACCGGCAGCGGCGTCGTGCTGGCACTGGCCTTCCGGTCGCTGACTCCGCAATCAGGGCGAAGCTTCACGCTGATGCAGCAGGCCGTCTCTGCCGGCTGCTTGGTCGGTCCGATCGTCGGCGGCCTGGCTTTCGAACGTGGACAGCTGGGAACCCTGATGCTCACCTGCGGCGGCTTGATCCTGCTGGCTGCGGCCGTCGCGGCTGCGGCGTGTCGCAAGAGGCTGGTTGAGCCGGAGCGCGGAACCGAACCGGATCGCCGCACCGCCCTGCCGCTGCTCGGGGCCGGCATGTGCGGCAGCGCCGGGGCTTTCGCCTTCATCGCCTTCTTTCCTGCTTGGGCAATTGCCCATGATCCAGAGATCTACACGCCGGGTCTGATCGGTTTGCTGCACAGCCTCAGCTGGCTTGTTGCTCTCGCGATCCTCCCGCTCTGGGGCCGGGGCATCGATGCCGTGGCGCCGGTTGCCGCTCTCGCGTTGTCCCTTCTCGGCTGTGCCCTGGCCTTTGCGGCGATGCCGCTCGGCCTGAGCCTTACGGCCGTCATAGCCCTCCGCCTGCTTCAAGGCGCGCTGTTTTCAGGCCAGGCCCCGGCCCTCTTCGCCGCCGTGGAAGCGGCCGGGCCGAGTCGCGTCGCTGCCATTGCGCGAGCCCGGGCGAGCCTCACCGTGGGCCAGCTCATCGGCCCCTTCGCGGCCGGACTGATGCTCGGTCCGTTCGGCCCCGGCGGTGCCCTCTGGGCGGCCGCCGGCCTCTCGCTGGCCGGTGCCGTCACCCTTCTGACCGTTCAACCACGCCTCGTCCGTGATGCCTGGAGCCGAGCCCGATGACCCGTTCCGATGCTGCGCTTGCAAAGCCGGATCCCACTGCCGCGGTCTGTCAGGCTTTCGCCACGGAGCGCTTGCTGAACACATGGCTGCGCGAATGCGCATCCGGCTCCGACCCGGCCGAGGGCGAGCGTTGTGCGATTCCCCTCGGACCCGACACGCTCCTGGCCCATTGCCTGCGGCGGTCACCGAGCGGCTTTCATCAGTGGGGCTGGCCAGTTCTGCTGCGGAAGGCGGACGGCCATACCCGCACGCTCGATGATCCCGCGGAACTCGCGCATCGCATGATCGATGCGTTGGCTCCCGAGGAGACGCCGGCGCGGGAAGCAATGAGGCGGCGCATCCTCGATGGTCTCCTGCGCTCCCGTGATCATGCGCGCGCCTGCGCCGGACGGGCTCCGGATCGCAGTCCGGCCGGGCTGGAGCAGAGCTTATGGCACGGCCATCCGTTTCACCCGCTCGCCAAGAGCATCGACGGCTTCTCGGACGCCGATTTCGAAGCCTATGCGCCCGAGCGCGGCGCAGCCTATCGCTTGTGTTGGCTGCTGGCCGATCCCGATCTCGTCGGAGATCTCTGGCGCGACCCCGACGCCAAGACACGGACGCTCGCAGCCCTTGCGGATCTCTCCAGGTTGTCGTCCGACGCGATCGGCAGCCGAATCCCGATCCCGAGCCACCCCTGGCAGGCAGCACGGCTTGAAGCCGATCCGACGATTTCGGCCCTGATCGCGGCGGGCCGCCTCACGATCACAGGCCCGAGTGGCGGTGTCGTCACTCCAACCTCCTCGGTGCGCACGGTATTTGCGCCGGAGCAGAACCTGTTCCTGAAGCTGCCGATCGCGGCGCGAATTACGAATTTCGCGCGCACCAACAGCCGCGAGCATCTGGCCCGCAGCATCGCCGCCGCTCGCGCTCTTGCGGCGATCCCGGAGAGCGTCGCTGCGTGCGGCCTCGATATCCTGAGCGAGCGCGGTGCACTCCACGTCAACCTTCCGGGTTTGGAGGCCGTCACGGGCGTGCTGGCGCGCGAGGGACCGGCGCGTCGAGCCTTTGTCGTCGCCGGCCTGCTGGAACCCGCGCCCGGCGATGGCCAGCCGATCCTCGCCGGAATGGGATGTGCTCTCACCGGCATGGAGGATGCGAAGGCGTGGCTGCACGACTACGCGAGGGTCGTGATCCTGCCGCCGTTGCGCCTCTTCGCGGCGACGGGCATCAGCCTGGAGGCACATGCCCAGAACAGCCTGCTCTCGCTTGACGCGGGTCGGCCGGCGCGCCTCGTGGTTCGGGATCTCGAAGGTGTCAGCATCGATGCGGAGCGCTTTGCCCGCCTCGCGCCCGATCTGCTCCTGGACCCGGCCGTACACTACACGCGCGCCGACGCATGGCAGCGCCTGCTCTATTACCTCATCGTGAACCAAGTCGCGCATGTGGTGGCGACAGTCGCGCGCGCCGCCCAGACCGACGAGGCCATGCTCTGGAGCTGTCTCGCCGAGGCGCTCACAAACGCGCGCGAGGATGCCGAGACCGCCGTTCTGATCAGGCGTCTGCTCGAGGCCAGGACCCTGCCGGCAAAAGCAAATTTCGTGAGCTGCCTGACTGGCCGCTCCGAGCGCCCCGACTACGTTGCCATCGACAATCCGCTTCGCTCGACCGCTTCGGCGACACGCTCACGCTGCGGCGGGACGAAGCCGGAAACGGCTCCGTCCGATCACCACGCTGCATGGGACCTCGCCGGACGACGCGTCTCGGGGCAGCTGTTGGGTGCCTTGCTGCATGAGGAATTGCTGCCCGGTTCGGTGCTCTCGCTTCGTGGTCCGGACGAAGACGTGATCGTGACGGTCACGCCGACGAGCGGCGCGGCGACCTATCGGGCCCGCGCCCGGCGCATGCGGGCCTATGGCCGCGTGCTCCTCGATCACGACAGCCTGGAGTCGGAAGCTGGCCCGGTCACCGAGGCTTCCGCCTTCGTCGCGGACCTGCTCCCCGACCTACCCGGCACGCCTGACGATCACGCCCGTTTCGCCGAGGAAGTGGCGCGAACGCAGGCAAACCACGCCATGACCCTGGCCCAGATTGCCGAAACTCGGCTCTCGGCTCTGTCCTACGACGATCTGGAGGGTCGGCTTCCGGACGGGCACCGCTATCACCCTTGCTTCAAGTCCCGCATCGGCTTCACGCCCGCCGACAATCGGGCTTTCGGTCCCGAATTCGGTGAGCCCTTGCGGCCGGTCTGGATTGCGGCCCATCGCTCGCTCGCGGTGGCGAACGCCATCGAGAGGCCAGGTCATCAAGACGAGAAGCTGCTCGGCGGAAGTCTTGATCCAGCGACCCGCGCTGCCTTTTCCGCCCGCATCACGGCGAGTGGGGGCAAGCTCGACGATTTTTTCCTGATGCCGGTCCATCCCTGGCAATGGGAGCGCGTCGCCGATGGTGCGACAGCGGCCGAGCAGCAGAAAGGATTGCTGATCCCTCTCGGGGCAAGCCCGCATGTCTATACGGCCCAGCAATCGATCCGCACCCTTGCCGACCGGACGGCACCGGACGCGCCCTCGCTGAAATTGTCGCTCTCGATCCGCAACACCTCGACGGCGCGCACCCTCGCACCCCATACGGTGCTCAATGCGCCGATCATCAGCGCTTGGCTCCATGAGGTCGCGGCAAGTGACGCTTACCTGCGCGCGAGCGGCACGATTCTCCTGGCCGAGCGCATGGGCGTTGCCGTCACGGGTCCGCTGGTCTGGGACCGAACCGGGGCGACGCGCGGCGCCCTCTCGGCGATCTGGCGCGATCCGGTCGCGCCGTACCTGGAGGACGAGGAGGCCGTTCCATTCGCAGCGCTCACGCACCTGGACGGCGAGACTCCCTTCGTCGCGGGTTGGATCGCCCGCTACGGCATTGAGGCCTGGGTCGATCGGCTGCTGACGGTCACGATGCTGCCGGTCGTGCATGTCCTGGTCGCGCGGGGCATCGCGCTCGAGAGCCACCAGCAGAACATGGTGCTCCTTCACCGTGACGGCTGGCCGACTCGCGTGGCGTTGAAGGATTTCCATGACGGGGTCCGCTTCATTCCTGAACTGCTCGGCTGCCGTCGCCCGGCCCTGCTGCCAACCCCGCCGGATCACGCCCGCGTCAACGCGAATTCGTATGTGGAGGCGCAGGACGTCGAGGACGTGCGCGACTTCATGGTCGATGCTCTGTTCGGCGTTAATTTGGCGGAACTCGGCTGGTGCCTCGATCTCTGGTTCGGATACTCCGAGTCTCGGTTCTGGCATCAGGTGATCACAATCCTGAGCAAACATTGCGCAGCCTATCCGGCCGCACGGGAGGGCGCTTTGCGTTACCGGCTCGGCTCCGAGATGCTGGTGGTCGAGGCGCTCGCCCGCCGGCGCCTCGATCCCAAAACGGCCCATGGCCGGCCGATCGCCAATCCTCTTGCGCCGCTGGCGGCTTTCCTCGCATGAGCGCGCGCCTGCGTCTGAAAACCCGGCTCGATGCGGGGTGCCCGGCAGGCGGTCTGTTCATCTCGTTGGCCGCCCCCGAAATCGTCGAGATTGCCGCGATCGCGGGTTTCGACTTCGTCCTGATCGACTTGGAGCACACGCTCCTCGACGGCGCGGCTGTGGAGCAGTTGCTCGCGGCAGCCGAGCGCACAGGCCTCAGTGCCCTCGTCCGTGTGCCGGATGCGCGTTCGGAGAGAATCCTGCAGTGTCTCGATGCCGGCGCGGCCGGCATCGTCGTGCCGCGCGTGTCCTCGCCCGCGGATGCAGAGGAAGCCGTGCGCCGGGTCCGCTACGCCCCCCGCGGAATCCGCGGCCTGAACGCCGGACGACTCGGCCGCTACGGCGACTGCGAGCTGAGAGATCTCGTCACGCGCCTCGACGGCGAGACCCTGTTGGTTGCCATGATCGAGGACGAGGATGGCGTTCGGATGGCCGCAGAGATCGCCAGGCTCGACGGCGTCGATGGTTTGCTGTTCGGCGCTGCAGACTTCTCGCAGGCGATCGGTCTTCCCTGGCAGACCAACGCTCCCGCCGTGGTTGCCGCAGGCTCTGCCGTGACGCGGGTCTGCCGAGAGGCCGGTATCCACGCTTTCGCGATTCCCCGCGCGAACGGGGACGTGTCGCGCCTCCTCGACGAGGGCGCGCTCGGCATCATCGCCGCCAACGACCGTGGCTTGCTGCGTCGAGCGCTGACGGAAACGGACCGTGCGTGGCGGGCCTCCGGAGCTGCATCATGAGCTTTTACCGACCTTCGATCGAGACTATTCTCGCGGTAACGCGCGGCGATGGCCCCATATGCGCTTTCCTCCATGACCTCAGCGCGCTGGGAGAGCAGGCTCGCGCGCTGCGCGCGCCTCTCCCGCCCGGCACCGACTTCTTCTATGCGGTGAAAGCGAACAATGACCCGCAGGTGCTGCGGGCGCTTGCTCCTCATGTGGCCGGCTTCGAGGTCGCTTCCGCTGGCGAGATCGTCCGCGTGCGTCAAGCCGTGGGATCCGCGGCCCGGATCGTGATGGGCGGCCCCGCTCGCACGGAAGGCGATATCCGCACTCTTCTGGCGTTCGGGGTCGAGCGACTGCACGTGGAGAGCGCTCAGGCCATGCGCCTCGCCAACGCGGTCGCAGCACGGGCCGGTGCGACGATTCCCGTGCTGTTGCGCGTCAATCTTGCCGGTCCGGTCCCGGGTGCGACCCTGACCATGGGCGGCGCGGCGACCCAGTTCGGCATCGAGCAATCCGCGATCCCCGATGCGCTCACCATTCTGCGCGACTGCCGCGCGTTACGGTTCGAGGGCTTCCATTTCCATACGGTATCCAACAACCGGGATGCCGCTGCCCATGCGGCCCTCTGCACCGCCGAACTGGCGATGGCCCGCGGCTTGGCCGCCGAGCACGGCCTGGACCTGAGGATCGTCAACCTTGGTGGTGGCTGGGGTGTCGACTACGCCGATCCGGACTGGCGCTTTGACGTCATCGGTTTCGCACGCGCGCTGACTCCCCACGCGAAAGGTCTTCGCTTGCAGTTCGAGTGCGGACGCATCGTCGCCGCGTATCATGCGGCATACGTCTGCGAAATCATCGACCTGAAACAGGTACACGGACGCGCTTTCGCGCTGTTGCGCGGCGGCACCCATCATTTCCGGCTGCCGAGTTCGTGGTCGCACAACCACCCCTTCGAAATCCTGCCGCGCGAGGAGTGGTCGCACCCCTGGCCCAGGCCGGAATTGCTCGACACGAAGCTCACGCTGGCTGGTGAGTTGTGCACGCCAAAGGATGTGCTCGCCCGTGACGTTCCGGTGCCGCGCGCGCGCATCGGCGATTTGGTTTGCCTGCAGATGGCGGGCGCTTACGGCTGGGACATCTCGCACCACGATTTCCTCTGCCATGCGCGGCCAGAGCGAATCTTTCTCTCCTCATCCAGAGAAACGACGGAGCAGCCCGCATGAGCACGGCCGATCTCCACTTCATTTCGCCCCATGCCCTGCGGCCGACCGAAGAGATCTGCCCGGATCGCGTGCGCGAGGTGGTCGATCTGATCGTGGCGCAGCAGGCCTGGACGCAGCCGATCTGCGTCGAGCGGACGACGCTGGCGCTCCTCGACGGTCACCATCGCCGTGCGGCTGCCATTCAACTCGGCCTCACCCGCGTACCGGTCCGCGTCTTCGACTACGAGGCCGTCGATCTGGCCTCTTGGCGTGCCGACGTCGTTCCCACTCGTGAAGAGGTGCTGCGGCGCGCCCGCGATGGCCAACTCTATCCACCCAAGACGACGCGGCACGCGTTTGGGACTGCCAAGCCAGTAAGTGTCAAACTCGCGCAGCTCCTGTAGAACTTTCGCGCGTCCACTTCGCCCAGCGCCGGGTTCATAACAGCCTCAACGTCGAGCGAACGGCATTCACCGAGCGCGCACCACCGTAGGGCCGGGTTGGGCAAGTCACTGAAGGCTGAATCATTCGAAATCCGATTGATGGCTTCGCCATGCGGATGCCGGATGAGACCATGTCAGCCCACGCGAGGAGATTGGCTCTCTCTTTCCCGGGCGCATGCAGCGGCAGCGGAATGTGGCCCGGGATCCAGCACGAGACTTGCCACGCAGCGGCTCCGTCCATCAGCACCGCCACCGCAACCGGTCAGGACGATCCGCAAGGCTCCTGATGCGGACCGGCGACCTGTGTTCCTCAATGCGACGAGCACTCCGGGCTTAGAGTCCGTTGGGAAAGGGTCATTTCATAGTGATTGACGCGAGAAGCCGAGTTATAGAGGCGAAAAGCATAGCCGCCGCCGAGATGTGAAGCAGCGTATCGTAATCCAGCTTGAGACGGCGCGACACCGTGAGAGCGCCGATGCTTTGCTCAATCCGCCATCGTTTCGGCAGAAGCACAAAGCCCTTCCCAAATTGCGGCCGTACGACCACTTCCACGACACGGCTCGTGCCAGCCTGAACCGCCTCAATGAAACGGGCCTTGTACCCACCGTCCACCACGATTGTCTTGATCCAGGGACAGAGACGAACCAAGCGCTTGACGAGCGGGATCCCGCCCTCTTGATCCTGAACGTTGGCCGGAGTGATCATCACCGCAAGCAGGCGTCCGTCGCTGTCGACCGCCAGATGCCGCTTGCGCCCCAGCACTTGTTTCGCCGCATCGTACCCGCGCTCGCCTTGCGGGGCGTCACACTTCACCGCCTGGGCATCCACAATCGCCAGCGTTGGACTGGCTTCTTTCCCGGACTTCTCACGATCCCTCATCACGAGATGATGGTTGATCCGGTCCATGTGGCCGCCATCGGTGAGCAACCGCCAGTAATCGTAGCAGAGACTGGCGGGCGGCAGATCCTTTGGCATGGCATCCCAGGGAATGCCGTACCGCTGCACGTAGCGGATGCCGTTCATGATGTCCCGAATAGGATAGGTCCGGGGCCGCCCGATCCCCTCCGCGACAGGAAGCAGTGGCTCCAGGGTGAGCCACTCGTCGTTCGTCATATCACTCGGGTATCTCTGGCTGCGACGATCATAGCGCGGCCGATTTGCAGCGGTCCAGACCAAGGAGGGGCCATTCATCCATTCGAGACGAGCAGACATGCTCTATCATCCCGCATTTTCTCTTGGCCACCCTTTCCCAACGGACTCTTAGAGCCGTGCCCGTTTCGGTTGAAACGGCCGCGGCTCTCAAGTCTTTGATTTTTCGCGCTCCCTTGCGCCGAACCGGCATCCGCTTCGGCGGGGAGCGCTCTAGAAATCGACTGTCGCTGATACCAAGAAGGTGCGAGGCGCACCTTGGCTCAGGATTCCGCGGCCGGTCGTAGCCCAGTAGTTGTTGCCTGTGACGTTGACCACATTGGCGCGGAAGGTCACAGGGCGATCCTGAACAACGGTGCTGTAGCGCAGGCCAAGATCAAGCGTAGCCCAATCCGGGATCTTTTGCGAGTTTGCCTGGTCATAATACTGTGCAGATGTGTAGATGATGCGCCCGGTCAGCGTCACGCCGGGTGCAAGCCATGGCGGAAGATCGTATTCAGCGTAAAGATTGACCTGAGCGTCAGGAACACCAACGGCGACATTGCCGTCGAACCGACCGCCCTGCGTCTTCAGCAGGCGTCCGTCGATCAGACTGAAACCGCCAAGCAAGCGAAAGCCGGGCGCGGGCTCGCCGAACACGCTGAACTCGACGCCACGGTTGCGCTGCTCGCCGTTCAGCGCGAACACGTTGTTGAGGCCCAGAAAGCCGAAGGGCTGGTTGATCTCGTAGGCGGCGAAGCCCACGCCCACGGCACCGAAATCGTACTTGGCCCCAGCCTCAACCTGGCTCGACACGATGGCTGGCAACGCTTGGTTCGCATTCGCTGCCGTGAGTGGTATGGCCGGGGAGGTTAGACCCTCGATGTAGTTGGCGTAGAGTGAGAGCCGATCTATCGGCTTCACCACCAAACCGACCCCGGGTGAGAATGCGCTGCTATCCTCGATCGCAGTTGTCGCTCCGGTACGAGCGTTGAAGCTCTTTACGTTGATACCCTGCCAGCGCCCGCCAATGGTGAGCTGTACTCGGCCATCGAATACAGACAGTGTGTCGGCAATGGCCACCGAGCGGTTGATTCGTGCAGCGGTCATCGGCAGCGCGTCAGTCTGCCCGAATGCGCTGCGAGGCGGAAAATAGGTCGGTGCATAGAGGTTGGAAGTGATGGTGCTGCCAATAGAATAGCTGACTGCACTTTGGTCGTACCAGAGGCCGACTGCCGCGACGCCCACTTCGTGCTTGACTGGACCCGTATAGAAGTGACCACGCGCTCCGACCTCGCCTGTATCTCCATTCGAGATGAATGGCAGATAGCTAATTGGATCGCGGTAATCGCCGCGAGCATTGAAGATCGTCAGAACACCACCTAGGTACTCCTGATAGAACTGACTGTGGCCGTAGGCGGCATAGACGGTGAGCTGGTCAGTGAGGTCATACTCGGCCCGCAGCGCCACTTGCTTGTTGTCGCTGTCGCGGTACTCCCAAGGCTGCTGCTGGTTCAGCCTCAGGTTTGGGGCGCGAGGAATGGGGAAGCCGGCTGCAACCGTGCGGTTGCGCAGCGGTGAGTTGAAGTCGGTCTTCTGGTATCCGAGGTCGGCGGACAGCCGCAAGCGCTCGCCGCGGTAGTCAAGCGCCAGGGCCGCAACGCCAAACTCGATCTGCTGATTATCGATGGGCGTCTTGCCAAACTGGTAGGCGCCGTTGAAGCGAACCCCCCATTCGTTGAACGCACCGTAGCGGCGACTGAAGTCCAGTGCCGTGTAGCTCTGACCATCGGAGATGTAGCCCTGGGTCACGCGCGTGAGAGGCACCTCCAACGCGCGCTTGGGGATCAGGTTGATGGTGCCGCCGATGTTGCCGAAAAGCGGGATGCCGGAGAGGAGCGTCGAGGGGCCATGGAGCACCTCCACGCGTTCGATCGGTTCGAGCGCCGGATTGAAGGCGTCGGCCACGCCATAGAGGCCGTTGAACGCGATGTCCTGGGCGAAGTACGGGAAGCCACGGATGAAGAAGCCCTGGATGCCGCTGAAGGCTGGCACATTTGTGCGCACGGCCGGGTCGTTGTTCACAACATCCTGGAGAGTGTGGGCCTGCTGATCGCGGATGAGCTTGTCGGTAAAGCTGGTTTGGCTGAAGGGCTGGTCGAAGGTGCTGCGATTGCCGAGAAAGCCGAGGCGCGAGCCGGAGCCAACCTGCCCACCGGCATAGGGCGGGGGCGGCGGTCCAACGACGGCATTTGGATTGCCCACAGATGCAGGCGCAGTACCGGGTGCCGTGCCCTGGCCGGCTCCTTCGACCACGATCTCGGAGAGCTGAATGGATCCGCCGGCAGCTTCCTGAGCTCTGGCGGCGAGGGGGCTGAGCGCGACAGTGGCCACCAGAACGGTCAGGAGGTCGGTAGACTTTCTCGACACTGGCGCGACCTGACCATGGTCTCGCAATGCTTGATTGCAGCTCATCCTACGCATCACACCTGCCTCTAGGAACGTCAGCACGGTGCCAACAAATGGCGTTCTGCAGCAAGGCTCGCAATGCCTGCGTTGGTATTAGATTTTCCCGAGTGATGTTGATGACACACCTAGGGCATGTGTTTTAATTATACTTTTTCTAAATCTAGGCATGCCCGTTCAATGCGCGTTCGCCTTCTTGTGGTGTAGTCGTGTTGGGCGATAAATGCGCGCGGCCGCAGCCGGGAACTGCCCGACCGGCTCCGCGCCCGCGTAGAGCACCGCAACGAGCTCGGCGCTCGCCTTGTCCGACCACTGCAGCTGCTCGGGCCCGAACGGCCCCATCGCGCGGTAGAAGGGGCGCTCCGCCCCACCCTGCTGTCGGGCTGGACGATGCGGCCCTCGCCCTCCAGGCGGCTTCCGGCACAAAGCCCTCATGAATCATAGGCACACCTGCCACTGACTCCCTGACGCAGAAGCGATTGCCCTGACAGCCCGCCAAGCCCCACTTGACTCCCGAATGGCTCTGTCTATCCTGGAAGACGCTATGTCCAATCGCCTTCAAAGCATCCGCCTCCTGGCACGCGCGGGCAGCCTCCAAGCAGGCTCTTAGCCCTGGCGCTTGGCTAACCTTGTCAGGGTGAGGCCAGGCCCAGGGAAAAATCTCCAGCACATAATCGTTGTTCTTCGTGCACGCCGTTGGAAACGGCTGCGCCGCGATCTGCACTGCCCGGAATAGCTGCGCGGGGCGGTCATGCTGTGAGGTGCCAGTATGGACGGAGTCCCCAGCCTCCCACCGATTACGATTTCTAATTACGATTTTGACCGTCTCGTCGTGTATGGGCTCACAGCCTACATGCACGGAGACCGTAACGTCGTTTTTCTATTTTCTGAATTGGAGCGGGCGACGGTATGCCCGGCCATGGAGCTGCCCGACCAGGTTGTTTCAGCCAATTGTCGTGTGATCTACCGGATCGATGACGAGCCATGCCTGCGGGCTCACATGCTCGTGCATCCTTGTGACTTGATAAGCCCCGACGACGAGATCTCGGCGGGCAGCCCACTTGGCATCGCGCTGCTGGGCCTGAAGGTCGGAGATCGGATGCCCTTCTGTGACACCCAGACGGGTGGTCGGCACGTGGTTGCAGTTGAAGGCGTTGGACTGCGTTTCGTCGAGGATGCTCCAAAAACGACCAGAGCATTCCTCAAGCACTAAGAGCTCTCCGTTCTCCTACAGGCCTCGGCGACGTCGCCCACTGGGGCGTGGCGATGTCGCCGTCACGGCTGTGCCTGAAGGCCGGCCCGTTTCAACGCCCCTGCAGGATGCAGATATGGTTGACCGCCATTGGCCCGTGCATGGCCGCATCACTGGACCCATCGTGATCGGCGTGTTCCTCTACGGCCACGGCAAGAACGCCTACTGGTACGGCTCGCAGCTCTCCATCGAGGAGACGCGCCGCATCGCCCCCTACCAGAACGCCACCGGCCTGCAGGTGACCTCGGCCGTGCTCGCCGACCGTCCCGGGCTGTTCCCGGAGGACATCGACGAGAGCGATCCCTGGCAGTTCCGCAACATGCTGGTCCAGTAGCAGGAGGCAGCCGCGATGCAGGGCACTCTTCATGTGATGGGCACGGGCGCTTCCGGCAAATCCGGATCGCTTGAGGCGGCATCTCGTCGGCCTGAGGTGCGTCCGCGTGTGCCCTGCTTCTCGTCTGGGCCGTGCACCAAGCGTCCTGGCTGGCAGGTCGATGCGCTCTCAAGGGCGGTACTCGGCCGCTCCCACCGCTCTCCACTGGGCAGGAGCAGGCTCAAGGAAGCCATAGACCTGACCCGTCGAGTCCTGCGCGTACCATCCGGCTACCGCATCGGCATCGTGCCGGGCTCCGACACCGGTGCCGTCGAGATGGCCATGTGGACGATGCTGGGCCCGAGGGCCGTCGAGGTCGCTGCCTGGGAAGCTTTCGGGGCCGAGTGGGTTACGGACGCGTTGAAAGAGCTGAAGATCAATCCTCGCGTTCACCAAGCACCCTATGGCGTGCTGCCGGATCTCTCTCGGATCGACACTTGGCACAACGACGTCATCTTCACCTGGAACGGCACGGCTGCGGGCGTGAAGGTGCCGAACGGCGACTGGATCGCGGCGGACCGCGAAGGCATCACGATCTGCGATGCCACCTCGGCAGCCTTTGCGCAGCCTCTGCCTTTCGACAAGCTCGATGTTGTCACCTTCTCCTGGCAGAAGGTGATGGGCAGCGAAGCTGCTCATGGCGTCTTGGTTCTGTCGCCACGCGCCGTCGCACGGATCGAGAGCCACACCCCCGCTTGGCCCGTGCCGAAGGTCTTCCGCCTCGCAAAGAACGGTAAGCTGATAGACGGCATCTTCGAGGGGGACACGATCAACACGCCCTCGATGCTCGCGGTCGAAGACTACCTTGATGCCCTGCGCTGGGCCGAGTCGATCGGCGGCCTCGACGCGCTTCACGCACGGGCCAACGCCAACGCCAAGGTGATCCATGACTGGGTGGCGCGGACCCCCTGGATTACCAATCTTGCGGTCGATTCAGCCACCTACTCGAACACGAGCGTCTGCCTCGTCATCACCGATCCCGACGTGCTCGCCAGGGGCGATGCGGCAACTGCAGCCCTGACGAAGGACATCGTCGAGATCCTGGAACGGGAGCAGGTCGCTTTCGACATCGGCGCCTACCGCGATGCGCCCCCGGGTCTTCGCATCTGGTGCGGCGGCACCGTCGAGCGTGACGATCTCGAGGCGCTTACCCCTTGGCTTGACTGGGCCTTTTCTCAGGCCAAGCGCAACCTTTGAAGCCGGACCCTGCGCACCTCGCAGCGGACCGCTCTGGCAGTAACGAAGAGAAAGCAGACTAAATTGCAGAATGCCAAAACTCGCGGTCATAGGGGTGGGCCAGCACGACCGCGGCGAGGTCGAGAGCAACCCCCCTCCGCGATCAGCCGCATGCCGGGCGTGGGGTCATCGAGGTAGCCGCGGACGGCCGCGTCGAGCCTGAAGCCAGGACACGGCGGCTGGCCCAGCGACAGGTTGGCGAGCCCGCGGCTCTATGCGAGCACGGCGGGGGGACCGGGAGACGATTCGGTGGCAAACATCGCCACGTCTTAGCGTGGCGTTAGGCTGCCAGCGCGAGAGCGACCGGCACCGTCCAGACCATCGTGGGCGCGTCGCAGACCCACGATTTTGCAAACCGTTCTGCAAACCGGGGTGCCGGCACCACCTCAAGATCAGGGCTAAGTTCCTGAAGATAAATGGTCGGAGCGGCGGGATTCGAACCCACGACCCCTAGTCCCCCAGAACAACGTTCTGACGCACTAAACACCTGATCTAACTCGATTTTCTGCCTTCAGCCGCGTCAATGTGGGGCTCAATGTGGGGAGATTGAGCAGTGTGGGTGGCCTCCACGGCCTCAAGCCCTGCCCGGATGTCGTCGAGGAGCACGTGGGCGTAGCGGGTCGTGGTTTCGATGCGGGAGTGACCCAGCAGCTTCTGCGCGCCCTTCAGGTTGCCGGTCGCCCGAACGTAGCGGGTGCCGGCGGTGTGGCGGGTGTCATGTCGCCGGAAGCCTTCGGCGAGGCCGGCCTCGCGGATGCAGCGCCGCCAGTGCGTCTTGAAGCCGTTGTCTGTGATCGGCAGCCGCTCGCCCTTTGTCCGTCCGTCCCGGGTGCGCGCCACGGTGTAGGTGAACACGGCGATTGGGTGGTGCCCCTTGCACTCGTCCAGGATCGCGAGGCACGCGTTCGTGAGCGGGATCGTGTACCAGCGGGCCTGCCCGTCCTTGGCCTTGTTCCTGATCCGCGCCACGCGGTTGCGACGGTCGATCTGCGGCCACGTGAGCAGGGCGCCGCTGGCGCGGGTGCCCGTCGCCATCATGAACCGGAACAGGCGGCCATAGTCCGGCCCGAGCGCCTCGACGATCCGGTGCTCCTCGTCCGGGTCCGCCTCGCGGATGCGCTCCTGCGGCTCGGATAACCGCAGGTCGCCCCAGCGCGGGTAGGGTATCTGGTAGAGCCACACGTCCCGGGCGCGTCGGAACAGCTTCCGGAGGGGCTCCACCGCGTAGCGGTTCACGGTGGCGTTCGCGACCTTCTCCGATGGGATCTCGCGCAGCGCTCCCGTTTCCGGATCCCGGCGCACGCGGATCCCGCGCCGATACGCGACCATCTCCGCGATCCGCTCCGTCGTGATCTCCGAGAGGAGCGTCTCCTTGCCGAAGTGGTGCGCGAGCCATTCGAGCGCCCACCACGTCGTGTCGGGCGTCGCGTGAAACTGTCCTACCTCGTTGAAGTATCGGGTACAGACATGCGCCATGGTCGGCGGTTCTTTACCGCCCCATTCGGCCCGACGGTTCTCGGCTTCTGCCAGTTCGAGGCGCTTCTTTTCCCTTAGTCTCTTTTCGGCGACTTGCGCCTGCCGGCGATCAGTTTCGCCCGTAGAGCATCGAATTCGATGACCCCCGATTGCAAACTCGCACCAGTAGAACGCGGAGTTCGGGCGCTTGTAGACGGACATTCCTGGCGGCGCTCCCCGTTGAGGTATTCCAGCAGATCCACGAGAAGAAACCGGCGCAGCTTGCGGGTTTGACTCTGACCCCGCAAGACGTACTTCACCTTGCCGGCCTTCACCTCGGCCCGAAGCTGCTTCTGGTTCATCTCCAGAGCGTTGGCGGCCTCGGCAAGGGTGATGGCGGTCCGCTCCTGGAAGGCGCGGGCGAGACGGTCGGGGATCGGGAAGCTCGCAAGCGGACTCTCAGGCATCGGCCCCTCCCCGACTGTGACACCACACGACGAGCGGCGCCCCGAGCGCGACGCGCACGAACTCACGCACGGAGGATCTCCAGTATGGTGAGCCGCTCGTTGGTGCGGGCGATGATCGCCTCGCGCTCCTCATTCCGATCCTGCGGGTAGCAATCGACACGCGGCGGCCTCTCCCCGTCGAAGTACAGCTTGCCGCCGAACCCGAGCCGCCCCTGGAAGCGCCATTCCAGTGGAAGCACGCCGGCTGCGGAGCGCACGAACATCTCGCGGTCGTATACGTCGTCGGGTGCCCCAGCCTCCTCGACCAGAGCGGTGTAGATCGCATCGGCCTCGCCCTCCGTCAGAGCGCCTGGTCTCATTGTCTCCCTCCCCCTCCCCTTCGCACGGCGCGCCAGCTGTAGCGGGTGGCGCCGAAGAGCGCGTAGAGCGTGATGGCGCCGAGCCGGATGGTTTCGAAGGTGCTCACGGACGCACCTCCGGCATCTGATCCCAGGTGCGGCCGTCGAGGAGGCGGCCGGCGGCGGCCTTGCCGATCCGCAGGCATTCGGCGTCTTGGTCGTAGCGGCAGTGGTCGAAGCGCCCGAACTCAGGCCCGCCCGTCCAGCCGTCGAGGTGGCGCAGTTGGTCGACGTCGATCCAGTCGCCGTGCTGCTTGAAGTGATAGGCGACGCCCGCCGCGATGCACTGGCCTCGGATGGCTCGCGCCCACTCCGCACGCATCGGCCGGGCGCCCGGGCCGCTCTCGCCGCCGACGATCACGAGGTGGATGCCGGTGAGGTCGATCTCACCGAGATCCTCGAGCAACGGCTCGCAGGACAGGAAGCGGACCCGCGCCGGCACGGTCCTCAGCGCGTCGAGGTTCCGCAGCCGGGCACGGTCTTCGATCGTCGTGCCGAGCCAGACGTTCGGCCAGCCCGCGCCCCAGGCCGGCGCGCCGATCGCCGAGCCCGGCAGCATCTTGGCGATGTTCTGCGGGCGCTTCGTCAGCAGCATCCAATCGAGGTGCGGGGTCTGGGCGATGCGGTGCCAAGCGTCGTCGCGCCAGCGGCTCGGCACCTGGTTGTCGAAGAAGTCGGCCAGCGAGGCACAGAAGACCCGATGCCGCTCGCCGGCCGCTGCCGCGGCGCGGTCCCACTTGAGCGGCTGCTGCCAGTTCGAGGCGCTGGTCCGGCGGCGCTCGCCGGTCCAGAGGTGCGCCTGTCCGGTGCGCTTGGCCCAGGCCTCGGCGTAGCAGTGGTCGCATGCCGGGCTGAGGCGAGTGCAGCCCACCCAGGGATTGAAGGTGTGGTGGCACCATTCGATCTTGCTGTTCTCGGCCATGCACTGCCTCCGGGTCAAAGCTCGATCCGGCCCGCCGCTGGGGCGTTCTCGCGGGCACAGGTCGAGCACTGGTCCTCGCCGGCCCAGCCGCAGCCGCCGGGGCAGGCGTCCTCCTGGGTGCAGCCGCAATCCCGGCAGATTCCGCCGAGCAGCAACGGGACGCGCGGTGTGACGCCGTCCTCCGCCTCCAGGGCGCCGTCCGGCAGCGCCTCGGACACCTCCATGGTGAGCATCCGGGTCAGCAGGGTCTCGGCGGCCTCGGCCGCGCGCCCGAGGATGTCGCTTAGCTGGTCCTCGTAGACGCGCTGGCGCAGCCGCCAGGAGGCGACCAGCTCGATCGCGACAGCGCCGATCCGGGCCTGCTCCTCGCGGGTGAGGCCGAGCCAGATGTCGGCGCCGTCGAAGCGGCGGAAGGCCGGGCCGGCCTGGGTCTCGGTGGTCATCGGTCCACCCTGCGAAGCGGAGGAGGGGGCGGGCATCAGGCGCGTCCTCCCCCGCAGCCGAGCGCGGCCCGGGCGCGCAGGACCGCCGGCCAGTTGACCCGGACCGACTGCTGCATCTCGGGCAGGAGGTCGCGCAGGATCGCCGCGGCCTCGTCGGGCGTGTCGGCCGCCTGGGCGGCCCCCATGGCCAGGGCGTCGGCCAGCGCGAGCATGGCGATCTCGCAGGGGAAGCCGGCGCAGAGCGCTATCAGCTGGTCGCCGAGCTGTCGGCACTGAGCGGTGTCGGGAGCGGGGGTCATGCGGCACCTCCAAGTGCGTCGAAGTTCTGGAAGGGCGGCCAGCGGATCACGACGCCGGAGAAGACCCAGACGTCCGGATGCTCCGCGCGCCTGAAGGCAGCCAGGTCATCGAAGTCGCGGAAGCCGTCCCGCCGCGCGAAGGCGTCGAGCGCGGCCGGATCGTCGGTGTCCTCGGTCACGGTGCCGGCGCCGTTCGTCAGGATCACGGACGGGCGCTGCGCAATGCTCGGCAGGGTCAGGATGATCCGGTCCACGCTCTCGCAGGTGGTCCGGCCGATCAGCTTGCAGTGGCGGGTCCGCTGGCCGGTGTAGAGCTGCAGCGCCTCGCCGGGCCGCGCGTGGCGCCCCTGGTTGGTGACGCCGCGGTGGGCGCGGATCGTCTGGGCCTTGGCGCCCAGCGCGATCGGCTCCACGAAGCGCGGCTTGAAGTTGTAGGCGACCATCAGGGTGCCTCCCCGATCGCATCCTCGGCCGGGCCGATCAGGGTCAGCAGCGCGCGGCGCCGCACCGGCACCAGGGCCTCGTAGGCGCGCAGCAGCTGCACCGTGCCGGGCAGCGTCACGAGGGTGAAGATCTCGCCACCGGCCGCCGGCTCCTGCTCGGCGCCGAAGAGGGCATGGACCGGCACTTCGAGGATGCGCGCGATCTCGCGCAGCCCGCCGGGCAGGAAGGTCCGCTCGATCACGTCGTCGCCCTCGGCCGCGTCGAGGACGTCGGCGAGGCAGCCGGTCGCGATCACCCGCTGGTAGTGCAGGAGGGCCCAGATCACTGGATGCCTCCCGCGGCGCTGATCTCCGCGCGGGCGCAGTCGCGGGCCTGCACCACGAGGTTGGCGAAGCGATCCGTGCCGATGTCATCGATCCGGTTCAGCGTGATCCCCGCCACGCGCGCCAGGGCGATGAGGGCCACGTCCGCCGCGCGGAGCGACAAGCCGCTGGCAGCGATCCCGCTGGCGGCGGCCTCCTCGGCAATGACCTCCATCATCCGGCGGGTGAGGCGGCAGTAGGGGCAGGCGCAGGGCTCATCCATGGCGGCCCTCCCCCAGCAGACCGAGGCGGTGGAGCTTGGCGATCACCGCGCAGCGCGAGACCCGGCACAGGCCCTCCTGGGCCAGGATCTTCGCGATCTGCGGGGAGGTCCGGCCCTGCTTCCACAGTTCGACCAGCCGGGTGACCGCGGGCTCCGGCCAGAAGAACCGCCGGGCCTTCGGCTTGCGGTGGTCGGGAATGCTCGGATCGAGGATCCGGGCGAGCATCCGCGCGCTCTCGGGAGCCAGCTGCCACCCCCGCCCCCAGGCGGTCTCGATGTGGATGCCGGCCGCGCGCCGGGCGAGCTTCCGCCGCAGCTTGCTGATCATCACGTCGAGGACGCCTTCGGACGGCTCGTCGTCGGCCAGCTGGTAGACGGCGGTCATCAGCGCGTCGCGGCTCATCAGGGTGCCGCGCCGCAGGGCGAGCAGCAGGCGCTCCTCGGTGGCGGTGAGCCCCCACGCGCGGGGCGTGGTCAGGGAGCCGGTCAGGGCCCGCCGCAGCTCGGCGACCTCGGCCTCCTTCTCGGCCAGGGCGCGGCGCAGCGCGCGCAGCTCGGTGGCGTGCTCGGCCTGCATCATGCCGCGGCCCTCCCGCGCTCGCGGAGCGGCCTGGGCTTCCCGGCCGCGCGGGCCGCGGCCTCGATCGGCTGCGCCCAGGCGCGCACGGCGCCGTAGGTGAGGCCGTCCAGCACCGCGAGCGCCGCGGCGCAGCGGTCGAGGTCGAACATGCCGACGTGGCACGCCTCGCGCGGAATCCCGAGGCGGTGGGCGAGGTAGGCGTAGAGCCGGCGCCGGGCCGCGCATTGGATCCTTCGCCGGTCGCGCTTCGGCCGCCCGACGTAGGCGCGGATGCGCCAGGCATCCTGCCAGATCGGGTCGAGCACCCGGTGCACCGCCTTGCGGGCGGCGCGCACCTCGGCGGTGGCAGGAGTGCCGAGGGGCTGGTGAGTGCCCTCATGGCAGCCGACGTGCCCCTGGCAGGTGTCGCACTTCCAGAAGGACGTGCGGGCGAGATCGACGCGGTGGGGATAGATCTCCCGGCCGGTCGTGAGGCGCGCGAGCGCCCCGCAGCAGCTGGGCGCGCCCATCAGAACGGCAGCTCCGCGAAGTCATCTCCAGTCGCGTCAGAGATCGCCGCACGGATCAGGCGGCGCGCCTCGCGGGTCTGGTCGATCCCCATGGGCAAGCGGTCGAGAGCATCATTATGGAGCGCCGCCCGGAAGCCGCCGAGCCAGCACAGCAGGTCGGCCATGCCGGACGACAGCTGATTGGCCTGATCGAGCGGGATGCGGATCACCGCCATCGGCTCGGGCAGCGGCGGCGGCGCCGGCTCCTGGTGCCGCGGGACGCAGGGCGCGGGGGCGTCCGGCTCCGGAGCACCGACCGCGCGGACCTTGCTGATGCCGTAGGGCGCGGACCGGATCTCGGGGTGGGTGAGCACACCCACCATGCCGAGGAGCTCGTCCCACGCGAGGCCGGTCGCGTGCTGGGTATTTTCGCCGTGCCCGACGGTGAGGTTGAAGTGCCCCGAGTCGTTGGCCGTGATCGTGATGGGAAGGGCGCGCATCGGTCAGCCCTCCCTGCCCGCCAGAGCCTCGGCGCTGTCGTAGCCAGCGAACCAGCGGTTCAGGCGCTCGGGATCGCCCGCGATTGACTGGTTCAGGCAGCGCCGCCGGTGGCCGCGCTGCTTGGCCAGCGCCCCCGCCTTGAAGTCCGGATGCTCGGGATCGCCCAGGAACTTGTCCTCGCCCTCCTCCTCGTCCGCGCCGGGCTCCCGCTCGGTCGGAGGGGTGACAAGCGCATCACCCCCCGGGAAGTCGTCCACGGGCGGACGGGCCTCCTCCGCGGTCTCTTGGGGCGGCTCCTCCGGGGCGGTGAAGGCCTCCACGGCATCGGTCACGGGCAGCGGCGCCTTCGGCCCGGCCGCCAGGACGTCGAGCTTCGAGGCGAGCCCGCGGGGCGTCACATCCCGCGCCGCCTCCGGTCCGCGGGCCGGGGTCGCCTCGATCTCGTCCTCGGCGTAGACGCCGAGCAGCACATCGGGGAAGTGGCGCCGGCAGAGCGCCCGGCCGCAGTAGTAGGACAGCTGCTGATCCGGGTCATTCCTCCACAGCGGCGAGTTCTTCGGCGTGATCTTCTCGATCGGCGGCGACGTGTACTCGACAATCTCGTCCGGCTCGTCGGCGAGGCGCGCCCAAGCCCGGCAGCGCCGCTGATCTCCCTCGCCCGTGTACTCGAACCGGATCCGGCCCTTGATCGGTGCACGCTTGAGGATCACCGCCTGGATCAGGCTGCTCTCGAACGCGATCTGGTCATTCACGAAGTAGGATTTATTGGCGACCGCGAAGGGGCTCAGTCCCCACTCGACCGCCTGGGTGACGATCGCGAGGCAGGCGCCCGGATTGCCGCGCAGGTGGGCGCGGATGCCGCTCTTGGCGATCGCCATCATCTTCGAGAATTCGAGCAGCTGGCCGGCATTCGCGAAGGCGATCCCGCCGCGCTCAGAGGAGACCGTGAGGGCGTTCGCCGACCCGACATCGACCCGCTCGGCGATCTTCTTCTCGGCGTCGGACAGGGTGAGGGCTCCAGCGCTCATGCGGCTGCCTTTCTCGGGTTGCGGATGGTGATCTGCGGGAAGGAGGTCGCCTGGACCGTGTAGGAGGCCCGGTGCTGGGTCTTGCGGACGATCAGCCGGCCGTCGCCGAGGGTCGCCTGGGTGTGGCCGGCGAGCTTTTCGACCAGCTCGGCGTCGAGGGCCTTCTTCAGCTTCTCGGCGTCGCGGATCGCGGCGGCCGCCGCGGCGCGCTCATCGACCAGGGCGGGCGCCCGGTTGTCGCCTGAGAGATCGAGCACCGGCAGGCCGTCGTCCGGCGGGTAGAGGGCGGCCAGCGCATCGCCGTCGCGGGTATAGTCGGCCGGCGGGGGCACGCCGTCCTCGACCCCGCGCCAGAACCCGCGCACCTCCTCGACAAGGCGGTCCCAGATGCCGGCGTGGAGCGGGATGTCGACCACGTGCAGGTCGAGGCCGTGCCCGACCACGAGGAGCGCTACCGCCGCCCAGGCGGCTTTGGCCAGCTTCGCCTCCACGATCGCCTGGACGGCGATCCAGAGCGGCAGCTCGATCTCGCCCTCGGCCCGCCACTTGTGCCGGAAGACGAAGTCGGAGGTGGTCTTGACCTGGATCACCCCGCGGCCGGGCCGCTCGGGATCGACCGCGTAGGCGTCCGGCGTGCAGCCGATCCGAAGGTCCGGCGCGCGCAGGTAGACATTGTTGGCCGGCGTCACCTTCCAGTGCGGCCGGTCCTCCGCGAGGATCTGCAGCGCGTCGTCCTCGAGGAGGCGGCCCCGGCGCATGGCCGGGGTCTCGGTCGGATCCTCGGAGAGGTGCCCGGCCTTGAGCGCGTGGAGCTCGAAGCGGGTCGTGTACTCGTGGACGCCGAGGATGGCGCCCGCGACCGAGGCGGTGATGTCCGGGGCCCGCAGGGCGAGCCAGCCGGCGCGGTCCTTGGCCGGGTTGATCCGGTGGCGCTCGATCTTCACCGGCCGCCCCCGTAGCGCTGGCCCGCGGCGCGCTTGCCGAGCGCGTCGCAGAGCGTGGAGAGCCCCAAGAAGCCCCAGGCGGCCGACAGCAGCAGCGCGCCGAGAAGGTCGCCGAGGGCCCGGCGGGCCGTCCCCCGCGGGCGGGCGGCCGGGCGCTGCTGGGCCCAGAGGCGGACGAGGTCGCCTGCCGCCCAGAGCAGGGCCAGGAGCAGGACAGGGGCCGAGGCGATCGCCACGGCGAGCTGATCGCCGGTCAGCATCACAGCGTCTCTGGAGCGAGGCCGGCGGCGGCCGAGGCGACGAAGGCGCGGAGCGAGACGACCCGTTCCAGGGCCAGTTCCGATGCGCCGTCGCGCAGCAGCCCGGCGATCTCATCGAGGTCGACCGCCGTCGCCTGATGCCGGGCGCGGAGCCCGATCACCGCGAGGCGCAAGGTATGCGCCTCGTCCTTGACCTCGGGCTGGGGCAGGCCGAGCAGCGGGATGATGCCGGCCTCCATCAGGGCATTCTTCCCGGCATGGGCGACGGGATCCATGACGGGACGGATGACGGGATCCGCACCGGGACGAGCCCCGGCGCAAGCAGCCGCGTACATGGCAGACTTCCTTCAGCGGGAGACGGAGGACAGGCCGAGGCACGCCGCGGTCAGGCGCGGCGGCGCGTAGGTCGGGATCTCGGCCTCGATCTCGCGGAGGCGGGCCTTGTGCGCCCGCTCGAGGTCTTCCTCGTCGTTCGCGACGAGGCGGTGATCCTCGGGGGCAACCAGCTCGAACCGGATCTCATCCAGCGCCCGGCGGCGCTCAAAGACGCGGGCGGTCGCTTCGGTGATAGCTTTCTCGGCGTCAGAGCTGGTGCGCGCGAAGTCGATGGACCCCGCGACGAGGGTAAGGGTGATCTCGTTCAGGCGCCGCTCGGCCGCGGCTAAGGCCTCTACGGCGTCACGGAGGCGGGAGGCCGCGACGCGCTTGGCGGTGTCGCCCGGGCCGGGAAAGGCGACGATCGAGGTTTCCTGATGGGACGGCATCGGCGTGCTCCGTCGCGAGATCGCGATGGCACAACCTTGCCAAAGAGGCAAAATTCACGCAAGTGAGAAATTGCCAAATAGGCACTAGCAATGTGGCGACCCTCACGCATCGGGCCCGGTCCAGCTCCACAATCCACACCTTTCCACAGGCACGCAAAACGGGAATTCCGCCGATTGACTCCCGGCCGGAACGCGAACGAAATGAGAACAAACGGGTCGACTCGGGAGCCGCTATGAGTCAGGACAGTCTTACGGCCGACGACATAATCAATGGCAGAAACCCGCATGCCTTCGCAGTTCACCTGCGCTGCGCAAATTGTCTGAAAGATACAATGCGGCTAGTGGATGCTAGTACGGAAGCAGAGCCGCCGGCCAATATCGAGGATTTTCTGGAATGCGGCCTCTTGCGCCGGATGGTCGTAGTCTGCAGCGTCTGCGAGTGCCCGTCAGCCCAGCTGACGGGCGTCGACCATGCCCACGGCTCCTGGGATGCGGATTCCGATGATTGGGGTGCTTAGGAGATAGGCATCCGTGCGTTGACCTCACGCACCAACCCAAGGACGCGCACGACCCGGCCGGTGTCGGCCGTAGCATCCTTGGGCACAACGATCGGTTTGAACTCGCGAGACGTCGAGCGCGGGTGGTATTCAACTCGGTCGGCGAACAGCTTCACCTCTTTGACGGACCACTCGCGCAGATGGCCGCCGTCGCGGATCTGCTCTACAACGACCTTCATTCCAGACCGGAGGGGAATGTTGATGTCGTCGAAGTCCACGCAAATACACTTTGCCCCGTCCGGGATCGGAACGGGGGTAGCGGCGTTCATAGAGTCGCCTTCAACTAACACGGCGAACTGTCTAGCGTGAGGAAATTCCGTGTCTGGGTAGGCCGGAATTGGATCGTGGACAAAGTAGGCCAGGGACTCGACCTCCCTAAACAGCCCGGCTTTTGCAATCCCGATCACGCGCACCATCCCTTTTGGCAGCGGGATCGGGGACGCCTCCCCGCCGGGAGGTACTTCTTCGCCCTCCGGAACCAGGTCCGCAACAGGAACCTTAAGGGCCTCGCTGATCTTCGCCAGGTTCTTGAGGGAAACGTTCCGGCTGCCGTTCTGCATGCGGGATAGATAGCCCGTCGAGAAGCCGGTCGCCTCAGCGAGTGCCTCGAGCGTCAGCCCGCGCTTCTCACGCCACTCCGCGATGCGGTTCGGCTTCTCCGCAGGTGTGAGCCGCGTTCGATTGGTCTTGCCCATTCGACAATTTCGCCCGACCAGCCGCCCGAGGCCATAGCCAGATAGGCAACCAACAGGCTTGAATTCATCTTGCCTATTTGGCAACATTGGCGGACCCAACCTTTGAGGTTCGCGGCGGCATGAACGCGCTAGAGCAGTACTTCGAGGAGACAGGCGATAACGTCTCCAAACTCGCCGAGCGGATGGGCCGCGCGGCGACGACGATCTCCCGGCCGCTGCGCGGCGAGCGGAACGTCAGCCTGGACATCGCGCTCGATGTCGAGCGGGTGACCGGTGGCAGGGTCACCGCCGACCAGTTCCTTGCGATCTGCCTTGCGGCGAAGCGCGCCGCTGTTGCCGCCGTGCCGCGGGAGTGCGCGGCGTGATGAGCGCCCGCCTTCCTAAGGGCCTCGGTTGGTCGCCGGTTGCGTGCACAGCGCAATATACAGCCCCTTTGCCGGTCGGCGCTTCTGCACTTCTTCAAGTGCTTCGCGGATTTGCAGCTTCTGCGGCACGATATATGAGCCGTTGCCGCCCTCAATTATCGTTTTCCTCGGCTCGTCGTCAATAACTGGATTATAGCAGCGCGCGGCCGCCGGCCGCTCTACTCGGGAGTAACACGAATGGCCGCACGGATGAGTGAGAACGGCGGAACGATGACCGCCGCTGAAGTTCTGCAGACGCTGTTTTCGCAGGCCGACAGTCACAAGGCGGAGATGGACAGCGCGAGGGGCGAAATGGGCGCGTTCATCAAGGACGCGGAGGAGCGGTTCGGGATCAATCGGAAGGCGTTCAAGGCCGCACTGGCGCTCAAGCGTATGGAGGCTCAGGACCGTTCCGCGTACCTCCAGACGTTCCGGCACTACTGCGACGTACTCGGCTTCAATGATCAGGCCGACCTGTTCGCTGAGGCGCCGAAGGCTGACCAGCCGCCGGCCGATGCCGGCGCCGCCCAGGCCGCGGCGAATGCAGAGGCGATCACCAAAGGCATCAAGCCGACCCGCGTTAGCGGCAAGACCCTAAACTGAGCCGGGACGCGCTACGCCGATGCGCAAGATCCTCGCCCTCGACCTCTCGGTCGCCTCGACCGGCTGGGCCCTCGGGTCGCCGGACGGCGATCCAGCCTTCGGGCACTACACCCTGCCCTCGACGGGCAATGACATCGGGAAATTGCTCGCGGCGTTCCAGGACTGGCTGAGCCTAAAGATCGCCGGCGAGGACATCGCGATCGTGGTGTTCGAGGCGCCGATCCTCACGCCCGGCAAGACCCATATCACCACTGCCCGCAAGCTGATGTGCCTCGCCGGGGTGACTGAATTGGTCTGCCACCAGGCCGAGATCCGCTGCATCGAGGAGAATATCCAGACGAACAAGAAGCGGTTCGCGGGGCACGGCCGGGCCGACAAGGAGACCATGATGCACGTCGCCCGCCGCTACGGCTGGGACGTGCAGCGCGATGACGAGGCCGACGCCCTCGCCCTCTGGGTCGGGGGCGTCTGCACCTTCGCCAAGGCCCATGCCGGCCGCTTCCTGGCCGGGCCGCTCGGCGCCCGCCCGCTGAGGGCCGCATGAAGACCCGGGACGCCCGCGCCGTGATGGCGAGCCGGCGCGAGCCGCCGACCGCCCTCGATTTCTTCCCCACGCCCCCGTGGGCGACCCGCGCGCTCTGCGCGCTGCTGCGCGAGCGCGGCGTGCCGATCGCGGGCCAGGAGGTCTGGGATCCGGCTTGCGGCGAGGGGCACATGGTCGGGCCCCTGCAGGAGGAGTTCTGGCACGCGGAAGGTTCGGACGTGTTCGACTACGGCCGCGGCTTTCGGGTGCGGGACTTCCTCGACCCGGCCGGGCACGCCTACCGCCCGGACTGGATCATCACCAACCCGCCCTTCTCGGTCGCGCTCGAGTTCGCCCTGACCGCGCTGCCGCTCGCCCGCGTCGGCATGGCGCTGCTGGTGCGGACCTCCTGGCTCGCCGGGGCCGAGCGTTACGAGAAGCTGTTCGGCCCGCAGCCGCCCTCGATCGTGGCGCAGTTCTGCGAGCGGGTGCCCATGACCCGCGGTCGCTGGGATCCGGCGGCGAGCACCGCCACCGACTACGCCTGGGTGATCTGGCGGAAGACGGCGAACCGCGGCCGCAAGCCCGAATTCACCCATCTGCCCCCCGGCACCCGGGCGCGCTGCACGCGGCCCGACGATGCCCGCCTCTACGGCGTCCAGGCGGATGCGCCCCTGCTCGCGCTCGCGGGGGCCTGACATGAGCTTCCGGTCCCTGCCCGTGTTTCAGGCCGGCATCGTCGGGATCTTCACCCGCGGGACCGACGCCGTGCGCCTCACCGGCGCGATCGGCGCGGTACCGGAAGCCCGCCCGGCCGCGGAGGCGCTGGGCGACCACTTCGATCCGGAGCGGCGCGCTCTGGCGCTCCGCATCCTCGAAGCCCTGCCGGTCCGCCAGCGGGAGCGCATCTTGGCGGCCTACGATCGGGGGGCCGCATGAGCGCCGCCCATCGCCGTATCGGTGCTGTTGGGGAGCCTCTCGCTTGGCGCCTCTACCGAGAAGCCCACAAAGCCGCGGAGGCATCCGCGGACTTGCTCAAGGGCATGGCTGCCGGCCGCGCATGGGCCGAGTGGCAGGAGATCGCCTACGGAATTCCCGCCCTCCGGCTCATTGCGATTAGCGCCGAGCTAGCGCGGGCCTGGGACGAGGTTCTGGCCACCCGCGCGAACGCCGCGGGCTCGTGCCGGATTGAGGACGGCCGCGCGGCGGGTGCCGCGTGGGCGCGATGGCTGGCGCTGTTTGCCAGCCGTGACTTCAGCACCACCACGAGGAGAGCCTGATGCGCAGGCAAGGCAACGTCATCCCGTTCCAGGGGATCGGCGGCGGCCAGAATGAGGCCCCCCCGCTACCGCACAGTATCGATGTTGAGCAGGCGTTGCTCGGCGCGGTCCTGCACAACAACGACGTGATGGCCGAGGTCGCTTCCATCGTCACCCCGGAGCACTTCTTCGAGGCCCTGCACGGGCAGATCTGGCGCGAGATGGCCGCGATGATCGCACAGGGTCTCCCATGTACGCCGATCACCGCGAAGGCGTACATCGGCGACAAGGAGGTCGATGAGGATCTGACCCTCGGCGCGTACCTGCGCGAGCTGGCGGTGCAGGCGACCACCGTCAACGCCAAGGGCTACGCTCTCATCGTTCGTGATCTCGCTGCCCGGCGCCGGATCATCCAGGCGGCCGAGCAGGCCGCCGATCGCGCCCGGAACGAGGGCATCGAGTCCTCGTCCGACAGCATCGTCGACGACATCGAGGCGGCCATGCTGGACTGCCGCGCGGATGAGGGCTCCGATCATCTAGCCGGCATGTATGGCGACGAGGCTGCGCAGTGGCTGCTTGATCGTGTCGAGGCCAAGCGCAATGGGACGCTCGAGGATGAGGCCATTCCGACCGGTCTGCCCGTGATCGACGCGCTTACGAAGGGCGGGTACCGACGCGGCGAGCTCTGGCTCATCGCCGGGCGCCCGGGGATGGGCAAGAGCGTAGTGCTGACCTCGTTCAGCCGCCGTGCCGCTCAGAAGGCTGGTACGCTCGTCTACCAGCTGGAGATCACCCGGGAGCAGCAGGTCGCCCGGTACCTGACCGACATCGCATGGGATCGTCAGGGCGCGATCGAATTTGGCGATGTCATGCAGGCTACACGCCTCTCCGACGCCGATATGTACCGGCTGCATTGGGCGAAGTCGCAGTACGACGGGCTGCCCCTGCGCCTTGAGGTCGGGAATGACATCACCCTTCCGAAGATCGTTCATGGGATCCGGGCTGAGCGGCGGCGGATGGCGCGCCGCGGGCACAAGCTCGGTGTCGTGTTCATCGACTACCTCGACTTCATCAAGTCGCCCGACCGCTATAAGGGCAATCGCAACCTTGAGATCAGCGAGATCGCAAATGGTCTCAAGACCGTCGCGAAGGCTGAGGATGTCTGCATTGTATTGCTTGTCCAGCTGAACAGGCAGACGGAAAAGCAAGAGCGTACTGACCGGCGCCCGAATCTCGGCGATCTGCGCGACTCCGGCTCCCTGGAGCAGGCCGCGGACCGAGTCCTCTTCCTCTACCGCGATGCCTACTACCTTGAGGAGAAGGTCAAGCGGACCGGTGACCCCGATCTGGCTGACCGCCTCGCGAAGCGGCGCAACATCCTAGAGGTGATCTTCGGGAAGAACCGCGCCGGCCCCCTCACCACCGCTGAGCTGTTCTGCGACGTCGCCTCGTCCCGGCTCGACGCCCTCGCCCCGGGAGCCTGACCATGGCCCGCATCCGCACCATCAAGCCCGAGTACTGGACCTCCGAGCAAGTCATGGAGCTTTCAGTGCCGGCGCGCCTCCTGTTCATCGGGCTATGGAATTTTTGCGATGACCACGGGCGCATGGCGGTCTCCGCCAAGCGCATCAAGGCGCAGATCTACCCGTCCGATGATTTCACGGCGGCCGACATTCACGGAATGCTCACTGAGCTTTCAGTGAGTGGCCTCGTCCGGTTTTACGACGTTGATAACAAACAGTTTCTTGAGGTTACGGGCTGGCGCCACCAGAACATCAACCGCCGCGGAAAGCCCATGACACCCCTTCCGCCGTGGGCTCAGACGGTACCCGATCAGGGGTCACTCACTGAGGGCTCACTGCCGGAAAAGGAAAGGGAAAAGGAAAGGGAAAAGGATAATACTAGGCGCGGCAGCGATGGCGCCCCGTCCCCCGCGGGCGCGGGCGCACGTACACGCGAGGGCGGCCCCAACCCGGCGGGGGCCGCCGCGGGCGATGAGGATGACGCCGAGGCCGCTGGTGCCGACGCCCTGCCCGCGGACACGCCGGCCGATGTCCAGCCCGGTCAGAACGTGCCCAGCCGCGCCTTGGGGGAGGATTCGAACCCCTCGACAGCGGGCAAGGCCGTGGCGCCCGCGGCCATCGAGCACAATCACGCCACCTACGACCGGGTACTGGCCCGGATCTGTGAGGCCGTCCCACACGCCCCGCAGAGCCCAGCGATCGGCCCGATCGTCCGCCTGATCGCCCAGGGATTCGACCTCGAGGACGAGATCATCCCCGCCTGCCTCGACGCCCTATCCGGCAAGCGGCGGATCTACTCGTGGGAGATCGTCGCCGAGCGCGTCGAGGAGCGCGTCGTTCGGCAACGGGTCGCCCGGCAGCGGGACGGGATCTCCGCCAAGCCGAAGCGCGATGACGGGCCGAAGGTTACGATTCCCGGCGCGGGCGACTACTCCGAGACCTTCCTCCGCGATTGCGTGAAACGCTGGCGCCAGGACCCGAGCAGCTGGTTCCCGTTCCTCGGGCCGAAGCCGAACGAGCCCGGCTGCCACGTCCCTCGCCGACTGATCGAGAGCGCCCGCAAGGCCGCCTGACCGCACCCCGATTCCCGCAACCCCGTCACACCAGCCGAGGTGCGCCGATGACCCCCGAACAACGCCGCCGCCGCCGCCGTCGCGAGAAGGCCCGCCGTGAGCGGTCCCGGCTCACGGCCGAGGCCGCCCGCCGCAGCCTCCATCCCCAGGGCGAGCAGCAGCGCGAGGCTCTGGCCACGCTGGCGGCGGACGTGGAATCCGCACAGGAGGCCGCTGGCGGCCGTTCCGCCGATGCGGAGGAGGTACCGCCCAGCTCGCAGAAGACCGCCCGCGGCCCCGACAATCGGCCGGAATCGGCCATCGACGCGGGCAGGAGGTGGCACGTAGTGGTCGCCAAGCCGCGATATGCCCGCCGCGCTGCGAAAGACCTCAACCGCGCCGGCATCCCCGCGGTGCTCACCGACGAGCGCGTGGAGGTGGTCGCCGAGAACGGCCGGCGCCGCATCGTCCAGCGCCAACTGCTGCGCCGCGTCCTGTTCGTGGGGCTTAAGGCCGGTGCACCGGTCGATGCCGTCCACGGCGAGACCTATTTCGTCCGCGATGCCGTGCGCGACGGCCTGGGCCGCCCGATCGTGGTCCCCCCCAATGAGCTCAGCCAGTTTGTCCAGGCGCTTTCCGACACGCTCACCGAGCGCGACCCCAGCGCATTCGAGCCCGGCGACGAGGTGTGGATCAAGGATGGGCCGTTCGCCTCGTTTAACGGCGTGGTCGAGGACGCTGATTTCGTGACGAGGCGACTCAAGGTAGGTGTGCAGATCTTCGGCCGCATATCGTCGGTTGGACTCGACTTCTCACAGGTCGAGCGGACTTGACTCACAGGAATGCCGCCCTTTATCCAGACGCCAGGAGTAACCTGCGTGCGTAGGCGCTGACAGCCAACGGCCCGATGCTTGCCCCCCAGGTCCCGGCCCACGTCGCCCCCAAGCGAGGAATGACGAGGCAAAGGGCGGCTTGTGCCCAAAATCGGCGGACCGATGTACGGCACCCGCCGCCCGGCAGTTTCCGAGTTCGATGCGGCAGTGTGGAAGGACACGCACCGCCTGAGAGTAGGGTCCGGACGCGCGCTGGGGTCCGTGGGTATCCATTCCCTGGGCAGGCGACCAACGCGGAACTCGGAGCCGGTGACGAGACCGGCCCGCATCGATCGAGACGCAGACCTAATGCGGCGGACACCCCCTCCTCGGACGCCGATTGAGGATTCTAGAGTCTATGAAAGAACAGGCCGCCCCGCGGATCACGCTTCGCGCTCTCGACAGCCTGAAGGCCTATGAGCGCAACGCTCGCCGACACTCGCGGGAGCAAATCGAGCAGCTCAAGTCGAGCATCGAGAACTTCGGCTGGACGAACCCGATCCTCGCCGACGCCAATGGCATCGTAGCCGGGCACGCCCGCTCGATTGCCGCGCGGGAACTCTACGCAGCCGGCGCCTCCCTGAAATTCGCCAACGGCGCGCCGATCCCCGAGGGCAAGGTCCCCGTCGTGGACTGCACCGGCTGGTCGGATGCGCAGCGCCGCGCCTATATCCTCGCGGACAACCAGCTCTCCCTCAACGCGACCTGGGACGATGACCTGCTCCGGGTCGAGTTCAAGGCGCTGCAGGATGAGGGGTTCGATACCGCGCTGACCGGCTTCACCGCCGAGGCGATCGGCGACCTCTTCACCGCTGATAATCCGCCAGCCGCCTTCGGCAGCTTCGACGAAGACGTAGAGACCGAGCACAAGTGCCCGAAGTGCGGGTACCAGTGGTCGGGCAAGGTGGCGTGAGTGCCACGGCTCTGGATCGAGCGTGCGACTGGGCTAGTCTCAGCCGGCGCGAAGCTCCAGCAAGCCGAGGATCGGCTACGGTATTTCCCGGGGCGGGCGCACGCCTTCATGGACTGCACCGACCGCCCGGCGCCGACAATTGTGGCGGGTTACGTGCCTGAGATCGTGATCACGGACGAAGTCCCGCGCGCCCGCGCTACGGGTCCGCAGAAGCCCCCCTACCGCGTGCCGCTGATGGCCGAGATCCGCGAGATGCCGTGGAACGGCTTCAACGTCATCTCGACCTTCGCGGGCGGAGGCGGATCGAGCACCGGGTACCGGATGGCCGGGTACCGGATCCTGTTCGCTAGCGAGTTCGTCGAGGCGGCCCGGGAGACCTACCGTGCGAATGCCTCCCCGTCGACTATCCTCGACGGCCGGGACATCCGGCAGCTGACCGCCGAAGACCTCCTGTTCGCCACCGGCCTCAAGCCGGGCGAGCTCGACATCCTCGACGGCTCCCCGCCCTGCGCGAGTTTCTCGACGGCCGGCAAGCGTGAGAAGGGCTGGGGCACGGTCAAGGCCTACTCGGATACGCAGCAGCGGTCGGATGATCTGTTCTTCGAGTACGCCCGCCTGATCGATGGCGTCCGGCCGAAGGTCTTCGTAGCCGAGAACGTGAGCGGTTTGGTCAAGGGGACCGCTAAGGGCTACTTCATCGAGATCATCCGCAAGCTGAAGTCCTTCGGCTACAAGGTCGAGGCGCAGCTGCTCGACGCTCAGTGGCTCGGCGTCCCACAGGCCCGGCAGCGGTTGATCTTCGTCGGGGTGCGGGATGATCTCGGGCTGAGCCCGGCGTTCCCTAAGCCGCTGCCCTTCCGCTACAGCGTCCGTGACGCGCTCCCCTGGATCACGCGGGCGGTACACGACACCTCCGGTCTGTACGGGGCAGGTGAGATCACCAACCGCCCCTGCCCGACCGTGACGGTCGGCGTCAATTCGGTGAACGCGAACCACTACCAGGTGTACGGTGAGGTCGAGCCGGAGGCGGATATCAGCCGGTTCGCGATCGGTGAGGAGTGGGACAAGCTCGGCGGGCCGGGTCAGAGCGACCGGTACTTCCAGCTTGTGCGGCCCGACCCGAACGCGCCATGCCCGACCGTCACGGCGTCCGGCGGATCCGGATCGATCGCCAGCGTCACCCACCCGTACGAGAAGCGGAAATTCAGCATCGCTGAGCTGCGGCGCATCTGTGGGTTCCCTGATGACTACGTGCTCAAGGGTGACTTCGCCCAGCAGTGGGAGCGCCTCGGCCGCGCCGTGCCGCCGGTGATGATGAGCCACGTCGCGGCGACCGTCCGCGATCACATCCTGGCGAAGCTCTGACTGGCGAAGCTCTGATGTGCGGGATCATCGGCTCCTTCAACCTGCCGGGCTTCGACGTCTCGTCGCGCCTGGAGCAGCTGGCGCATCGGGGTCCGGATGGATCCGGCGTCCTCTCCGCCGGGCCGGCGGTGCACGGCCACGTCCGCCTCTCCCTGGTGGACCTTACCAGCGCGAGCGACCAGCCGTTCCGCTACGGGGACGCCGTGCTCACCTTCAACGGCGAGATCTGGAACTACCAGGAGGTCCGTGCTCAGCTTCAGGCTGAAGGCGTCCGGTTCCGGACCGCCGGGGACACGGAAGTCCTCGCCGCGGTCTTGCACCGGTGGGGCGTTCACGGCTTGGCGCGACTGGAGGGCATGTTCGCCTTCGCCTGGAGCAAGGGCGAGATGCACATCCTCGTCCGTGACCGCTTCGGCGAGATCCCCCTGTACGTCCACCGGAAGGGCAACGGATTCGCCTGGTCAAGCGAGCGCAAAGGGCTCGGCCGGGACTGCCCTGCCGCCCCGCTCCCGCCCGGCTGCGTCCTCGACCTCCCTAACGGTGAGGTCCGGCCCTGGTATGAGCGGCCCGAGCACCCCGGGATCAATGACCGCCTCATCAGCCTCGTGCGTGATGGGGTCGAGCGCCGGCTTGTCGCTGATGCCCCGCTCTGCTGCCTGATCTCCGGCGGGTTGGACTCATCCCTCGTCCTCGCGCTCGCCAAGGCGCGCAAGCCGGACGTGGTGGCCTATACGGCTGTACTCGACGGGGAGAGTGCGGACCTCCGCGCGGCCCGCCGGCTCTGCGACGAGTTCGAGGTCCCCCTGGTCGAGGTCCCCGTCCCGGCGCCGACCGGGGATGCGCTCGAGGCCGCGGCCCGCGCCATCGAGATCGACAGCAAGGCCCAGGTCGAGATCGCCGCGCTCTGCATCCCCCTTGCCCACGCGATCGCGTCGGACGGGTTCAAGGCATGCCTATCAGGGGAGGCCGCGGACGAGCTGTTCGGCGGCTACGGCAACATGTGCATCAAGGGCGCGAGCGCTAGTGACATCGGCTGGCGGGAGATCCGCGTCGCGCAGCTGCTCAAGATGGCCCGAGGCAACTTCGTCCGCTGCAACAAGGCGTTCATGGCGGCGGGGGTTGAGTGCCGCCTGCCCTTCATCGAGCGCCGGCTGGTCGAGGCGGTGATCGCGATGACCAAGGCCGAGTGCCCCCCCGGTAAGGGGGCGCTCAAGCAGGCCGCCGCCGGCATCGTCCCCGGCTGGGTCGTGAAGCGCCCGAAGGACACCTTCCAGGGCGGCGCCGGAATGTCAGACGCCGCGGGCCGGGTGCTTCCGGATCCCGCGGCGTTCTATCGGTCGGTCGTGCAAACGGCCTACGGGCCTGCCGCTATCGCTAGGCCGCCCGCTGGCCGACGTACCGCCCGCGCTTCTCGCCGGGCTGCTTGACCAGGGTCAGGCTGATCCCGGCCTTCGCGGCGGCTCGCTTCAGGGTGACCGCGCAGGCCTTCCACCCGATCGCCTTGCAGATCTCCTCCTCGGTCGCTCCGCCCTCGGCGAGGACCATCGCAAGCATCTGCTCGTTCTTCGAGCCAGCGCGGGGCTGACCGTCCGCCGCCTTGGCGGGCTTCTCCTTCCCAGGCTTGGGATCCATCACCCGCAGCCCGGGCCGGCGTTCGTTGGGCATCGAACGGAGCCGGCGGATGTACTCGGATATCCCATTGTCCTCCGCCGCGGCCGGCGCCGGCGCCTGGACCTGATCAAGCAGCCTGGCGACGGCCCCCTTATCAGCCCGGACGAAGCGCATCGCCTCGACGTGGGCATCCAGCTGGCCAGCGCCGGCCTTGATACCGATCGGGGTTGCGGTCTCGATCGAGGTCAGCAGCACCTCACCGAACGCCTCATTGTCGAGGGGCCGGTAGAGGCCGCGCTGGGCCAGGACCGACAGGGTGGCGGCGAAGACGCGCGGCGGCATACCGCCCGGTCGGGCGTTGTCGAGGTAGGTCGTCCGGAACTGGCGACCGGTGTCGTCAGTCGACACGCAGCCCTCAGCCTGCCCCAGGAGAGCGCGGTAGACCGCAGCGGTGCCCTCGGGCAGCTCGGCGACCACGTCCTCCGCCTTGTATTCGGCCATGGCCGCGGCGGTGTTGAGAGTAACGGCGCGGTCAGTAACGTGGGCGTCGAAGTTGGACCGGCCCTGTCTCACCCCGGCGCGGGCCGGCGCCTCGACGCGGTTGATAAGGATCGGGGCGCCGTCCTCGATCTCGACCGTCAGATTGCGAGACTCCAGAGCGGCGCGGACCCGCTTGAGGCCGGCGGCGCGAGACGAGAACCGCGCAGCGTTCGCGCCAGTCACCTGCTGGTAGAGACCAGCGAGCGCGCCATTGGTCAGGGTCTCAAGGATAGCGGTCATCTGAGTAGTCCTCGTGTTGATCCGGGCTAGAACCCCGGGCGGTACCCGCCGCCGCAAGAACTCGTAGGGTGCATCCCGCGGGATGTACACAGTTTCTGATGCAAAAAATGCACATTCCCGACAACTGGACTTTCCAGCGTCCCGAGATCGCCGCGGCGTTCGACGCCCACGTGCGGGAACAGCTGCCGTGGTACGAGCTCGCTACCGGGATCGTCGTCCACTTCGCCCGCCACTTCATCGCGGACGGATCAGTGGTGATCGACCTCGGCGCCAGTACCGGCAACATCGGCCGGGCGCTCGCCCCGACCCTCAGGGCGCGCCGGGCTAACCTGATTGCCGTCGACAACAGCCCGGCGATGCTTGAAGCCTACGCCGCGCCCGGCGTTGTCGAGATCGGTGAGGCCGAGTCCTACGACTTCGCGGCCCGGCGCCCGGACCTCATCATCTGCTTCCTCTCCCTGATGTTCGTCCGGCCGGCTGAGCGCCTCGGCGTCATCAACCGGATGAAGGCGGCCCTACGGCCCGCCGGCGCCCTGATCGTGTTCGACAAGCGCGAGCCGATCGGCGGCGAGGTCGGGCAGATCATGTATCGGCTCACCCTCGCGGCGAAGTACGAGGCCGGGGCGAAGCCGGATGAGGTGATCGCCAAGGAGCTATCCCTGGCCGGGGTCCAGCGCCCTATGCACGCCCAGGAGATGGCCGGGTTCACCGAGATATTCCGCTTCGGTGACTTCTCAGGCTGGATCTTCGCTGCAGCGAAGGTGTGGGAATGAGCAAGCCGCCCAAGAACAAGGGCGGGCGTCCCCCACATGATCCACCCGAGGGCAAGCGCACGGAGGTTGCCGCCCTCGCCAGCTTCGGGATCAAGGAAGAGGATATCGCACGGTATATCGGCGTAGCGATTATGACGCTACGCAAACACTATGCAGAAGAGCTGTTCCGCGGCCGGATATCTGCAAACGCGAAAGTAGCGCAAAGTCTATACAAGAACGCTACGACGCGCGGCCCCGGGCAGACCACAGCGCAGATATTCTGGCTGAAAACGCGCGCCGGCTGGAAGGAGCCGCCCCGGGAGGTCAGCGGGCCGGGCGGCGCGCCCATTACGACCGTGGACCTGTCGAAGGCGACACCGGAACAACTCAATGCGCTTGAGGCAATCTTCGGCCCGCTTGCCGGTGGATCCGGCGACGATGATGGCGGCGCTCCGGGCGGAGAGGGCGAGGAGAGCGCGTGAGGCCGAGGCTGAGCGGGTTGCCCGCGACGCCGAGCGGATCCGGGCCCGCTGCTCCACCCTCCAGGGCTTCGTGAGGGAGGCGTGGCATGTGCTGGAGCCCCGCACCCCCTACGTGCATGGCTGGCATATCGACGCGATCTGCGACCACCTCCAGGCGGTGACGCGGGGCGATATCAACCGGCTGCTCATCAACGTGCCGCCGGGCTCGTCCAAGAGCCTCCTGGCGTCGGTCCTCTGGCAGGCATGGGAGTGGGGGCCGGCGGCGCTGCCCTCGATGCGCTACCTCGCCACCGCGTTCAACGACATCCCGGTCAAGCGCGACACCCGCAAGGCGAGGGATCTGATCCTGTCGGACTGGTACCGGGCGCTCTGGCCCGAGGTGGTTTTGACTCGCGCCGGTGAAACCAGCTTCGCCAACACCCGCACCGGCTCGCGCGAGGGCGTGCCCTTCGGGTCACTGACCTCACAGCGCGGCGACCGGCTGATCATTGACGACCCGCACTCGACCAAGACGGCCGAGAGCCCCGCGGAGCGGGCCGCCACCACCCGCCTGTTCAGGGAGGGCGCGGTCAACCGCCTGAACGACCAGGAGCAGAGCGCGATCGTCGTCATCATGCAGCGCCTGCACGAGGACGACATCAGCGGCACGATCCTGAAGCACAACATGGGGTACGTGCACCTCTGCCTGCCGATGGAATTCGAGGCCGAGCGGCGCTGCGTCACCACGATCGGGTTCAAGGACCCCCGCAAGCGCGATGGCGAGCTGCTCGATCCGATCCGCTTCCCGCGGACCACCGTCGAGCAGCTGCGGAACGATATGGGCTCCTACGCCTATGCCGGGCAATACCAGCAGCGCCCGGCCCCGCGCGAGGGCGGCCTGTTCAAGCGCCACTGGTTCGGGATCGTCCGCGCGGCGCCGGCCGGCTGCGAGTGGGTGCGGTCCTGGGACTTGGCCGCCTCCGAGGCCAAGGGCAGCAGCCAGCCCGCCTACACCGCCGGCCTGCTGCTCGGCCGCGCCCCGGATGGGACGTTCTACATCGCCGACGTGCGGCGCGACCGGGTCTCGGCCGGCAAGCTCGAACGCATGATCGTGAATACCGCCCGCGAGGACGGCGAGGATGTGCGGATCTCACTGCCCCAGGATCCCGGCGGCGCCGGCAAGTTCCAGGCGCAGTACCTGATCGGGCAGCTGGCCGGCTTCATCGCCCGGGCGACGCCCGAGAGCGGCGACAAGGAGACCCGCGCCCTGCCCGTCTCGGCCCAGGCCGAGGCCGGCAATATCGTTCTCGTCGTGGGGCCTTGGAATGAGGCCTTTCTGGACGAGGTGTCCTCCTTCCCCAGTGGCAGCTTCAAGGATCAGGTCGACGCCCTATCGCGCGCCTTCCAAGAACTCGCGAAGTCCAGCTACGGGATGATGTCGGTGCTCGACTGATGTGGTTGATCGACGGCTTCAAGAACTTCCTCAGCGGAATCGGCACCGCCAAGGATAAGACGCTGGGGAATACCCACGTCTTCCTGCCGCGCACGCCCGAGGAGATCCAGGCCGCCTACCGCGGCAACTGGGTCGCTCGCAAAATCGTGGATATCGTGCCGTTCGATATGCTGCGCGAGTGGCGCAGCTGGCAGGCGGACCCCAAGCAGGTCGAGGCGATCGAGGCGGCCGAGAAGGCGCTGAGCCTCCAGACCAAGCTGCTCGACGCCCTGCGCCGGGCCCGGCGCGACGGCGGCGCCGCGCTGCTGATCGGGGACGGCGCGGCCGATCCCAGCCAGCCGCTCGTCCCCGAGCGCCTGCGCCGGGGCGGCATCCGCTATGTCCACGTCCTTGGCCGCTACGAGATCACCCCCGGCCAGATCGATATGCACCCGGAGTCGCCCTGGTTCGGGGAGCCGGTTGAGTGGACGTTGAGCGGCACCAAGAGCGGCGTCCAGCGGATCCACCCCTCGCGCGTCATCCGGTTGATCGGCGCGCCGCTCCTGGAGGTGAACGCCCAGGCCACAGAGCAGGGCTGGGGCGATAGCGTGCTCCAGGCGGTCTTCGATGCGGTGGATCAGGCGACCTCCTCGGCCGCCTACGTCAATGCGATGCTGCCAGAGGCCAAGCAGGACATCATCTTCGTCCCCGGCCTCTCGCGCCAGCTGGCCACGGCCAAGGGTACCGCCGACCTCACGAAACGGTTCGAGTACGCAGCCCAGATGAAGAGCATGGTCAACATGCTCCTGCTGGAGGGCGACGGGCGGAGCCCAGAGGGTGAGGTCTACGAGCAAAAGCAGCTGTCCTTCACCGGCCTGCCCGACGTGGTCCGCCTGTTCCTGCTGGTCGCCTCGGCGGCCGCCGATATCCCGGCGACCCGGCTGCTCGGCCAATCGCCCCAGGGCATGAATGCCACCGGCGATAGCGATACCCGCAACTACTACGACCGCTGCGCTGCCGAGCAGAAGGTCGTCCTCACCCCGGCGATCGCCCGCCTGGACGAGCTCTTGATCCGCCATGCCCTCGGCGATCGCCCTCCGGAGGTCTGGTACGAGTGGCGCCCGCTCTACCAGCCGACCCAGAAGGAGAAGGCCGACGCCTTCAAGACCATCTCGGATGCGGTCAACGTGCTGGCGAACGCCGCCGTCATCCCCGACGAGATCCTGGCGAAGGGCGTCAAGGGCTTCGTCACCGACAGCGGCCTGCTGCCGGGCATTGACGTGGCCTACGATGAGCATGGCGACACGCCGCTGACCGAGGACGATCCGCAGGCCGACCAGTTCGGGCCGGACGGCCAGCCGGCTGAGGGCTTCACCGGCACCGTGGTGCCATTCCCGGCCCGCCAGGTCGCGGACGCCACCCCGCGGAGCCTCTACGTCAGCCGCAAGCTCCTCAATGGGGACGACCTGCTCGCCTGGGCGGGCAGCCAGGGGTTTTCGGACTTGATGCCGGCGCGCGAGCTGCACGTCACCATCGCCTACAGCCGTCAGCCCCTCGACTGGATGAAGGTCGGCCAAACCTGGCAGGGCGAGCAGCTGAAGATCGACGCCGGCGGCCCGCGGCTGATCGAGCGCTTCGGCGAGGCGGTGGTTCTGCTGTTCGCCTCCTCCGACCTGAGGTGGCGCTGGCAGGAGATCATCGACGCGGGCGCCTCGTGGGATCACCCGGAATACCAGCCCCACGTCACGTTCTCATGGAACGCGGGCGACATCGATCTATCCAAGGTCCAGCCCTACAACGGCCCGCTCGTCTTCGGCCCCGAGATCTTCGAGCCGATCGATGAGAACTGGCGGGCAAAGCTGGAGGCCGCCGAGTGATCTGGCTCGGCATCGTCTGGCTCGCCTGCCTCGCGTGGCTGCTCCACGCAGCCGAGCGCGCCCCCGAACTCCCCGGGCACGACTGAAGGACGGCGGATGACCCAACCCGCTTGCAGCCGCCGGAGCGCGCTCGCCGGCCTCCCGGCCCCGCGCCACTGCACGATCTGCGGGCTCTGGCAGGAGGCCGCCGCCGCCGGAATCACCTTCGTCGTCTATCTCGACGGTTAGCGCGTCCGGGGCCTCTGCACCATGGCCGACGATCTCGCCGGCGAGGTCGAGCTCGTCGCGAAGGATGAGCGCGGCAACCCGCGCATGAACCTGGCCCGCCCCGGCGAGGTGCTGCGCGAGATCCGGCGCGGGCGCGTGAAGATCGTCCGCCGGCACAAGCACTGGACCGATCAGGTCTGAGGGAGCCGCCGCGGGCGGCCGGTAGCAGAGGCACCCATGCAGTTCTTCGATCATCTGTCGCTCGGCCAGACGGCCGAGATCGCGAACGCACGCGAGATGCGCAATGGCTCGGTCGTCATCCAGGCGAAGGCGGCCCGCGGCGGCAACGTGCAGGACTACCTCGGCATCGAGGTGGGCAAGCCCGAGATGCCGATCGTCCGCGTCTACCGCGATGCCGATGAGGTCTTCCGGGCCGATAGCCTGCGCACCTTCGGCCACAAGCCCGTCACCCTCGATCATCCCGCCCAGCCGGTCACCCCGGCCACCTGGCGCGATGTCGCCCGCGGGCACGTGGGCGAGGAGGTGCTGCGCGACGGCGAGTTCGTCCGCATCCCCATGCTGCTGGCCGACCAGAGCGCGATCGACGCCGTGAAGGCCGGCAAGCGCGAGCTGTCGGTTGGGTACCAGTGCGACCTCGACTGGACCCCCGGCACCACCCCGGACGGGCGCGCTTACGACGCCCGCCAGACCAACATCGTGGTCGATCACGTCGCGATCGTGGATCGCGGCCGGGCCGGCCCCGACTGCCGCATCGGCGACCAGCGCCCCGCCGACGCGAAGACCATGCGGGCGCTCTCCGTCCAGCAACAGCAGAGGGATGCGATCCCCATGAAGACCCTGACGATCGACGGACACACCGTCGAGATGAGCGACGCCGCGGTGGTCGCGGTGTCCGGACTGCAGAAGCAGATCGGCCAGCTGACGACGGACAACCTGTCGCTCACGAAGCAGCTGAACGAGGCGAATACGACCCACGCCCAGGCGATCGAGGCGAAGGATGGCGAGCTCGCCGCGGCCCGCAAGACCATCGAGGCCAAGGACGGCGAGATCGCGGTCCTCAAGAAGCAGGTCGAGGACGCGGCCCTCACCCCCGACAAGCTGGCGGCCGCGGTGGCGGCGCGTGCCAGCGTCATCGACGTGGCCAAGACTGTGATCGGCGCGACCTTCATGGATGCCGGCAAGACCGACGCCCAGATCCGCCGCGAGGTCGTGTCCGCTCGCCTCGGTGACAGCGCGAAGGATCTCACGGACGGCGCGGTCGAGGGCGCCTTCCTGGCGATCGCCAAGGACGCCAAGCCGGCCGACCCGCTCGCCCGCACCATCGCGGACGGCGTCCAGCCGACCGCCGGCCCGAAGGTGATCGAGGACGCTTACAACGCGAACGTCGATTACCTCACCAATGCCTGGAAGAACATGCCCGCCCGCGCGGCGCAGTGATCCAGTCATTCCTCGTGCAGCACTAGAATAGGAGTAGACTGGAATGCCTCCGGTTCAGACCACCTATGCGGGCGCCATGGCCCCCGCCTTCGAGGGCATGGTCGCCTACATGGAGAGCGACGGGATTATCTCCCGCGTCATCGAGACGGCAGGCGGGATCGGCTTCGGCAAGGCGGCCTTCCAGGGCGCCACGGACGATGCCATCGCCACGACCGGGGCGGTGTTTCGCGGCGTCACCTGCACCGACCACTTCCCCACCCTGACCATTGCGGGCGGCGCGGGCGACCTGCACCCGAAGGGCGACACGGTCTCGGTCATGCACCGCGGCACCGTCTGGGTGCGGGCGACCGGTGCCGTCACGGCCGGCGCGCCTGCCTTCGTCACCCCGGCCGGCGGATTCTCCGCAACGGCGTCCGGCAACACGGCCGTCCCGGCCATCTTCGACAGCTCCGGCGCCGACGGCGCGCTGGTGATGCTGCGGCTCAACCTCCCCTGATCCGGCCTGAGCCGGATCTCCCCTCTCCATCCTGGAAATTGATCGAAAGGAGACACTGACCATGCGAGGCCAGTTTCTGATCGATGCACCGCGCGCCCTGGCCTTTCTGGTCAGCCAGCAGACGTTCATCGAGCCCCAGGTCTACCGGACGCAGTACCCTGAGATCCGCTACCCGCGGCTCGTCCCGGTGGACACCAATGCCCCCGAGTGGATCCCATCCGTCACCTACTACTCGGTCGATCAGGTCGGCCGGGCCAAGTGGATCACCGGTCAGGCGCATGACGTGCCGCGGGCCGATGTGCTGCGCAGCCAGTTCGAGTCCTCGGTCTCGATGGCCGGTATCGGCTACGGCTACGATCTGGAGGAGATCGGCAAGGCGCAGCTGATGGGCCTCAACCTGTCGGCGGACAAGGCCGATGCGGCCCGCCGCGCCTCCGAGGAGTTCATTGATCAGGTCGCCCTGTTCGGCGATCCGGCCAAGGGTTACTCGGGCCTCATCAACAACCCGGGCGTCACCCAGGGCTCGGCGGCGGCGACGGGCACGGGCAGCAGCACGCGCTGGGTGGACAAGACCGCGGATCAGGTGCTGGCCGACGTCAACGGGCAGCTGACCGGCATCTATACCGGTTCATCCACGGTCGAACTCGCGGACACGGTGCTGCTGCCCTACGACCAGATGATTGCGCTCAGCCTGCGGCGGATCGATCCGACCAGCCAGATGACCCTGCTGGACTGGATCCAGCAGAAGAACGTCTACACCATCGAGACCCAGCGCCCGCTCAACGTGTTCGGCGTGCGCGGGCTGGAGACCGCGGGGGCCGGCGGCACGACCCGTATGGTCGCCTACCGGCGCGATCCGGCGGTGGTGAAGCTTTGGATGCCCATGCCCTTCCGGTTCTTCCCGGCCTGGCAGACCGGGCCGTTCAAATTCGACGTGCCCGGCGCCTTCCGCCTCGGCGGCGTCGATATCCGGCGCCCGGGCGCCTTCCGCTACCTCGACGGGATCTGAGGCGCCGCACGGCGCCTCACGCCCCTGAGAGCGGTCCGAGGAGGAATAGCAATGGTGGAGATCACGAACCGGGCCCGTGGCCCGCGCCTGATCTGGGAGAAGGACGAGCGGGGCAACCCGCGCCAGCGTATCCTGCAGGTCGGCGAGACGGCCGACGTGCAGTTGCACAACCCGGACGATCCGATCCTGAAGGTCTGGAAGGACCAGGGGCAGATCGTCTTCGGCGAGGCCGCCGCGGGCGACGATGGCGAGGAGGGCGCCGGCTCGCAGGACGCCGAACTCGATAAGCTCTCCGACGACGAGCTGCGCGCCTACCTCACCGAGCGCGGCGTGCAGGTCGGCAACTGGGGGCGCCGGCGGCTCCTGGCCGAGGCCGAGCGCGCCAAGGCGGGTCAGGGCTGAGCCATGGCCTACGCGCCCCCGACCGTCGCGGATCTCACGGTCCGCTTCCCGGCCTTCGACGGCGTGCCGGACGAGACGATCCTCGCGGCCCTGGAGGATGCGGCGTCGGTGGCCGACAATGGGTGGCCTGAGGCGGACCGGCGCAAGGCCGTGATGCTCCAGGCCGCCCACGACATGACCCTGCGCGGACTCGGGACGGGCGCCGAGGCGGAGCTGGCCAAGGCCGGCGCCCTCGGCTTCACCTCGTTCCGCTCCGGGCAGTTGCAGCTGGATCGCGCAGAGGCCTCCGCCCAGGCGTCCGGCGATCCCCTGGCGCAGACCACCTACGGGCGGGAGCTGCTCGCCCTGATCCGCTCCCACTTCCCCGGCGTGTTGGTGGTCTGATGGGACTGCTCGACGGTAGCCTCGCCGGCGTGTTCGCGGCCGGCTTCTCCTGGCTCTACGCGGATGCGGTCTACACGGTCGACGAGCCGTCCGAGGGCGGGTCGAAGTGGGACCCGGCCCCGCCCACGCCCAAGACCTATCCCTGCAAGGCGATGCGGGACGAGTGGACCGCCTACGAGCGCCAGGGCGGCCTCATCGGCGCCCAGGACTGGAAGGTGCTGGTCCTCACCGAGTCGCTGCCCGTCACCCCCGTGGAGGGCGCCCGCATCACCCTGTACGGGCAGACCCTCACCATCGCCTCGGCCGGCGGCGGCGCGCCCGCCGTCACCACCGACCCAGCCCGCGGGGCCTGGGTGCTGCGCTGCCGGCTCTGATGCGGATCCTGATCGTTCCTGACCCGGGCCGCGACGGCCATGCCGCGGCCGAGCGCGCTGCGGAAACAATCCGCGCGGTGGTGCCGGGCGAGGTCGCCCTGCTCACCTCGTCCCGGTCCGCCAGCCGGCCCGGCCCGGCGGTGTGCCGCGAGGTCCTGCTGGCCCAGGACAAGCCCGCGCCGAAGCGCTGCGGCCTCTGCGGCCTCGGCCCCTGTCGCGAGCGCGTCTGACGCGCCGTGAACCTCACGGCACCGATGCCGTGATCCGTCCCGTCACTCTCAAGGGAGATTTCTCATGGCCGATACCTCCGACACGCCCAAGTCGGCGAAGACGGCGCAGCCGAAGCCCGACGTGGTGGCCGAGCCGAGCGTGCGGCTCCAGCGCCCGGTCGAGGGCTCGGACCAGCCGGTCGTCATCATCGTGACCGAGGATCAGGTGGACGCCTACCTGAAGGACGGCTGGAAGCGCGAGAGCAGCAAGTCCTAATCCCGGCATGGCCGCCTCGATCGCCGACCTGATCGACGCCTGGGCGCCCCGCCTCCAGCGGGCGTTCCTGGCGGCGATCGCCGACATTCAGGACAAGGCCCAGATCGGGGTGATCGCCGCCCTCCTGGAGCGCGGCGACGTCAACGGCGCCGTTGAGGCGGTCGGGCTCGATCCGGTCGCCTTCCGCGCCCTCGACGCCACCACCGCGCAGGCCTTCGAGGATGGCGGCACCTTCACGGTGGCGCGCTTCCCGGCCCTGCGCCAGCCGAACGGGCACCGACTGACGATCCGGTTCGACGTGCGCAACCCCTCGGCCGAGGACTGGCTGCGCGATCATTCCTCGCGAAAAGTGACCGAGATCGTGGACGACCAGCGCGTGATGATCCGCGCGGCGCTCACCGCCGGCATGGTGGCGGGCCGCAACCCGCGGGACGTGGCGCTCGATCTGGTCGGCCGGATCAACCCGGCCACCGGCCGGCGCGAGGGCGGCACCATCGGGCTCACCGCCCACCAAGAGGAGTGGGCACGCCGCTACGCCGACCAGCTCGCCCGCCTCGATCCGGCCGCCCTCACCCGCCAGCTGCGCGACAAGCGCTTCGACAGCACGGTCCGCACGGCGATCGAGCAGGGCAAGGCGCTGAAGGCGGACCAGATCGCCAAGATGGTCCTGGCCTACCGCAACCGGGCGCTCCGGTACCGGGCCGAGACGATCGGCCGGACCGAGGCAATGGCCGCTCTGCATCAGAGCCAGCACGAGGCGACCCAGCAGGCGATCAATGCCGGCCAGATCAACCCGATGCACGTGGAAGAAATCTGGCGCACCACGCTCGACGGGCGCGAGCGCGACACGCACCGCGCGATGAACGGCCAGCGGGTGCGGCGCGGCCAGCCCTTCGTCAGCCCGAGCGGCGCCCGCCTGCGCTACCCGGGCGATCCGCAGGCCCCGGCCGCGGAGATCGTGAACTGCCGCTGTTACGTCGAGGTCAAGGTGAACTTCCTCGCAGGAGTGCGCTGATGGGTGATTTCCAGAGCCAGGTCAGCGAATGGGTGCGCCAGACCGAGGAGCGCCTGACCGCGGTGTTCCGCGAGTCCGCCCAGCGCGTGATCAGCGACATGCAGAGCCGCGTCCCGGTCGATACCGGCTTCCTGAAGTCGTCGCTGCAGGTCTCGACCGACGCCCCGGTCCCGGCCGACCGCAAGCCGCCCCCCGGCGCGGCCCCCGCCTACAACCCGACCGCCGCGACCCTGGCGATCGCCGGGGCCGAGATCGGCGACACCCTCTACGCCAGCTACTCGGCGGTCTACGCGCGCCGCGTCAACTACGGCTTCGTCGGCACCGACAGCCTCGGGCGGACCTACAATCAGGCGGGCCGGCACTTCGTCGGGCTCGCCGCCCAGCGCTGGCCGCAGATCGTGGCGGAGGTCTGCGCCGAGCTGCAGGCCAGCGCGGGGCGCTGACGATGGCGGCCACCGGGACCGAGGCCAAGATCCTCGACGCGCTGCTCGGCTACCTCGCCGGGCTCACCTTCGCGCCGCCCCTGCCCGTGGCGCAGCCGGGCGTCGCCTTCGCGCCCCAGACCGGCAAGGCGTATCTGGAGGCCTCGTTCTACCCGAACACCGCCGGCCTCGACGGGCTGCCGTTCGACAGCGATCGGACCCACGCCGGCCTGTTCGTGCTCACGGTGGTCTGGCCGACCGGCCAGGGCCTCCTCAAGCCCCTCGATGTCGCCGCCCAGGTCCGCCGGGCGTTTGCCGCCGGGACGCGCCTGTGGCGGGACGATCTCGTCGTCTGCGTCGATGAGGTGCCCCAGGTGGACGCTCCGGTCGATGAGGCGCCCTGGGTGCGCGTCGCGGTGACGGTCCGCTGGCGCGTCGGCGTTCCGGCCGACGCCTGATCCGAGTTCGGGCGCTCGCCCGTCCCCCGCCGCCTGCGGGCGGCCTCACCCCTGTCTAGGAGGGCATTATGGCCGGGTTCACTCCCAGCAACGGCTCGAAGCTGTTCATCGGGCCGGCGATCGACATCGACACCATCGACGACACCGGGGCGGCGCTCACCGCGCTCACCGGCTGGGTCGAGGTCAAGGGCGTCAAGGATCTCGGCGCGTTCGGCGACGAGTCGTCCGCGATCACCTCGAACCAGCTCGGCAACAACCGCACCCTGAAGATGAAGGGCACCCGCGACGGCGGCTCGCCCTCGATCGTCGTGGATCGCAAGGAAGGCGACCCCGGCCAGGAGGCGGCCATCGCCGCCGAGAAGACCAACTTCGATTACGGCTTTTACGTCGAGATCCCGAACAAGAAGACCGACGCCGGCAATAACGGCCGGCGGTATTTCGCCGGTCAGGTGATGTCGTGCCGCGAGACGGTCGGGGCCGCCAACAACCCGATCACCATGGCCATCAACATCGGCGTCAACACGGCGACCTTCAAAGTCGCGGCAACCTAACGGAGACCTGACGGATGACTGAGACGCCCGACGAGACCGCGCCGGTCCTGCTCGACCTCGAAACCATCGATCTGGAGGCGGACGCGGAGCGCGGCGCCACCATGCCGGTCGTCAATCCCCGCACCGGAGCCCGGACCGGCGCCACGGTCACTCTGTTGGGCCAGGAGGCCGCCAGCTACCGCGCCAACCTGCGCAAGCTCCGCGACGCGGCGGCGGCCTATCCGGAGCGCGAGCCGACGGACGAGGACACCCGGATGCTCCTCGCCCGCGCCCGGCAGGCCGGCGCCGCCATCACCGGCTGGACCGGGATCGGCTACGGCAAGCAGGCGGTCGAGTTCTCGCGCGAGGCCGCGGTGGAGCTGTGCTTCAAGCGGCCCTGGCTGGCTGACCAGATCCTCGCCTTCATCACCGCACCGGGAAACTTCGCGCGCGGCTGAGCGGGCGGCTCTGCGCCCAGGTCCGGCGCGTCACGCTCGAACAGGCCGCGACCGGCTCCCCCGATCCGTTTCTTGAGCGGGTCCCCCCGGAAGGCGCCTACCTGTGGGATGCCTTCTGGCAGATCGAACGCACGCGCCAGAGCCAGGGCGGCTTCGGCCCGGCGACGTTCACCTACCAGGAGATCGAGGCGGCCAGCCGCCTCCTCGATTTCTCCCTGCGGCCCTGGGAGGTCCGCATCATCGTCGCCATGGATGCCGCCCGGCGCGCGGTCTACCCGGGCAGCCAGGCCGACGACGCGGACGAGCCCAAGATCACCCGCCGGGTGAGCGCCACCGACGCCGAGGGCGTCGAGCGCCTGTTCGACAGCTTCGGGCCGGTGATCGAGATCCCGCCCCCGCCGGCTTAGGGCCACGCGGGCTTGCCGGTCTTCTTGTCGAAGCACTGGGTCTGCCGCGTCATGACCGGCCCGCGCGTCCCTCGGGTGCTGGCGCTCTCGCTCGCCTGCGCGGCCGCAAGGCCGATGTAGGTCGACGCCGCCCGGCACGCCTCAAAGGTCTCGAATTCCGCCGAACCGCTCGTCACCGCGCCGTTCTGCGCGACCATGATCCAGAAGAGCACCCACATGCCTGACGTCGCAGCCCTCGGCCTTGGGATCGACTCGCGCCCCGCGCGCGAGGCCGTCACCGCGCTCGGCGAGCTGACCGCCGCGGCCGGCGGGGCCGAGGCGTCGGTCGGCAAGCTGCTCGCGTCGGCGGATCGGGTCAACGCCGCGCTCGGTACCAGCGCCTCGGGGGCGCGGACGGCGGCCACCGCCCAGCGCGAACTCGGGGCGGCGGTCCAGACCACGGGCGTCAACCTCGACCAGTTCATCGGCAAGGCCGGCGGGGTGGCGCGGGCGGCCAACGACACCACCGCGGCCCTCGCGCGTCAGGCGGCCGGCTGGCGGGCGCTCTCCGAGGCGGGCAAGGACGCCATCCAGCAGTACGACCGCAACAGGCAGGCCATGGCGCAGCTGTCGAGCCTGTCGAGCACCGGAGCGGTCCCGCAGCGGCCGGCGGCGCCCGGCCAGCCGGCCGCGGTGCCCGGCCGGATCAACGCGAACCAAGCCCAGAACCTGTTCTACCAGGGCACCGACATCATCGCCTCGGCGGCGAGCGGGATGAGCCCGGTCACGATCGCGCTCCAGCAGGGCGGGCAGATCGCGCCGACCTTCATGGGACCGAACCGGCCGACCCTGAGCGGCATGGCCGCCCAGGTGACCGAGGCGATCGGCGGCTTCGTGGGCCGGATCGGGATCGTCGGCGGGGCGCTCGGCGGCTTCACGCTGGCGATCGGCGCGGCGGCCGCGGCGGCGTGGTCCTACCGCGCCTCCCAGGACGCGCTGCGGCTCCAGCTCTCCGGCGCCGGCCGCGCCTCGGGCGCGACCCTGCAAGGCATCAACGACCTTGCCGCGGCGAACGCGGGCGCCGCCGGGTTCTCGCAGAGCGAGTACCGCGAGATGGCCGGCACCTTCGCGGCCACCGGCCGGATCGGGCAGGCGATATATGCCGACCTGATCAAGAGCGCGAAGGACTACGCCTACACCACCGGCCAGGACGTTCCCGACGCGATCAAGGATCTGGCGCAAGCCTTCGCCGACCCGGCCAAGGGCGCCGAGGCGCTTCAGGAAAAACTCGGGGGGCTCAACGATCGCACCCTGGAGTCGGTCCGGCGGTTGCAGGAGCAGGGCGACCGCCTGGGCGCGCAGCGCGCCCTGTTCTACGCCTACGCGATGCAGCTCGACAAGGTCTCGGAGCGGACCTCGGCCTGGGCGCAGGTCACGACCTGGGCCGGCAACCAGATCTCCGACCTCTGGGACAAGGTCGGCGGCGCGATCAACAAGGCCGTGACCGGCGGCACCCTGGAGCAGCAGCTCGCGACCGCGCAGGACCTCCTGCGGACCGCCGAGGCCAGCCGGGGCTCGATCGTCTCCGCCCTGATCGGCGGCTCGGACGAGACGATCGATAAGCTCACGAAGCTGGTCCAGGCGATCCAGCAGCAGATCAAGACCCGGGACGACCGCAACGCCCAGGCCACCGCCGCGGCGAACAGCCGGCAGGTGATGGGGATCGTGCGCGGTCTCGATCCGGAGGCCGCCCAGTTCGACAGCCTGAAGAGCAAGGTGGAGCTGCTGCGCAAGGCGATCGCCGACCCGGTGCAGTTCGGCCTCGATCGCAACCAGCTCGCCGAGGTGGCGAACGCCTTCGACCGGATCTCGGCCTCGGTTCGCAATACCACCTACGACATCCTGCGGTTCGGCTCCGAGGCCGGCGCTACGGCCTATCGGGCGGCCGAGCAGGCCAACAAGACGGTCGGGATGAACCCGGTCGAGAAGCAGCTGTCCGACCTCGAATTCAAGCGCCAGCAGGAGCTGAAAAAGTTCGACGGCGTTCCGACCCGCGAGGAACTGAATAAAGAGTATGAATCCCGCCTCAATGATCCCAACCTCGACGCCCGGGATCTCGCCAGTATTGTCGCGGAGCGCAACAAGCGGATGGAGCTGGTCGCCGCGCGCGAGACCGCGAACGCGGCGGCCGACAAGGAGCGCGATACCATCCTGAAGACGGCCGAGGAGGCGGCCAAGCGGTCGAGCAGCGCGACCACCGACCTGTTCATCAAGGCGATGATCGGGGCCGAGAGCGGCGGGGACCAGTTCGCCAAGAACCCGAATTCCTCGGCGAGCGGCATCGGCCAGTTCGTCCGCAAGACGTGGATCCCGCTGTTCCGGCAGACCTTCCCCGACCGCGCGCAGGGCATGAGCGACGAGGCCGTTTGGGGGCGGCGCTGGGACCGCGACGACCAGATGGCGCTGATCAAGGTCTACGCCGAGCAGAACCGCCGGAAGCTGGAGACCGCCCAGCTCGATACGAGCCTGCGCAACCAGTACCTGATGTGGTTCGCCGGCCCGAAGGGCGGTCTCGACCTGCTGCGCGCGGACCCGAACACGCCCGTCAGCGAGATCCTGAGCCCGGACGCGATTGCCGCGAACCGCAAGGTTCTCGCCGGAAAGACCGCCGGGCAGGTGCTCAACTGGGCCGACGCCGCCATCAACCGGAAGCTGCCCGACGCCCAGGCGGCCGAGCGCCAGATCGCCGTCGACCGCTCGCGGATCACCACCACCGAGCAGACCAGCGAAGCGCTCGCCCGGCAGGACAAGATCCAGGAGCTGCTGAATTCCCGCCGCGAGGCCGGCACGGCGATCGGCCTCAAGTTCAAGACCGCCCAGGAGCTGCTGACCGCCAACGAGAAGGACCTGACCGACGCCGAGCGGGCGGAACGCGACACGATCCTGAGCCTCGCCGACGCGCACTCCAAGAACGTCGCGGCCATGCAGCAGTCGAAGATCATGCAGGACGCCCTGTTCCAGGCCTCCCAGCTCGGACGCACCGACAGCGAGCAGCGGATCGCCTCCCGCCTGCGCGGCACCGGCCTCGGCATGGACAGCCCGGAGGCCGAGGTGATGCGCGTCACCGACGCCCTGGGCGAGGCCAAGGCGGTGGCCAAGGACGCCTTCAGCGGGCTGGCGAGCGACCTGCGCCGCGGCGTCTCGGCGGCCGAGGCGCTCCAGAACGTGATGAACCGCATCATCGACAAGCTGGCGAACATGGCCATCGACAAGCTGGTCAGCGGCATGTTCAGCGGCATCAAAGTCGACGGCAGCGGCGGCCTCAGCTTCGGCGGCAGCGGGCTCGGCGGGATCTTCGGTAAGATCTTCGGCGGCGGCGGTGGCGCGAGCAGCGCGGCCGACTCGGTGATCACCGCGGCGGACGGCACCCTCTGGTTCGCCGAGGGCGGCTACACCGGGGCGGGCGGCAAGTACGACCCGGCCGGCATCGTCCACCGCGGCGAGTACGTGTTCGACGCCGCCACCGTCGCGAAGGTCGGGGTGGGCACGCTCGACGCCCTGCGGGGCCGCCTGCGCGGCTATGCGGAGGGCGGCTATGTCAGCCCGGCCGACTATCCGGTGCCGGCCGCGCCCGCGCCCGCGAACAGCAACCAGCCGGCCAACGGGCCGACCTTCATCGCCCAGATCACCTCGCAGGCGACCGGCGATCCCCAGGCCGACCAGCGCGCGGCCAAGGCCAACGCCAAGGCGATGCGGGCGGAATACGAGAAGATGTGGATGGCGATGGCCCAGCGCGAAATGCGGCCGGGCGGAGCCCTGCACGCCGCCGGGGCGCGCCGCGCCTCCTGATCCCCGCACGAGGAATCCCCATGAACCGTCGCTCGCTGCTGGCGATGCTCGGGCTCGCGCCCGTGGCCGCCCCCGTCGCCCTGGCCGCCAAGCAGGCGGTCCACGAGACCACGCTGATCAGCTCCGCGGCCCACATCGAGAACCTGATGGTCGGCGGGTACGCCGGCGGCCTCTCGGACACCGTCATCGACGGCACCCGGATCAGCTGCAGCTCGATCCGAGCCGACCGGATCACCTGCGGCTCGCTCCCTGACGAAGACTTCATCGCCGGGGCGGTCCGCGCCGGCCGGATCCCCTGCGGCTCGATCACCCCCGGCCGCCTCTTCGAGACCCGCATTGACCCCTTCTGCACCGATCAGGACCGCCTGATTGGCGCGCTCAGCTTCGGCGCCTGACGCCGCCCCGCGCGGTCCGGGGATCCCGACCGCTCACACGAGGAGCCAGCATGGCCAGAACCCCTCAGAAACCGCCAATCGACCGCACCGCCCCGGATGCCCAGGTCACCCCGCCCCCGCTGCCGCCCCAGCCGGCGCCGCAGGACGCTCCGCAGGCCTCCGGCGACATGCCGATGCCGACGGTCGAGAACAACCCGCCCTGCCTGTTCAAGCCGGGCGCCGGCATCGGCACGGCCGACGTCCTTGAGATCACGCTCATGTACCTGCTCCAGCTCACCGGCAGCCCGGTGCAGGTCGAGCGGGGCGCCCTGCGGGCCATCGCGATGCAGCCGGAGCGCGTCGAGCAGCTCAGCGACAGCGCCCGCCGCTTCATGACCCCGCTGGGGCAGCACTAGGAGCCGATCGATGGCAACCCAGACCCTCACCCTCGACCTCAATGCCAACACGATCGCCCGCGGCACGCCCGTGGCGATCTTCCAGCGCGGCTTCGACGCCTTCACGATGCGCGGCCCGGTCACGATCCAGGGCAAGGACGGCACCTCCGCCCAGGGCGTGATCGTCTCCTCCGAGGTCGGGCGCCTCTACAACCTCTGCCAGCGCTTCATCGGGCAGAACGTGTTCGCCGCCCCCGCGGCCGCCGCGACGCCCGGCTACTACGCCCCGGAGGTGGCGCTGTTCGACGCGCTGGAGGCCGCCTACGGCCGCGAGGCGCTGCACCCGCTGGAGCCCTACACGGTGCTCCTCGTGAGCGTCCCGCCGACGACGGTGACGGCGCCGATGATGTACCCCAGCCCGACGCCGACCGCGTAAGGGGCCGCCGGTGGCCTACCCGACCTTCCCGACCCTCGGGATCGCGCCTTACGGGCCGGTCACCATCGGCTCGTCCAAGGAGGCGAAGGCGGCGGTGCTCACCGCCACCTTCGGCGACCGCTACAGCCAGCGCACGGGCGACGGCATCAACCCGCTGACGCGCGACTTCGGCTATCGCTCGATCCCGCTCGCCGCGGACCAGATCCGGCAGCTCGAAGATTTTTTGGTCAGCCGCAAGGGCTACCTGCCCTTCCTGTTCCAGGTCCCCTTCGAGCCGGCGCCGCGCCAGTTCATCTGCGACAGCTGGACGACCGACTACGGGGATCCGCTGCGCAGCACCCTGATGGCGATGTTCAAGGAGAATTTTGACCCATGACCTCGCCCAACGCCGCGATCCTGCGCGCGGGCCAGAGCCTCACGCCGGGCGATCTCGTCGCGCTGTTCATCATCGACCTGTCGCCGCTGCGGGTGAACCAGCAGTTCGCCTTCACGTCCGAGGCAGACCGGGCGCGCGGCCCGCTGAAATTCCGCGGCATCACCTACACCCCCCTCGACGTGAAGGCCGAGGGCTTCGAGCTGACCGGCCAGGGCGCCATGCCCCAGCCGAAGATCTCGGTCTCGAACGCGACCCGGCTGATGTCGAGCGCGACGCTGCTCTACCAAGACCTGATCGGCGCCAAGCTGATCCGCACGCGCACCTACGCGCAGTTTCTCGATGACGGCGAAACGCCCGACCCCGAGGCGGCCTACACCCAGGACATTTATCGGTTCGAGCAGAAGACCGAGCACTCGAAGCATCAGATCGTCTGGAACCTCGCGGCCGACATGGATCAGGAGGGCCGCGAGCTGCCCGGTCGGTTGGTCATCCGCGACATCTGCCTGTGGCCGTACCGCCGCTGGGATGAAGACGCCCAGGCGTTCGACTACAGCCACGTGAAGTGCCCCTACAACGGGGCCCAGTGCTACGACCGCTTTGGCAACCCGACCACGCCCGACAAGGACGAGCCGAGCCGGCACGTCGCCACCTGCTGCAAGGTCCGCTTCGGCGCCGACGCGCAGCTGCCCTTCGGAGGATTCCCGGGTGTCGCCAGGGTACGGGTCTAAGCTCGCCTTCGCCTTCGATGACGGGCTCTCCACCCGCTGGGCCGCCGCGGTCGAGGCGCACAAGCGCCACGCGCACGCGCACTGGCCCGCGGAGGCCGGCGGCGTCGTCCTCGAGGACGGCTCCTACCGCCCCCTCGCCAACGCCGCCGCCGACCCGCTGACCGAATTCGAGCCGGATCCGGGCGAGGTGGACACGGCCGCCTACGTCGCGGTGCTGCACTCGCACTGCTCGATCGAGGATCCGGAGACCGGCAAGATCATCCCGCCGCCGGACTGCCCCTCGGGCGCCGACATGGAAAGCCAGATGGCGACCGCGGTCCCGTGGGGCATCACGCTGGCCGCCTCCACGGGCGTGACGGACCCGTTCTGGTTCGGCGATCAGGTGCCCCGCGCCCCGCTGCTGGGTCGCCCGTTCCGGCATGGCGTCTGGGACTGCTACTCGCTGGGCCGGGATTGGCACCGCGAGGTCGCCGGCATCGAGATCCCCGACTTTGCGCGCGACCCGGACTGGTGGCTGCCGCGGGACGGCCAGCCCCAACTCGACCTGTATCGCGACGGCTTCGAGCGGGCGGGCTTCCGGCGCGTCGTGCGCGGCCCCGAAGGCCCGCTGCCGGGCGACTGCTTCCTGTGCCGCGTCCGCTCGCCCGTCTTCAACCATGGCGGGGTCTACCTCGGCGGCGGCCTGATCCTGCACCACCTGGCGCACCAGCTCTCCGGCCGCGACCCCGCCGCGGTCTGGCGGACCAAGCTCGATTTCCTCGTGCGCCACAAAGACCTGCCCGACGACTGGAGGCCCCCTGAATGATGCGGACCGTCCGCCTCTACGGCGCCCTGGCGGAAAAATTCGGCGCCTCCTTCCGGCTCGACGTGCGCTCGCTGGCCGAGGCGTGCCGCGCGCTCGGCGCCCAGATCCCGGGCTTTCGGCAGGCGATCGAGGAGGGCCGCTTCCGGGTCGTGTGCGGCAAGAGCCTGCGCGCGAAGCGGGCGCTGCACCTCGATCACGATCTGATCACCTTCGGCCTGCCGGCGGGCGACCTGCACATCGTCCCGGTGATCCGGGCGCGCAAGAGCGGCATGTCGATCGGCAAGATCATCGTCGGCACCCTGATCGCGGTCGCCACGTGGTGGATGGGCGGCCCGGCGTGGCTGATCGGCATGGGCGCCATGCTCGCCCTCCAGGGCGTCTCCGCGCTGCTCAGCCCGAAAAAGAAGAAGGAGAAGGAAAAGAAGTCGTACATGTTCCAGGGCGCCGACAACGTGTCGGAACAGGGGATTCCCGTGCCGCTCATCTATGGGCGCTGCATGGCCAACCCGATCACGATTTCGGCGGGCGTGACGACGGCCAACACCAACGGCCTGCCGACCGCGTCCGCGACCCCGACCGTGTAAGGACATCATGGATCGCATCGACGGTTTCGATCCCGCGGCGCGGGACGACGAGGCGCGCCCGGACGCGGCGCCGATCCGCGGACGCAAGTCGTCCAGCGGCGGCGGCAAGACCGGCGGCTCGGGCTCGAACGCACCCGACACCCTGTTCTCGAACGCCACGGTCCGCCTCGTGGACCTCATCGGCGAGGGCGAGATCAAGGGCGTCGTCGGCGGCCTGAAGGGCGTCTACTTCAATGACGTGCCGGTCCAGAACGAGGACGGCAGCTTCAATTACAAGGGCCTCTCGGCCGACTTCCGCACCGGCACGCCCGACCAGTCCTACATGCCCGGCTATCCCGATGTGGAGACGCCGCAGGACGTCGGGGTCACGGTCAAGCAGGCGGTCCCGCACACCGCCTCGATCAGCGACGGCGAGGCCGACCGCGCCCGCGTCATCATCGAGCTGCCGGCGCTCTTTCTGGCGAAAAACGACGGCTCGGTCCGCCAGAACAACGTCAGCTTCCGGATCGAGGCGCGCTATTCGGGCGGGCCGTGGGTGAACCAGCTCGGTGACCTCACCATCACCGGCAAGAACACCTCGCCCTACTTCGTGTCCTACGAGGTCGACCTGCCGCGCAATCCGGCCGGCTCCTCGCCGCCCTGGCAGGTGCGGGTCACGCGGCTGACCCCGGACACCGACGACTTCAACAACAGCCAGGACAAGTGGACGAGCCAGAGCGACCTGATCTTCTACTCGCTCACGGCGATCCAGGACGCGAAGTTCAGCTACCCGCACTCGGCGCTGGTCGGCCTGACCGCGGATGCGAGCCAGTTCGGCGCGTCCGTGCCGGCCCGGACCTATCTGGTCGAGGGCTTGCTGGTCAAAATTCCGAGCAACTACGACCCCGTCGCGCGCACCTACGCGGGCATCTGGGACGGCACCTTCAAGGAGGACTGGACCGATAACCCGGCCTGGGTCTTCCACGACCTGCTGTGGAACGACCGCTACGGGCTGGGCGAATTCATCGACATCGCCGCGATCGACAAGTGGACCCTGTACCAGATCGGCGCCTACTGCGACGTGCTGGTCTCGGACGGCAAGGGCGGCCAGGAGCCGCGCTTCCGCTTCAACGCCCAGATCACCCAGCTCGCGGACGCCTTCGATCTGCTCCAGCAGATCAGCGCGATCTGGCGCGGCATGGCCTACTGGTCCTCGGGCGCGGTCACGGCCACCCAGGACCGGCCCGACGACGTGCGCGCCCTGGTGACGCCGGCCAACGTGATCGACGGGCTGATCACCTACTCGTCCTCGGCGCGCAAGGCCCGCCACACCGTGGCGCTGGTGACCTGGAACGACCCGACCGACCTCTACAAGCCGCAGATCGAGGTGGTCGAGCACAACGAGGGCGTCGCCCGCTACGGCTACAACCCGACCAAGATCGACCTGCTCGGCTGCACCAGCCGCGGACAGGCCCACCGCGAGGGCCTGTGGCGGCTCCTGGTCGAGCAGTACGCGACCCAGACGGTGACCTACCGGGCCGGCCTCGATCATGCCGTGCGGCGCCCCGGCGACATCATCGCGATCGCCGACCCGCAGATCAGCAACATCGACGTCGGCGGGCGCGTGCTGGCGGGGGCGAACTGGACCGACATCCCGCTTGACCGCGCCGTCGAGCTGAAGGCGGGGGTCTCCTACACCCTGTCCATGCAGCTGCCGGACGGCAGCGTGCAGGAGCGCGCCCTCTCCAGCGTCTCGACGGATGAGGCCGGGCGCACCATCGCCCACACCGAGCCCTTCACGGCGGACGCCCAGCCCGGCGCGGTCTGGCAGATCACGGGCGAGATCGTCCCGCAGCTGTTTCGGATCGTCGGCATCAAGGAGGTCGAGCCGCACATCTACGAGATCCAGGCGCTCCAGCACGAGCCCTCGATCTATGCGGCGGTGGATGATGGCGCGGCCTTCGAGCCGCTGAAGGTCTCGGAATTCCCCGACATCGTCCTCGCCCCGACCAACCTCACGGTCCGCGAGTCGACCTACTTCGAGAACAACCTGCCGCGGCAGGCGCTGCTGCTGTCGTGGACGGCCGGGCAGCCCTTCAACTCGGTTGCCTACTACGTCACCGCGGTGAAGCCGAACGGCTCCCTGGTGACGCTGCCCAAGACGAGCTCCACCTCGGTGGAATTCCTCGATGCGGCGACCGGCGAGTGGACCTTCATCGTCCAGGCCGAGGGGCTGAACGGGCGCCTCTCGGACGCCGCCCAGATCACCTTCACGGTCCAGGGCTGGGAAGGGATCGCCGGCCCCACCGTGACCGGCTTGCAGGTCAAGGGCGGCGGCTCCGTCTTCACCGGGCGCAGCTGCACGCTGGAGTGGGGCCTGACCTGGCCGGCGGACGTCACGCCCTACGAGGTCGGCTACGCCTTCCGGGTCTTCGACGCGGACACCGACGCCTTCCTGCATCAGGAGATCATCACCGCCGCCCAGGCGACCTACGACTACGACGAGAACGTCAACGAGGGCGGCCCGCGCCGCCGGTTCAAGGTCTCGGTGGCCGCGCGCGACGCGATCGGCCGCGAGAGCCAGCCGGCGGTGCTGGTCGTGTCCAACCCACCGCCCGCCATGGTCGTCCCGACGCTGGACTGGACGACGGAGAGCATCGGCGTGTGGATGACCCCGCCGGCCGACACCGATCTGGCGGGCGTGCTGATCTGGCTGTCCAAGACGAACGGCTTCAACCCGGTGACCACGGCGCCGGCGGCCGATCTGGCGCCCACGGGCTTCACGCTGCTGCCGGCCGAAGCGGAGACGACCTACTACGTCCGGGTCGCCTTCTACGACAGCTTCGGCAAGAACCCGGCCGAGCTGAACATCTCGCCCCAGATCGAGATCCGCACCACCAACCTGCTGTTCGACGTCCAGGCGCCCGACATCCCGACCGGCCTCGCCCTGGCGACCGCGCTGGAGGTCTCGGCGACCGGCGTCGCCACCTCGCGCATCGACGCGACCTGGAATGCGGTCGGAAGCGACAATCTCGGCATCTACGAATTCGAGCTGACCGAGGGCGACGGGATCACCGCCCCCTCGTGGGTCCGCGACCGCTCCGACAAGGGTCAGCCGCGCTTCACGTGGCGCAACCTCAAGCCGGGCCAGCTCTACACGGCCCGCGTCCGGTCCGTGAACGCCCAGGGCATCGCGCCCTCGGGCTGGTCCGTCCCGGCCTCGATCGTCGCGGCCAAGAACCTGAACAAGCCCGGCGCGATCACCAACTTCGTCGCGGAGGCCACCTTCCAGGCGGCCTACCTGTCGTGGGCGAACCCGGCTGACCCGGACCTCGCCTACGTGGAGGTGTGGATCGGGACGCGCGACGACGGGGCGGACGCCACCCTGTTCGCCAAGGTGCCGGTCCCGCTGGCGTTCTTCACGGACACCACCCTCGGCATTGTTCAGGTCCGCAAGTATTGGGTGCGGCCGGTCAACAGCTCGGGCACGCCCGGCGACTTCGCCGGCCCGCGCACTGCAACCACGGCGGCTCTCCCGGCGGCGGCGCTCCAGAACGCCATCATCGACGCCACCAAGATCGCGTCCTCGCTCGTGGCGCCGGCCGCTGTCTCCAGCCTGCCGGATCCGGCGACCTGGACCGGCCCGGACCTCGCCTACAACGCGACGGACGGCAAGCTCTATCGGCGCGTCAACGGCCAGTGGACGGCGGGCGTGCCGACCGTGGACCTCGTCGGGGCGCTCACCACCGAGCAGCAGCAGGCCATCGACCTCGCCAAGCTATCCGGGACGCTGACCGAAGCCCAGATCGATCAGATCAGCGCCGCCAAGATCGTGGGCGATCTCGTCAATGCCCAGATCAGCATGGTCCAGGTTCAGGGCACTCTGACCGATGCCCAGCAGCGGTTGCTCGACCTCTCGAAGCTGTCCGGGCAACTCACTGCGCAGCAGTATAGCCAGATCGATGCCGCGAAGGTTGTCGGGGATCTGGTCAGTGCTCAGATCAGCATGCTTCAAGTTCAGGGCACGCTGACCGATGAGCAGCAGCGGCTACTTGATCTTGCGAAACTCGGCGGACAGCTCACCGAGCAGCAGTATAGTCAGATCGATGCGGCGAAGGTCGTTGGAAACCTCGCCAGCGCCCAAATCAGCATGCTCCAGGTGCAGGGCACGCTCACGGACGCGCAGCAGCAGGCCCTCAACCTCGCCCGGCTGGGCGGACAGATCCAGCGGACGCAGGTCTCGGACAACGCGATCGACACGCCCCAGCTCAACGCGGGCGCGGTCAAGACGGCGCAGCTCTACGCCGGAGCGGTCGTGGCCTCGAAGCTCGCCGTGGCGAGCCTAAACCTCGCGAGCAACGGCGGCCTTCAGCAGGGCACCTCTGGCTGGCTCGGTTCGGCCGGCGGCACGGGCATCACGCCGATCGTGGAGGGCGTCCGCACTGACTACGCCCCCGCTGGCATGCGGGTTTTTTCCACCCGCTACGACGACGGCAGCAAGCCGACCAGCGGCGTCTCCGAGATCGTCTACCGCAACCCGGATGCGGCCGGGATCGGGCAGCTCATCCGGATCACGCCCGGCGCGCCCTATGAGTTCAGCGCCTACATCTCGGCGCACCGCTGCACCGCCTACGTGTCGATCATCTGGTGGGACGCCAATAGCGCCTACATCACGGAAGTCGGCGGCAACATCGTCACCGACACCCAGTACGGCGCCGGCAGTGCCCTGAGTGAATGGGACAAGCACTCCCGCTCCTGGGTGATCGCCACCGCGCCGGCCAACGCCGCCTTCGCAGACATCCGTATCCGCTGGACCGGCTTCGGCACCCAGCCCTACTGCATGGCCGGCGGGTTGATGTTCGCCCAGGCGGTCGCGGGCCAGACCGAGCCGAGCCCGTATTCCGACGCGGGCGTCACCATGATCGAGGGCGGCCAGATCCGCACGCGCTCGATCGGCGCCGACAAGATCGTGGCCCGCGCCATCACCGCAGGCGAGATCGCCACCGGGACGATCACGGCCACGGAGATCGCCGGAGCCACCATCACGGGCGACAAGATCGCCGGCCGCACCATCACGGCCTCGCAGATCGCGACCGGGACGCTCACCGCCACCGAGCTGGCGGCGGGCTCGGTGACCACCTCGAAGCTCGCGGTCGCCAGCCTGAACCTCGCCATCAATGGCGACATGGGCAATCTCAACACCTTCGGCAATCCGGCCGCCTGGAGCAGCGACAGCTCCCAGATTGCCGGCGCCACCATGCTCCCCAGCGGGGTCGACTACATCTACTGCCCCGCCGGCATGCGGGCCATGAAGATCGCCGCCACCGCGGTTCCGACCAACCAGGGCTCGATCGGGCAGGTCTGGCTAAGCCGGGTCGAGACGGACGGCACCCTCTACCCCTTCTCTTGCCGCGCGGGCACGACCTACGAGGTCTCGGCCTATCTCTCGACGCACCGTTGCACGGGCTATGTCGGGCTGGTCTGGTACGACGCCAACCAAGCCTACATGGGCGAGAGCTGGGGCAGCCAGATCGTTAACTGGCAGGGCAGCATCTATAACCCCCAGTCGGACTGGGAGCTGCTGGGCCGCTCGAAGCTGATCGTCATCGCGCCGGCCGGCGCGGTCTATTGCCGGCCCTACGTCCGCTACGGCGGGACGTGGTATCCGGGGCAGGACATCCCCTACTGCTTCATCTCCGGCGTGATGCTGGCGGTTGCGGTGGCGGGGCAGACCGAGGTCTCGCCGTTCTCGCCGGCCGGGCTCACCACCATCAACGGCGCCTCGATCCGCACCAGCTCGATCGCGGCCGACAAGATCATCGCGAAGTCCATCACCGCAGGTCAGATCGCGACGGGAACGATCACCGCGACCGAGATTGCGGGCGGGACGATCACCGGGGACAGGATCGCCGGCAACACCATCACGGGCGGCAACATCAACGCGGGCACCCTGACCGCGCGAGAACTCGCGGCCGGCTCCATCACCGGCTACAAGCTCGCCATCAGCACGGGCAACTTCGCGTTCAACTCGGAGGGCAATCAGAGCACCCGCGGCTGGAGCGCCAGCGTCACCACCTGGGGCGCACCCATCTCCATGTTCGTGGACGCCTTCTGGATGCCATCCGGCATGACCGGCATCGGCGCGCATCCGTCCGATGGCGGCGCCCCGGCCGGCGGCTATTTCGACCTCGTCCACCAGACGGTGGATCCGGCGACCGGCAACCCGAAGAACTATCCCGTCCAGGGCGGCGCTTGGTATGAATTCTCGGCCTACGCCAACGCCCACCGCTGTGACGTCCAGTGCTACATCGGCTGGGCCGACAGCGCCGGCACCGTCATTTCCTACTCCAGCGGGCAGGTGATCCCGCAGGGGAGCCGCTCGGGTGGGACGATCCGCGACTTCCCGCGCTTCACCTGCATCACGCAGGCGCCGGGCAACGCGGCCTCCTGCTTCGTGATCTACCGCGGCATCAACTTCACCGGGGCCGACCCGTTCATCTTCGTGACCGGCACCATGTATGCCGGCGCGAATTCGAGCCAGACCGAGTGCTCGCCCTACGTCGCACCCGCGGTCACCAAGATCGACGGCGGCTCGGTCGTCACGAATTCGCTGAGTGCTGATCGCATCGTCGCAAGGTCAATCACCGCCGGCCAGATCGCGGTCGGCGCGATCACCGCAACCGAGATCGGGGGCTCGACCATCACGGGCGACCGCATCGCCGGTTCGACCATCACCGGAGACAAGATCCAGGTCCGCACCATCTCGGCCAGCAACCTCGTCGGCGGCACCATCACGGCCTACGAGATCGCCGTCCGCACCATCACGGCGTCCAACCTCGTGGGCGGAACGATCACAGCCTACGAGATCGCGAGCCGCACGATCACAGCGGACAAGCTCGTCGCCAACTCGATCACGGCGGGCGAAATCCAGGCCGGCGCCATCGGCGTGGACCAGCTCGCGGCGGGCGCGATCACGGCCGACAAGATCGGCGTCGGGCTCAACTCGACCAACCTGCTCTACAACTCGGACTTCAAGGCAGGTGCGGCCGGCGCGATGCCGCCGGGCGTTAGCGGTTGGGGATCGAGTGTCACGGTCAGCGCCCCCTATATCGGGCTCAACCAGTCGGGCCCGAGCTGGCAGCCGAATGGCATGGGCTCGCTCCAGATGTCCTGCGCCGGCACGCCACCGGCGGGCCAGATCATGGACGCCTATCTGGCCTACCCGCGCCAGGACGGCGGCTGGGAGGCCAAGTTCCCGGTCGTGGGCGGCAAGCGGTATGAGGTGTCCGGCTATGTGAGCGCCCACCGCTCGCAGGCCTATATCGTCGTGTCCTGGTATGACGCGGGCGGCAACTATCTCGGGGCTACGACGACGACCGTCGTTGAGAACCAGATGTCGACCGGCAACCTGAACGCCTGGGCGCGCTGCACCGGCATGGGCACCGCGCCGGGTGGCGCCGCGACGGCGACCGTCTCGTTGCGCATGAGCTTCAACGGTGGCGACGGCCCGTATAACTTCTGGTCTGGGATCTACTTCGCCCAGGCGAAGAACAACCAGACCCAATACTCGGACTGGGCGCCGGGCTCGGCGACCGTGATCTGGGGCGGCGTCATCGCGACCCGCTCGATCACCGCGGACCGGATCGCGGTGCGCTCCCTGACCGCAGACCTGATCGTGGGCGCCACCATCACGGGTTACGAGATCGCGGGCTCGACCATCACGGGCGCGCACATCCAGTCGAACTCGATCTATGCCGACAAGATCCAGGTCGGCGGCGGGCAGTCGCTCACGAGCTGGATGGGCTCGGACACCACCAAGATCAACGGCGGCGCGATCGAGGCCAACTCGATCCGGGTCAACACCCTGACGGTCGGCCTGCGCGGGGTCCGCACGGTCGGGCTGGACTTCTCGGTCGACAAGAACACCCGGACGATCTCGTGGACAGCGGGCTTCATCCTATGGATCGATGACGCCGGCAACAACGTGGCGAGCCAAGTCCCGGCGGGTACTGCCAACGGTGGCGCTACTTTCGTCTACGTCTGGTGGAACAAGTTCACTCCCAACCAGCTCAACGCCGCGGCCAACAACTGGAACGATATCTTTACCGACAAGAACACGATACTGCTGGCGTCCTATGACGGCTATGCCGGGCTGAACGTGCTCCTGGGCGGCACGATCATCGACGGCACCCGGATCAACACCGGCACCATCACCGCCAACCAGATCGCCGCCAACGCCATCCAGGCCAGCCACATCGCGGCCAACCAGATCCAGGCGAGCCACATCTCCGCCGGGCAGGTCACCGCCGACAAGATCGGCGCCGGGATGATGAACGCGGGCGCGATTCAGCTAGGCTCCACCCTGTTCGTCATGGAGACCTATCAGGGCTCTGGCTGGGGCCGCATCTTCGCGCGGGACAGCAACCAGACCCTGCGCGTGGCGGTCGGCTACATCGAAGATCTCTCCGGCGGCGGCTGGGGTCTCGCGATGTGGGATGCCGCCGGCAACCTCATCATCAACGGGACCGGGCTCAACGGCGGCGGCATCTGGGCGCGCTCGATCGCGGCGGACAAGCTCGTCGCGAACTCGATCACCGCCAACGAGCTGAGCACGGGCCAGCTCATCTCGCAGTCGGCCCAGATCGGTAACTTGGTTGTCGACAATCTCCAGGTCAACAACAACGCGATCACGCAGACGGTGTGGGGGCAGAGCGCGGGCGACGACATCTACTGCTGGATCAACATCCGACAGCCCAACACCCGGGTCGAGATCGGCATGTATTTTTCCGGCACGGGCGGGAGCGGCTATGCTCTCGGGACCGCTATCGGTGCGCTCGACGTCTACCGGAGCGACGGGCCTCATGTCCTGTCTGGCAACTGCGCCTACCACATAAACAGCACCAATAACTTGGTCTACATGGGGCCGACCTGCTACGTGACGGTCGATGTCGTCGCAAATCCTGGCGTCTACTGGTATCGTCTGGTCAACAGTAATGCCGCCAGGGCCAGCGGCACCACATTCATGAAGGTCACGGAGCTGTCGCGATGATGAGCGCTGATCCCGTTCCGGCCGGCGTGGAGGACGCCGCCAACCCGCTCCTCGTGGAGCAGGTCTCCTACGTGGCCTACGACGACACCGGACGGATTACCGTCCATGGCCGCATGGCCGGCGGCGTGCTCCAGATCGCCCGGCTCCAAGGCCACCGGATGCTGCCCGGCGAGGGCCAGCAGGCGACGCATTACGTCGACCTGTCCGGGGATGCGCCGGAGCTGCGCGAGCGCCCGGTGCTGGAGCTGCCGGCGAGCCTCACGGCCGCCGCTGGCGAGGAGGTGACGATCCCCGCCGTGCCGGCCGGCCCGCTCCGCTTCGCCGGCCCCTACAACGGGAGCATCGAGCACCCGGGCGGGGATCTGGCGATCGGCTTCTCGATCCCGGGCCGCTACACGCTGACCATCGAGCCGTTCCCCGCCCGGCGCGCGGCGATCACGCTGGAGGTGACGGCGTGATCCTCGGCCCGGACCTCACCACCCTGAAGGAAGCCGCCAAGAAGCGGGCGCAGAGCTACTTCGTGTCGATCGCCGAGAGCGATGGCGTCGAGCCGACCCTGCGGGCGATGTACGTCCTGAAGCTCCAGGAGGCCCGCCGGGTCCTGGCCGGCGGCGCCTCCGACATGATCCACGAGGAAGCTCAGATCCGGGGCATCTCGGATCTGGAGATGGCCCAGATGATCGATGCGATGGCGGCCGACTCGACCCGCCTGGAAATGGCGCGGATGCAGACCAACGTGGCGATCGACGCGGCCACCTCGGAGGCGGGCGTCCTGGCCATCCTCGCCCGCTTCGGCCTCACGCTGAGCCTCGACGCCGGGGCCGCTTAAGCCCGCCGCTTCAGCGCACCCTTCCCCCAATCGGAGATTGCTGATGACCGCGCTCCCGAACGCGCGGGCGTTCTTCGACGCCCTGCGCCAGCCCGTCTTCGCGGGCTCGATGTCCCAGAGCCAGGTGGACGGAATCAACCGCCTCCTGGCCGCCTTCACCCTCTACGGGAGCGGCGATCGCCGGCACCTCGCCTACGGGCTCGCCACCAGCCGGTGGGAGACGGGCGGCCGGATGATGCCGGTCCGCGAGGGCTTCGCGAAGACCGATGCCGAGGCCCGGGCGCATGTCGCGAAGCTGCTCGCGCAGGGCAAGATCAAGTCGAACTATGCCCTCCCGAACAAAAAGGGCCTCTCCTTCTACGGCCGCGGCGACGTGCAGCTGACCCACGAGCGCAATTACATCACCATGGGGACCCTGCTCGGCCTGCCGCTCGCCGAGACCCCCGACCTCGCTCTCGACCCCGCGGTGTCCGCCCGCATCCTCTGGGAGGGGCTGCTGCGCGGCCTCTCGAACCGGGGCGACTTCACCGGCAAGGCGCTCGAAGACTACATCCACGATGGCGTGTGCGATTATGTCGGCGCCCGCCGGACCGTGAACGGGACCGACCGGGCGCATGAGATCGCCGAGATCGCGCACGACTTCGAGGCCGCCCTGGCGGTCGGCGGGATGCCGCTCCGGTTCGCGACCGTCGCCCCGCCGAAGCCCGGCGTGCCGCCCCTCCCCGAAAGCGTCGTGATCGGCAAGCCCGTGGTGGAGGCGCCGCCGAAGGCCGCCACGGTGCAGACCGGCGGTTTCCTCGCGGCGCTCAAGAGCCTGTTCGGCCGCAAGGCCGCCTGACCGACCCCTCCGGAAATTCCAGACAGTTCACCCCGAGCCGGCCGGGCCCGCCGCGCGAACTCCCCTCCTTGCGAGGGGAGGTTACCTCCCAAGGTCCCCTGACATGGATTGGCTCCAGTTGGCCGGGCAGCTCGCGCAGGTCGGGCTGCCCTCTCTCGGCGCGCTCCTCGGCACCACGCTCGGCGGACCGCTCGGCGGCGGCATCGGCGGCGCCCTCGGCAAGGGCGCGGCCGCCGCGATCGGCGCGGCGCTGGGCGTGCCGGCCACCCCACAGGCGATCAGCCAGGCGGTGCAGGCCGATCCCTCAGGCGCGCAGATCAAGCTCGCCGAGATCGAGGCCGCCGCAAAGCTCCAGGTGGCCGAGTTGGAAGACCTCTCGAACGCTCGCCAGATGCAGCTCGGGCTGGCGCAGGCCAGTCACTGGACCGCTTCCATGCCGGCGATCGTCACGCTGGCGATCCTCGCCGCCTGGGCGCTGCTGACCAGCGCGCTCTACTTCATCCAGGGCGAGATCCCCGAGCGGGTCTACCAGCTGCTGAGCCAAGCCTACGGCGCAGCCAACCTCGCGCTGGGCACCGCCATCGCCTTCTGGCTCGGCTCCTCGCGCTCCAGCCAGCAGAAGGACGCGCAGCTCAGCGCCATCCTGCCGAGCGTCGTCAAGCGCTGAGCCCTCGCGGGCCCGAGCGGCGGTTGCGACGCCCCCCGGGCCCTGACCCACACCACGCTCGAATGGGGAGCGTCGCGGGGTCCGCCCCAGGACGCACGGGATGCATGAATAATCTCTTGCCGGGTCAGCAGTGACGGCCATCGATATTGCCGGCCTGCTCAGAGAGTACGGGCCTGTCGGCGTCGCAGCGCTGCTTGCGGTCGTCGTCGTCTATCAGGACCGAAGGTTGCAGCGGCGTGAGGAGCAGTATTGCGCCCTGCTGGAGCGCGTCATTCACGCCCTCGCCGATGCCCGGTCGGCACATACCGCGAACGCCGCCGCGCTGGAGGCGATGCGCGGCACCATCGCCCAGGTCGGCGACACGCTGGAGACGCAAGCGCGCGATGCGGAAAAAACAGGACGCGAGATCGCGCACGATGTCGCCAACTTACGGGCGGGCCAGGAAGCCATCGCGCGCGTGCTGGAGCGGTTGCGTGAGTTGGCCCGTGGGGGCTCTGCGTGATCTTGAGGCGACTCATGTCCCTATTTCGCCGGACGCCCGAGCCCGAGGTGCAGACGCGCCTGCACGCTGCGCTCGCGGATCTGGATGACGCCCACGCGGCCGACTGCCGAGCCGCCGCGGGCCTCGCATCCAGAGCCGAGGAAGAGCGCGCGCGGCTGGAGGACAGGACGCGACAACTGCAGGAGCGCAGCGCTGAGCGGGACAAGCGGCGGGCCGCCCGCGTCAGGGCCGGCGAGGTCCATCCGGTCAACGATCGGCTGCGTGGCCTGCTGGAGGAGTTGGCCCGTGCGCAGCGATAACCGGTTCTTCACCCGCCCGCTCGTGTGGCTGGCGCTCCTCCTCCTCTGCCTCTACGCCGGCCTGTCTCGCTTCACCCCCGCCAGCCAGTTCACGGACGTGGTGCAGATCGCCCAGATCACCGTGTCGGCATGGGCGATGGTGACGGTCGGCGGCGTCGCCCTCCGGTGTTTCACCGGGCGGGGATGGCCGCACCCGGACGATCTTGTCGGGCTCGGCATCTTCGTCACGAGCTTGGGCATCAACTGGAACGGCGCTTGGGGCTTATTCTACCGTCTGGCAGGTGAGGCGCCCTGGCTCATCAATAATGACATCTATGGCGCATGGCGCGCGCTCGTCATTATCGGCATCATCATTAAGTTGATCGCCATCGGCATCTTCGGAGGGAGCGTGCCGCGGTCCTACAAGTTGCGCCACGGTGCGCTGTGGATGCTCGCCTTTGCGCTGGTCATCTACCTCGCCCTGGCCCGCCCGGATCTGCGCCCCCTGGCGGAGTGGCTGCGGCCCTACTTGGAGACCGCGCACGACTTCCCCCGCTACGTCCAGAACGCCGGGGTGGACTAGCCCTCGCCGGCCGCCCGCGCGGATCTCCTGCGGTAGGTCTTCGGCGGCGGCGCCGCGGCGTGGACTTGGCCCAGCGTCTCCAGCCATGCGGCCAGTCCGCACGGGATCGGCACCTCGCCGGTCGCCCACCGCCGCACCAGCCGGTCGTCGCACTCCAGGGCCTCGGCCAGCCCGCGCTGAGACCAGCGCAGGAGGCTCAGGCATTCGCGGAAGCGATCGGGCGTCATGGCCCTGTCCCTCAATCCGGCCGGGGATCATCCCTCAGCCATACCCGCAGGGTGCGGGCCCTCTGGGGGGCCGTCAAGGATCGCCTCATCACCAGCCCGCCCCGCCTGACCGCGGCGGGCTATTCTATTGCGTGGAACCTGCCATGCGGTCCGATCTTGAGACTCTGCGGACGCTGAGCCGACGACTGCATTGCGCCGATTTTGTTGAAAAACTCGTCTCGTCGCTCGTTAGCGGATTTCAACATACAAAGGATTGGGTCTGCGTGTCGCGCCAGTCACTATATGTAGAGGCGGTGAAGGGTGTCAGGGACTTTTTCAACAAAATCCGCCACTTGCAGACCCTCAGTGAGTGCCGTCGGAATGGCCGCTCGACACCCGACAGCGGACCTGTCGAAACCCTTCGACTCGCACCTGCCGATCCTCATCCCATTCGCATAAGGGCGGGACACTGTTGGCGAAGTGAGCATGGTCGGTCTGGCGGACGTTGAGCTGGCATCCCTGCCCGGAGGCCGTCCATGTCGCTCCCTTCGCAGCCGCTGCCACCCGTGCCCGAAGACACCGCCCGGGTTGCGCAGGCCGCGTTCCGGCGAGGCAACCCGTACATGCTGCTGCGTGACCGGCTCGGCGCCTTGTTCGCCGACGCCGACTTCGCCGACCTCTACCCCAGGCTCGGCCAGCCCGCGTACGCGCCCTGGCGCCTCGCGCTCGTCACGCTCATGCAGTTCCGCGAGGGTTTGAGTGACCGGCGAGCGGCCGAGGCGGTGCGGGGCCGGATCGACTGGAAATACCTGCTCGCTCTCGACTTGACGGACGCGGGCTTCGACTTCTCCGTCCTGTGCGAGTTCCGGGCTCGCCTGCTGCGGCACGGGGCGAGCGAGCGCTTGCTCGACAGCTTGCTGGAGGTGGCCCGCGCAGGTGGGCTGGTCAAGGCTCGCGGTCGGCAGCGCACGGACAGCACGCACGTGCTGGCTGCCATCCGCCTGATGAACCGCCTGGAGCTGGTGGCCGAGACGCTGCGCGCGGCACTCAACGCCGTGGCCATCGCGGCCCCGGCCTGGCTGCGCACCCTCGCGCCGGCGGACTGGCACGAACGCTACGACCGGCGGGTCGAGGATGCCGACCTGCCCGGCCCCGGCCCCAAGCGCGACGCCTACGTCGTCCGGGTGGGGGCGGACGGCTTCCACCTGCTTGATGCGCTGGATACCCCCGAGGCGCCCCCGCAGGCGCGGAATTTGCCCGAGGTCGCGGTACTGCGTCGGGTGTGGGAGCGCCACTTTGCGCGGGGCGGGGCGGGCACGCAGGGGGATCCGACCTCCGGCGTGCGGGTGTGCGCCCTCCAGAGCCGCGGCCCGGGCGACCGCGTTCAGTCACCCTACGACACCGAGGCCCGCTTCCGCACCAAGCGGATGACGGGCTGGACCGGCTACATGGTCCACCTCACCGAGACCTGCGACGCCGGTGCGCCGCACCTGATCGTGCACACCGACGCCACGGTCGCCAACGTGCACGAGGTGATGCGGCTCGCGGCGATCCACGACGCGCTGGCCGCCAAGGGCTTGATCCCGTCCGAGCACCTCGCGGACGCGGCCTACGTCAGCGCGGAGCAGCTCGCCGCCGCCCACGAGCGCCACCAAGTCGACTTGATCGGCCCGCCTCGGCCGCAGTCGACCTGGCAGAACCGCAGCCCGGACGGCTTCGGCGTCGCGGACTTCGCGGTGGATTGGGATGGCCGCGTCGTGCGCTGCCCCGAAGGCCGCAGCAATGCGTCCTGGCGCGAGTTCACCCGGCGCTCCTACGACGAGGCGCGCGGACGTCGCATCCGCATCTGCTTCGCCGCCGCCGATTGTGCCCCATGCCCGTCCCGAGCGCGCTGCACGTCGGGTCGTCGGCAGGGGCGGCAGCTGACGCTGCACCTGCGCGCAGAACACGAGGCGCTGGCAGCAGCCCGGGCTCGGCAGGCCGGTGAGGTGGGGCGCCTCTACGCCCAGCGGCGCGGGATCGAAGGCACGATCGCGCAGGGCGTGCGCGCCTTCGGCCTACGCCGGGCACGCTATCGCGGCTTGGCCAAGACCGGCTTGCAGAGCATCGCCATCGCCGCGGCCCTCAACCTCGACCGGCTCGCCGCCTGGTTCGCCCAGCGTCCGCTCGCCCCGACACGCACCTCACGCTTCGCTGCCCTCGCCGCAGAGCGATGACTTCGCCAACAGTGTCGGGCGGCATACGGAACCAGATCAGGTCATCTGCGCAATTGTCATTGCCGAATCTTCCCGAGCTGCACGAGGTCGTGCTGGCCACTTGTAGAGTTGTAGGCACGCCCTTAGAAAGCCTAGTAAAGGTGCCGTTGGGGGGCGGTATTGCGACAGTTCGACATCATCAGAGGCGTGAGCCTCCTCCCGCAGCGGGTCCACGCCGATGCTCGCGGCGAACTCGTGGCCTTCGAGGAGTTCGAGAACGTCCCCTTCGTGCCCAAGCGCGTGTTCGTCGTAAAGGTCGATGCGCCTGGGCCCGCCCGCGGCGGCCATGCCAATTCCTGTGACGAACTCATCACGGTCCTGAGCGGCGCGGTGACAGTCGAGGTCGACAACGGTAGCGAGCGTGCCACGGTCCGGCTCGCCGGCCACGATGAGGCACTATGGATCCAGGGTGGCATCCTCATCCGCCTGTGCGGTTTCGTGCCCAGCACCATCCTCCTCGTCTGCGCCTCCGAGCGCTACAAGGACACGCAGCACTATGACGAAGCACGGCCTGACCTGATGCGGGCAGCGTGTCCGGCATGATCCCCCAGGCGGCACCGCCGCTGCGAGTGGCGCGTTTCCGGCGCGAGATCGACGCCGCCATCGCCGAGGTCCTGTCCGGCCCCTCCTTCATCCTGGGCGCGGCTGTCGCGGCCTTCGAGCACGCCTTCGCCAATCACGCGGGGGTAGAGCACTGCGTCGGGGTGGCCTCAGGCACGGATGCTCTGGCGCTTGCGCTCCGCGCGCTCGGGATCGGCCCAGGCGATGAGGTAGTGGTGCCGGCCCTCACCTTCGCGGGAACCGCTCAGGCCGTCCTGCACTGCGGGGCGAGCCCGCGCTTCGCCGAGGTCGACCCGCATACCCGCTGCCTCGACCCGGCCGCGGTAGCAGCGGCGATCGGACAGCGCACGGCGGCGATCCTGCCGGTCCACCTCTTCGGTTTTCCCGCCGACATGCCGGCCCTGACGGCGCTCGCCGCCCGGCACGGGCTCGCGGTGGTGGAGGATTGCGCTCAGAGCCATGGTGCCACGCTCGACGGGCGGCCGCTGGGCAGCTTCGGGCACGCGGCGGCGTATTCCTTCTATCCCACCAAGAACCTCGGCGGCATCGGCGATGGCGGCGCGGTCGTCACCCGCGATCCGGCCCTCGCCGCGCGCCTGCGCAGCCTGCGCAACTACGGCTTCGAAGGACCTGAGCGCGTCAGCCGACGGCTCGGCTTCAACGCGCGTCTCGACGAGATCCAGGCCGCGATCCTGCTCGCCCTGCTGCCGCACCTCGACGCGGGCAACGCCGAGCGCCGCGCCATCGCGGCTCGCTATCGGGCCCTCCTCGCCGGGACCAGCCTTGGCCTGCCGCCCGAGGATGAGGGCTGCGTCTACCACCAGTTCGCCGTTACTCACGCCGACCGGGACGGGCTGATGCGCCGCCTCGCTCGATCCGGGATCGGCACAGCGATCCACTATGCGCCGGGCCTGCACCGGCACCCGGCCTTCGCGGAGGGTCAGCCGAACTCGCTGCCCGTCACCGACGCCCTGGCCGCGACCCTGCTCAGCCTGCCGATCCAGCCGGAGGTCGCCGCAGGAGCTGTCGAACGGGTCGCCGCCGCAATCCAGGAGTGCCTGTCGTGCCCGGCGTGATCCTCTACGGCGTGGGCTCCCCGCTCGTGGTCGACGTCGAGGAGAGCCTGTACCGGGCGGGGCTCCCGCTCGTGGCGGGCGTGCGCAACCATCCGGGGCTGGACCACCTGCCGGAGGGCGCGCGCATCCTCGCGCCCGACGACCTCGGCCCGGAGGAGCTGGACCTGCCATTCCTCGTCCCGCTCTTCACCCCGGGCCACCGGCAGGCCGCCGCGCGGGAGGCCGCGCAGCGGGGCCTGCACCGCCCATTCGCGCTGATCGACCCGAGCGTGGCGGCGCCCCGGCACCTCGACCTCGGCCCGGGCGGCTACGTCAACGCAGGCTGCAGCCTCGGCAGCGGCAGCACGTTTGGGGCCTTCGCCTTCGTCAACCGTGGTGCCAGCATCGGCCATCACGCGCGGTGTGGCGCCTTCGTGTCGGTCGGGCCGGGCGCGACCCTCGCAGGCCACGTGACGCTCGGGACGGGTGCCTTCGTCGGGGCGGGGGCCACGATCCTGCCCTGCGTCACGGTGGGCGAGAACGCCGTCGTGGGGGCCGGTTCGGTCGTCACGCGGGACGTGCCGGCGGGCTGCCTCGTCCTCGGCAACCCGGCGCGGATCGTCCGGCGCGACATCGGCGGCTACAAGGGGATCGCCGTCGCATGAGGCGGCCGGTCGTCCATCTCTACACGGTGTGCTGGGACGAGGCCGACATGCTCGGCTTCTTCTTCCGCCACTACGACCCCTGGGTCGACCGCTACGTCGTGTACGACGACGGCTCGGCGGACGGCTCGCGCGAGATCCTGCGCGCCCACCCGAAGGTCGAGCTGCGGGACTTCGTGCGCAGCGACGCGGAGTCCTTCGTGCTCTCGCATCGGGCGATGCAGAACGAGGCCTGGAAGGAGAGCCGCGGCACGGCCGACTGGATCGTGGTCACGGCGATCGACGAGCACCTGCACGTGCCCGGCCGGGCGATGGCGGAGTACCTCGCCGAGCAGGCCGATTGCGGCGTGACGCTGGTCCCGGCGCTCGGCTTCGACCTCACCCATCCGGAGATGCCGGACGATGCCGGGCTCCTGACCGAGCGGGTCACGCGCGGGCGGCCCCGCGCGGCCTTCAACAAGCTCAGCCTGTTCAAGCCCGAGGCGTTGCGCGAGACCGGGTTCGGCCCGGGGCGTCATGCCGCCGAGCCGCAGGGCGACCTCCTGCTGCCCGCCCGCGACGTGGTGGTGCTCTGGCACTACAAGCATCTCGGCTTTGAGCGGAACGCCACCCGCGAGGCAGCCCAGGCCGCGCGGCTCGGGCGCGCCGACGTCGCCCAAGGCCTTGGCCAGCACTACCTCTGGGGCCGGGAGCGGCTGCGCGCCTTCTGGGACAAGATGGAGCGCGAGTCGGTCGACCTCGGGCGCGTGGTGCCGGACACCGCCTGCATCCGGCCGCTCTGGTGGGAGGAGCGCGGGCTCCCGCGGGCCGATCCTGCACCGCTCCCCCCGCTCGCGGTGGCCTTGCCCGCCGTGGCCCCGGCCGTCTCGGTGCTAGTGAAGGCCTACAACCACGCTCCCTATGTCCGGCAGACGATCGAGAGCGTGCTGGCGCAGTCCTTCCAGGATTTCGAGATCGTCGTCACCGACGACGGCTCGACCGACGGGACGGCCGAAATCCTGCGCGGCTTCACCGATCCACGCATCCGCCTCGAGTGTTGGTCGCAGAACCGGGGCATCTCGGCGGCGATGAACGCCACGATCGCGCGGGCGCGCGGGCGCTATCTGGCGATCCTCAACTCGGATGACTGGGCACTGCCGGGCCGGTTGCGCCGGCAGGTCGCCTTCCTCGACGCGAACCCGGAGATCTCTCTCGTCTTCGGCACACCGCGACCGGTGGATGAGGAGGGTCTGCCTACGGAAGCCCTTAATGATTTCGCTGCGCCGCTGCGGTTCACGGATTCCTCGCGGCGCACGTGGCTGCGGTTCTTCTTCTTCCAGGGCAATATCCTGTGCGCGCCGACCGCCATGATTCGGCGGGAGGCCTACGCAGCGGCAGGACCCTACGACCCGCGGCTGACGAACCTGCAGGACTTCGACATGTGGATCCGGATGCTGGTGGCTGGCCACCGCATCCACGTGCTGCCGGACCGTCTCACCGCGTTCCGGATCCGCGCCAACAACGCCAACACGAGCGCACCGAGTCCGGAGACGCGGCTGCGCTGGATCTACGAGAGCAGCAAGGTGCTGCGCCACTTCGCGGCCTTCAGCGAGGAACTGTTCGCGGAGGTGTTCGACACGGAAGCCTACGTCCTGTCGGGCGAGCCCGTTTGGCTGCGGATCGCTGAACTCGCCCGTCGGGTGCCACGGGTCGATTACCGGTACTTCGCCCTCGACACGCTCTATGAGGCTGCGAGCGAGCCGGAGCACATGATCCGGCTGCGCGAGTGGGGCGGTAGCGTCGATGCGCTCAACGTCCGCGAGATCGAGCTCCGCGACGCGCGCATCGCCGAGCTCACCCGGGAGCAGGACGCGCTCGGACGGGAGCGCGACGACTTCGCCGCAGCCCGGGACGCTGCAGCCGCCGCCCGCGACCAGCTCGCCGACGAGATATCCCGAACCCAAGCTCTGCACGCGCAGCAGATGGCAGCGATGCGCGGGGTTCTTGCCCAGCGCGAGCGGGCCGTCGCGGACCTCGACGCCCGCCGAGAGGCGCTGGAATCGACCGTGCAGGAACTCGATTTCCACCTTAAGGCGACGCTGGCCTCGCGGGAGCGGATGCGGGCTTCCCTGTCCTGGCGCTCGACCGCGTTCCTGCGCTGGCTGGGACGGCTGCGCCGCCTCGCGGCGCCAAAGCGGAGCTAGACCGCTCTAGAGCGTCCGGCTCAGCAGGTCGGCGCCATCCATGACATCCCGATCCCCGAACTCCCAGATGAAGCGCGCCCGCCACTCGGCCGAGACGGCGTCGCTCTGGCGGCGCAAGAGGACTTGGCTCGGATCGATTCGCGGGGAGGGGTGGACGCCCAGGCGCCCGGCTACCTGATCGACGGCCTCCTGTGGGTTCTCCGCCAGATCCTCGTAAGTCACCTCCACCGGCCGCAAGCCGGTGCGCGCGAAGTACATGTCCCAGCGCGCGTTGCGTTGGCAGACCTGGCCCAGGTAGGTCGCGATCAGCGGCCCGTCGAACTGCGGCTCGGCGTTGGCGGTCTCCGTCGAGCGGAACTGCCCGGTCTGGATCGAGCGCACCCAGGAGAGCGCCTGCCCCAGCACGTCGAGACGCCGCAGACGCACGAAGGTGAGATTGGGCAGGGCTTGCGTGAGCTTCAGATGCGGCGAGACCCGGTCGAACAAGCCGGGGAAGAGCTTGAGCGCGTAGACCCCGTTCGGGGTCGCTCCCGTGGTGAGAATGTGCTTGATCTGGAGCGCGGGATCGTCCGGGTAGGACGGATCGTCGTAGCGCCGCCGGGCGTCACCGTTGAAGTACTCGCGCGGCCGGCCGAGCTGACCGGTGCTGGTCAGCACGTCGCAGAAGTAGTTGCTGCCCGAGCGCGGTGCTCCGCAGACGGCGTAGCCTTTCATGTGAGACAGTCCTCCCGTTAACGGATCCCTCGCTCGGCCAAATGAAGGACCTGCGCCAGAATCGGTTCACATGCCGGCCCGGAGAGGCTTGGGGGCTGAGCCTCGACCCAGTGCGATGCAGCATCCTCCTGACGGGCACATGGGAACACCTGGCAATACCCGCTTCCAAATAATCCTGCGGTCCTTGCGCAGTGCTCCCGGAGGCCTGTGTTGATTTTGCTACACAAACCTGCCGCCTGAGAGGAAGCCAACGTGAAGCGTGACGGCAGTCCAACCGGCGGATTGCGGCCAAACCGCGGCTTTCGTATCCCCTCAGCAGCAAGCTAGGCCTTGTCAGGTCTAAGAATTTTCTATGCGTTTGGGGGAGTAAGCAATGGTGGCGCTGCGCCGCAGTCTTCTGGTCACGACGGTTCTCGTGCCCTGCGCCACGCTCAGCCTCGTCGGATCTGCTGCCGCGCAGGGTGACACGATCGCTCTCGAGCAGATCGATGTCGTGCCGGTGACCCCGGTCGGCGGAGCCGGCGGTGCGGCCCGCGCCGACGCAGCTGCCGGCGGCGCGCTGCCGCTCTCCAAGGTGCCGTTCACGGCCGAGACCGTCACCGCGCGCCAGTTCGAGCAGGACCGCGCCACCCTCGACCCCACCTTCACGCTGGCCCGCACCACCCCGGGCGTCAGCCTCTCGGACGGCCAGGGCAACAGCTTCCGCCAGACCCTCACCTATCGCGGCTTCGACGCCTCCCCGCTTCAGGGCGCCCCCCAGGGGCTGGCCGTCTACCAGAACGGCACCCGCATCAACGAGGCCTTCGGCGACGTCGTGAACTGGGATCTGATCCCCCAGGTCGCCATCAACCGCATCGACCTCGTCACCGGCAACCCGATCTTCGGCCTCAACGCGCTCGGCGGCGCGGTCAACATCGAGATGAAGAACGGCTTCACCTGGCAGGGCCAGGAAGTCTCGGTGATGGGCGGCTCGGACGGCCGCATCCTCGGCACCCTGCAATACGGCGAGGTGGTCGGGCCCTGGAGCTTCTACTTCGCGGGCGAGGGCCTCAAGGACGATGGCTGGCGCTTCAGGTCGCCCGCCGAGATCGGCCGCGTCTATGCCGATATCGGCCATCGCACGCCCGATTCCGAGTTCCACCTCATCGCCTCAGGCGCCAAGACCTTCTTCGGGGCCACCGCTGCCGCACCCGTCGACTTCACCCACCTCAACGAGCGGGCGATCTTCACTTGGCCACAGACCATCGACACCGAGATGGGCCAGATCCAGGTCACCGGCAAGGTGAACCTCTCCCCGACCTGGGACCTCGCGGGCAACGCCTATGTGCGCCGCTTCAGCCAGTTCGTGGTCGACGGCAACGACGGCAACTTCGAGAATTGCAGCACGCGCTCGAGCTTCCGCGGCTTTCTCTGTTTCGAGGACGACGGGTTCTCGCCCGCCCCCGGCCAGACCCAGGCGCAGTTCCGCAACCAGTTCCTGATCCTGGGGCCGAACGGCCAGCCGATCCCCTTCCGGGCAGGCATCCCGTACGGCACCCACGATACGGTCCGCACCGAGGCGACCGGCTACGGCGGCACGCTGCAGGCGACGAACCGCGACCGGGTGCTCGATCACGCCAACACCTTCATCCTCGGCGGCAGCATCGATGCGGCCTCCTACACCTTCAAGTCGGCGAGCACGCTCGGGGTGATCAACCCGGACCTGAGCGTCACCACCGACCCGAACAACCCGACCTACGGCCTGATCCCCGGGCTCGGCACCGGGCCGATCCGCACCGCCGCGGCGCTCGGCGTCGCGCCGAGCCAGGTGACCGGCTCGAACCTCTACATGGGCCTCTACGCCCTCGACACCTTCGACGTCACCGATCAGCTCTCGCTCACCGCCGGGGCGCGGCTGAACTTCGCGCGCATCTCCACCCAGGACCTGACCGGGTTCTCGCCGGATGTCACCGGCACGCACTTCTTCACCCGCCTCAACCCGGTGGCGGGCCTGACCTACCGGTTCTTCCCCTGGCTGACGCTGTATGGCGGCTACTCGGAATCGAACCGGGCGCCGACGCCGCTCGAACTGGCCTGCGCCAACCCGAACCGGCCCTGCCTGCTGCCGAACTCGCTGGTGGCCGACCCGCCGCTCCAGCAGGTGGAGGCACACACCTACGAGGCGGGGATCCGCGGCACGGTGCCGGACGTCGCCGAGGGGGGCCTGCTCACCTACAAGCTCGGCTTCTTCCGCACGGACCTGACCAACGACATCCTGCAGATCGCGGTGCCGGGCAATGCGGCGCGGGGCTATTTCGTGAACGTGCCGGCGACGCAGCGGCAAGGCATCGAGGTGGCGGCGGAGTATGTGGGCGAGCGTCTGCGGCTTTACGCCAACTACGCGCTGATCGATGCCACCTTCCAGTTCCGCGGCGACCTGTCCTCGCCCAACAACCCGCTGGCCGATGACGGGCTGATCACGGTGCGGCCGGGCAACAAGCTGCCGCTGGTGCCCGAACATCAGTTCAAGGCGGGGTTCGATTACGCGATCACGCCGTTCTGGCGCTTCGGGATGAACGTGGCGGCGTTCTCCTCCTCGTATTTCCGGGGTGACGAGTCGAACCTGAACCGGAAGCTGCCGGCCTACGCGGTGGCGAACCTCACCACGAGCTTCCAGCTGACGAAGAACGTGGAGGTGTTCGGGCTGGTGACCAACCTGTTCAACACCCGAGTGCCGAACTTCGGCACCTTCCTGGAGACCGATCCCAATTTCGCCAACCGCTACGCGCTGAACGACCCGCGCACCACCACCCTGATACAGCCGCTCTCGGTCTATGGCGGCATGCGCGTGACCTGGTGAGCTGCGCCTGAGGAGGACGAGCCGGTCCGTGGCCGGCGTGCTGATCATCGACGATCAGCCGATCGTCCTCGATACGATCCGTGGGCTCCTCGCGCCCACGGGCATCATCGTGCACACGGCGACCAGTCCAGCCGAGGGCGAACGCCTCGCCCTCCAGCACTCGCCAAGCCTCGTCGTCGTGGATCTGGCCTTTCCCGGGGCGCCGCTGGGTGGGCTGACGCTGATCCGGCGCCTGCGCAGCCGCGATCCCAAGCTGCGTGTGCTGGTGTTCAGCATGTACGAGGAGCCTCGCGTTGCCCGTCTGGCCTTGCAGGCGGGTGCCCTGGGCTACGTCTGCAAGGCTGCGGGTCTGACGGAGTTCGAGCAAGCCTATCGCCATGTCCTGGCCGGTAAGGGCTATCTCAACGCTGATTTGGCCTTTGCCTTGGTGGCGCCACCGCCGCCTCCGGCAAGTCCGCTTGATCAATTGACCATCCGTCAGCTGCGCATCCTTCAGCTGTTGGCGGAGGGCCACGCTTACCGGCGGATTGCAGAGATCCTGCTGCTGAGCACCAAGACCATCAGCAACGAGGCAGCCACGATCGGCCAGCAGGTCCATTTCAGCGACAAGGCTGGCCTCGTCCGTTTCGCCGTTCAGCACCAGGATGCCATCCGCGCCAGACTGGCCGCAGAGGAGTCCTGAGCCGCGGTGCCCATGCTCCGAGCGGACACGATGCCGATTGAGGGTCTGTTCGCGTGCGGGGCTGATGCCGTCTCGATCTTTGCGGGCACCTATTCGGGTCCAGGCACGACGCTTGGGCCCGCCCTCGTAATGGCATCACGCATCGCCACCTGCGCGGCACAGCGGAGCAGACCCCACGAGCCTTAAAGAGATCCGCTCGCGCAGCACAAGCGGTCATTCCCTACGCGCAGACCGAAAGCCGGTTTGTGGCAGGTATTATCAAAAAAACGACGGGAAACCTTCCACGCGGATTGGGTCCTGCCCGGTGCTCCAGCCCCTCAACCGTCTGTGTCCGGAAACCCTGTCAAGAAATCAAATATCCTGAGAACACTCGCAACCGGACGTTCGCGACACCCGCCGCGAACGTCTGAAACGGGTCAGCCCCGGTCATTGCGGGCGAAAGGCGTAGAGAGCTGCTGTCCACCCATTGCAGCCCTTCCATAGACAAGGTGGTTGAGTCTCGACCCTGATGCGTCCCACGTCCAGAGTCAGCAAGGCCGCCCGGCTCCGCGGCGGCGGGCTTTTTCGTTCCGACGCTACGCTGCCGGCCAGGGCCTGAGAAGGTTCGGCCCGGGTGGTTCCAGCACCCGGGCCCCGCTTGCGCGGGCGACCCGCCACGAGGAGTAAGCGGCTCACGGGACTCGCACTACCGCGGAATACGTGGCGGGGCAAAGGCCGCGCCGCGCCCTGTCATCTCCCGTGAGATTGACGGCTCCTTGATGGCGGCGCGCCGGGATGATGAGGGTCCGGTGCTGGATGGTTAATGATTTGCTGCGAACCTCCCCCGGCGCGGTAATCCGCGCGGCGCGCCTCGTGGATATGAGCGACGAGCCGGCGATCCCGCGCGCACCCGCGGCCGCCGCAGGTGATGAGCTGCTCCTCATCACCCCTCCCCTGGCCCCGCCGTCGAACGCCCGGAAGCGCAAGCCCGGCCGCCCCCGAGTCGCGCGTCAGGTCGCCTCGAAACAGACCGTCTACCTCAACGATGCGCGGCACGACGCCCTGGTGGAGATCGCGATCGCCGAGGAGCGCTCGATGCACTCGGTCATCCTTGAGGCCATCGACAGGTACGTCGCCCGCAGGCGCAAACCGCGCTGAAACCACGGCTCAGGGCCCTGCCGGCGCCCGCCGCGCGGGGCACTTTCGTTTCAATCCCGGTCCCCCGGATCCTCCGTGACACCGCTGGCCAGTCGAATGGCCGCCTCCCCCGTGATGCCGGCGGTGACCAACAGCCGCAGGAAGGCCTCCGCTGTCCCGGGCACCCTGGTCTCGCCGCGCGCCCAGCGGCCAACCGTGCCGGCCTCAACCCTGAGAAGCCTTGCGGCGGCGCTCTGCGTGAGCCCGAGCTCGGCAAGCGCCATGCGAAACTCACGATCCGTCATAGTCCGCGCTCGGTCCTCACTCCCGATCAAGTCAGGGGAATCGGGTGCCGGTGTCGCATCAGCCGCCGGCGAGCTGCTCGGCGAAGTCCTCCGGCACCTCACCGAACTGGCCGACGATCGCGACGCTCTCCAGCTCGCCCGTCTCATCGTCGGCCACGATCTTGAGCGCCGCCGTCCCGGGCATCCGCTTCGCGATCGCCTCCGCCCGCTTCAGCGCCCCGCTCTCGGTTGGAGCAACATCACGCGTACCGGGCCGCAGCTTCTTGCGGTGGATCTCGAACGTCTGAACCACGAACGTCGTCCGCATACCCATACCACTCTCCGTCGCGGGTTCTCCCCGCTCTCCACAGCGACGCCCCGACCGCCTTGACCGGGAACTGTGCACCTGTTTGTTCTCTTTCTGTTCTAGTGCGGAGGGCGGCGTGAGTCTCTACCGGGTCGGCGAGCAGGCAGCAGACTGGAGTGGGCTGGTGCGCATCCCCTTCATGCGCACCACCCTCTGCGCCGGCTTCCCGTCCCCGGCCGAGGACTTCATCGAGGGCGCCCTCGAACTCCCCCGCTGGCTCGCCCCCAACCCGGCCGCGACCTTCATCTGGCGCGTCCGCGGCTGGTGCATGAAGGGCGCGGGCATCCATGATCAGGACCTCGCCGTCGTCGACCGCTCCCTCCACCCCGGCCCGGGCGCCGTCGTCGTTGCGGTTGTGCACGGCGAGATGAGCCTCAAGCGCTTGGTGCTCGACGGCAACCGCCTCGCGCTCACCTTCGACAACCCGGAGATGCCCGCCTTCGGCCTGGAGGACCTGGAGGAGTGCCAGATCTGGGGCGTCCTGCTGTTCTCGGTGCGCTGGCACCACGTCCGGCCGAGCGCCGTGCGATGAGCCGCGCCCTCGCCCTGATCGACGGCAACAGCTTCTATTGCAGCTGCGAGCGCGTCTTCGATCCCAAGCTCGTGGGTGTGCCGGTGATCGTGCTCTCGAACAACGACGGCTGCGCGGTCGCGAGGACACCGGAAGCCAAAGCGCTCGGGATCAAAATGGGCGCGCCTTACTTCATGATCCGCGAGCTCTGCCGGCGCGAGAAGGTGCGCGTCTTCTCCTCGAATTACACCCTCTATGGGGACATGAGCGCGCGGGCGAACGCGGTCTACCGGCAATTCGCCAAGGACGTCGAGATCTACTCCATCGACGAGAGCTTCCTGGACCTCTCGGAGGTGCGCGAGCGGGAGAGGCTGGAACTCGCGCGCGATCTGCGCTCCACCGTGCGCCGCTGGACGGGCATCCCGACCTGCGTGGGCATCGGCCCGACCAAGACGCTGGCCAAGCTCGCCAACCACATCGCCAAGCGCGTGCCCGAGTTAGGCGGCGTCTGCGATCTGAGCGACGAGAATGAGCGAGCGATGTGGCTGGTCGGCATCCCGGTCGGCGAGGTTTGGGGCATCGGCCGCGCCTCGCTCGCCAAGCTCGAGGCGCTGGGCGTCGACACCGTGGCAGATCTGCGCGACCTCGACCCGCGCCCGGCCCGCCAGGCGCTCACGGTGGTCGGCGAGCGCATCATCCACGAGCTGCGCGGCCGCGCGTGCCTGCCGCTGGAGATCGTGCCGGCCCGCCGCAAGGGCTGCGCCGTCACCCGGAGCTTCGCGAGCCGGGTTACCGAGCAGGCCGATCTGGAGCAGGCGGTGAGCGCCCATGCCACGCGCCTCGCCGAGAAGCTGCGCCGGGATGGGCTCGCTACCACCCAGATCACCGTCTTCTACCACACCAGCGAGCACGACCGCGGCGATCCGAAGCGCTCGGTCTCGACGGTGGTGCATCTGCCCGAGGCAACCTCCGATTCCCTCGTCCTGATCAAGGCCGCCCGGCTCGGAGTGGCGAAGACTTGGCGCGAGCAGGGGCCGGAGCCCTGGCGCTACAGCAAGGCCGGCGTGATCACGACCGACCTCGTGCCGCTGACGGAGAGCCCGCGGGCCCTCTTCGGGGCGCTGGACCGGGAGCGCGGCGGCGCGCTGATGGCGGCGATGGATGCCTGCAACCGGCGCTTCGGGCGCGGCACCGTGGTGCCGGCGCGGGCGGGGCTGGAGGCGAAGCGGACCTGGGCGACCAAGTTCGAGATGCGCACGCCGCGCTACACGACGCGGCTCGCCGAGGTGCCGGTCGTGACAGCGATGGCAACTGCCGGACCCGAGATCCGCCCCTCCTCGTCGTAGGTGCGGCGGGGATTGCGGCGGCCCATCACTGAACGACGCCGTAGAACACGATCCGCTCTACAGCCCCGTAGACAGCAACGCTTCGGGCATGCCATCAATCCGGCGCAGCTGGCTTGGCTCGGCCGGGTGGTCCGAGGAAGGCGGTGAGCCGCTCGGCGACCGCGGCGGCGTCCCGCGTCTCGCACTCCCAGATCACAAGCACGTCCCAACCGGCGTCGCGCAGCTGGCGCTCGTTGCGGGCGTCGCGGTCCACGTTGCGCGAAAACTTGGCTTGCCAGAAGTCGCCGTGCGAGCTGGGTGTCGAAGCCTTCCTGCACCCGGGATGGCGGTGCCAGAAGCAGCCATGCACGAAGACGACCTTACGCCTTGTAGGAAAAACGAGATCGGGCATTCCCGGCAGGTCGCGGCGATGGAGTCTGAAGCGGAATCCAAGGCTATGAGCGAGCTTCCGCACCTTGAGCTCCGGCGTGGTGTTCTTTCCCTTTACCGCCGCCATGAGGCGTGATCGCGCCTCTGGCGTGAGGCGATCCACCACGCTACTCGGCCGCTGCCAACGACGGCACGTCGAACATCTTCGAGCGGATCGCCTTGAAGATCCGCTCCGCAATGATCGGAGACACGCTATTGCCTATCATCCTGAAGCTGTGCCAGGCGGTCGGGTGAAACACGAAACGGTCAGGGAAGCCCTGCAAGCGGGCCGCCTCCCGTACCGTGATCACACGCGGCTCAGCGGGATGGAGCGGCCTAACGGCTTGAAACGATCCGCGATCCGGTCCGGTTCCTGCCCGAATCGTAGGACACTGCTTGTTCCAGTCAAGGCGAGCGTGTCGGCCGACGGCATCGCGACCGCCCTGTGGCACGGCGGCGAAACGCGCCGCTATCGCCGGAGCGTGTGGGATCCGTCGATGGCCCGAGAAAAGGCGCCTCGTGCCTCTCAGTCGGCGTGCATACAACGAGGGAGCGACGTCCGATCCGTAGCGCCACCAGTCCAGACCGTCACTGTCGACCCCCTCTTCCGTTGCGCCTTGTAAGTCGGCTATTGCCTCCTGGACGGTTGCTGCAGGTCGACGCCACTCTTGCAGGTCATCGGCGGTGAAGGAGTCAACACAGCTGCGGTCGAAGCCGATCACAAACACTCGGGGCCGCGACGTAGCAGCCCCAAACGAAGCAGCATCCAGCTTCAACGGTCCGAGAATCGTATACCTTCCTGCCACGAGTTGAAGTGCAGCATCTAATTCGGGCCTATTTTTCTCAAACGCAAGGCCCCTTACATTTTCCATAAGGAAGAACTTTGGACGTACCTCGGCGACCAACCTGAAGAAATGCCAGAGCAGCAACCGCCGGGGATCGTCTGGGCTCGCCACACCAATCTCGCTAAAGCCCTGGCAGGGCGGCCCGCCAACTATTCCATCAATATACCCGCCAGCCGCCCTTCGTAGATAGCGGCCAGACAGATCAGCAACATCCGCAAGGATGAGTCGTGACTGAGGATGATTGAAGGTGTAGCTTGAAGTCAATATAGGATCGTTGTCGACAGACAGCGTGACTTTCAAACCGGCCGACCGCGCCCCAAGGCTCAGCCCGCCGCATCCGCAAAAAAGATCAATCAGCACCGCAACGTCCGTAGCTACGAAACTTGCTCCACAGTACCACCTCTGAAGGCCGTCGGTGATCGGCCTAAACGAGTTATCCTCAGAACATAATCTGAGCGAAGGACGGGTATTGTAGATAGTAGGAGGAGAAGGCTTCTATCTGATCATCTTCCAGATCAAAGCCAAGCGCACGAACGTCGTTTCGGGTCAGCCCCTCCGGGTTCGGAAGCTGCGATTGAAGCATTGTCGCCTCGCGCAATGTAAGTTGCGGGGCCACAATCGGCTTAGCGGGAAAGCAGGGCCAAGTAGCAGCACGTACGCATGTAGAGGCGGCCTGAACGCGATCAGTGTCAGCGAAAATGCCCCCTACTGTAATCATAGGCGCTCCGTCCCTATAAATCATACGAAATGAAGGAACAAATCTGCCCGGACGAGATGACTCCGCGGCGATGGAACACATAAGATCTTGTGTTAGCTCCATTAGCAGCCTGTGCAGACGCTCGTCCTTAAAGTCATTCTTTGCAAGCCTATCACGGAATACGCTGCCGAACAGATCCCGCACTCGGTCAGGTCTTTCTAGAGCTCGTCCATAGGCCATCTCCGTGCCGTTGTAGGTAATCAGAAAAATGCTGTTAAGCGGCGCATTTTCGAGCACAAGCCGCACATCTTCCTTAACGTCCTCGTTAAACTCATAGTCGTAATCGAGCCAAATAATCCAGGGGCGATTCTTTAGGAGTTCATCGGTGAATAATGTAGGCAGAATATTAGATGAGAGTCCGTGCATAACTCGTATTGGCGCGTATGGGCAATTGAACTTCGCTCGCTCATACCCAACATCATGAGCTTCTATCGAAACCATATCATTGATACCGAGCAGCCGGTGCGCCATGATAAAGTCTGTAAACCATATGGAACCAAACCCGATGTAGGCAAAATCCTTCAATCCAAGGTTTGCTTGCAACCTCCGGAATCCGTCAAAAGCAAGTTGTCGCTGTATGCTTTTGCTCGGCCGAAGGCCATAGTTCACGAGATCGAAAGAAGCCATCACTCGTTACCAACTAGGTCGTCGTAAGCGTAATCAAAAGTCGTGAGCCCAACCTCACGATAAGGCATATTTATATTACCTAGCTCTCTTGCAAGTTTCTTGAGCTTAGAGACGGGCACAGAATAGTTTATATTCGCGGCTTTCTCCGCTCTCTGCGCAACGAGATTCGGCAGCGCTACGGTGGACCGCTTAGGGACCGCCTGGATCGACACGGGGCGGGCTAGTGCTTCTTTCTGCTTGGCTTGCTCGAGGGCCTGCTTTCGTGCGTTGGTATATGCAATCCACGCCTTGGAGATCTCGCGCATGCGCGGTCGCGCTCTTCGGAAAACCTCCGAAGAAACGTCTACGCTTCTCTTTGTTGTGGTCAGAGGAAGCGCCGAAGCCTTAGCTGCAGTAAAAAGCACAACTCCGACGAAGCCCGCATATTGATAATGCCACTGAGGCCAGTCCTCTGATCCCCATCCGGCCACAACGGTTTTATCTGCAGCAAGTACGATACGTCCATTGCAGGCAACGTACCAACCGTAGCGGCGATCTCCTTCGTCCTCCGTTGGATCAGTGCTCTCCGGCGGCGGAGCGGCCATTCCACCGATTAGCTCTACCGTCACTTCATCATCGCCAACTTTGTCAACATACTCGATCCGCACAGGTTGGAATTCGTCGCTTTGGCGCAGTTCGATCTGCCATCCATCAACAGGCGCGTTATTCACCAAGATCTGGAGACCGCGCGCAAGATGAAAAGAATAGTCCCTAGCAATTGTGCGACGAAGGTTCTGAATGAAGGCAGGATTGCTGAAGGCCTGCAAGGCGCCTTGCGTCAGTTGCCTTACATCAATCTCAACACCCGCCGCTTCGAGAGGCTCGTCACCGATTATATCGAAGTCCCACGGCAGAGTATTGTTTTCAAGCCACCTGTCTACGTCGATCGGGACAGCAAATGCTTCTAAAGCTTCACCTTCCGACCTGTACGTGCTTCTCACCTTGATCTGATTGCCAATTTTAAAAATAGCACGTTTCATTCCAATGCCATATACTCCGATACTGAAATCATCATGGGCATCACTCGTATTGCGTCCGAAACTGAACGCGTGATTGACCGCATCGTGAAGGGTCATTCCGCCGCAATTATCTTTGATTTGGAAAACATCTGGCAGAAGCTTAATATCAATAATGTATTTATCCAGATTCGCGCCTTCAGACAGGCCCATAGGCCTGCTTCCCTCATTATGCCATGCACTATCGACACTATTGTCAATCAAATCCAGAATACAATCCTCTAGCGAGATATCGCGAGTTAGCATCCTTACGAAGAATTCCTTAGTCGGATTTGCTGATGCCTTCGTCTCAGGGGTGATCGTCACAGTCCCGAAGCCTCCAAGCTCGCCGGCGCCGACTCACGTCGACCAAGCTTGGCGGCTATCTAATCGGCACGCCGGATGCCGCGCAAGTTGCATTTGCGGGATCCAAAGCCAGTGTATGACGCGCAGCGATGCCGCCCCTTTTCCAGGGGGGTGCGGGGCTCTGGCCGTAAGGCAGTCAGCCTTGGTGTGCAGTTGTGATTAACGTCCGTCCAATAAATCGTTCATAAGGTGCCAGGCTGGCCATCAGCAGGGTGATCGCGCTGAGGATTGAGGAGTGCAGATGCTCTTATGAGGCACTTATCGGACGGGCGCTCAGTGATGTCAGAAAGCTACCAACATCGCTGCTTGTGCCCGAAGTACCCGAACCACTGGCGGGTGAGCCAGCTACTGTACTTGCCGGCGTGCTAGCCTTGCCGAGAGTTCCCGAGGGGCAGCTGTGAGCCCCCTCGCGCTTAGGACGATCTACAAGGCCGACACTCGCAGTGCGTGTCCGCACTCGAGCTTTGATCGGGTTTCGATCACGCCGGCTTCGCGTCCAAGGCGTTCGGTCTCAGGTGCGCGCAGCGTCTAAGCACGCACGAGCTCCAGTGCCTGCTGATGAGTGTACCTCTGGGATACAAGGCCCAGCTCGAAGAACCGGCTCACCGCCTCGTGCCCGAGCTCGTGGTCAGCTTCGGGCCCGAAATCGTCCACGAACCTGCGACAGTTTGCCAGCGTCTCCACCCACTCGTCGGGCCTGAACCCGGGGCATGGCGGCTGTCCGGGCGACAGACTGGCGAGCCCGCGGCTCCATTCGAGGACGGTGGGGGATGGTGAGGCCGAATCGGTGGTGAGCATGGCCGCGGTTCTTAGCCGGCCGGTGGACGGTGGGCGAGAGGCTAAGCCCGAACCCCGATGGCGCGCGCGATCTGCGTGCTCACCAGCTCCTCGCGACTGGAACGAATCAGGAAACTGGCGCCGCCGATGTGTGGGGGAAAATGTGGGGACTTCGAGCCCCATGGGGGCTTTTGTTCGCCGCTCGTTCCCGTTTGGGGCGCGGATCCCGCCCGGACCGGTTTTCGAAAAACCCTTTGATCTCAAAGGGTTTAATGGTCGGAGCGGCGGGATTCGAACCCACGACCCCTAGTCCCCCAGACTAGTGCGCTAACCGGGCTGCGCTACGCTCCGACGCTCTGCGCAGTGGGCACCGCGCGAAAGCCCGCGGGTCTTAGCCGCCTCGGGTCGGCCGCGCAACCTTTTTCGGAGAGCGTGCAGCGCGCCGGGGCGGGATCCCGTCCGACCGGCCCTCAAAGGGCCGGTGCGCACGGAGCCGGCTCAAGCGTCCTGCTTGTCCCGTGCGGGCATCTCCACCGGCCCCACCTGCGCGACGCGCAGGCCCGCCGCCATGGCCTGGAGGCGGGTCTGCGGATCCTCCGGCTGGATCACGCCGGCCGACATCACGAGCTTCGCCGCGTCGTCGACGCTGATCGACAGCTCGATCACCTCCGAGCGGGGCAAGTAGAAGAAGAAGCCGGTCGTCGGGTTGGGGGCGCAGGGCAGGAAGACGCCGACATAATCGCCGTTCGGCGGCAGTGCCCCCTGCACGTCCGGCCCGGCCGGCGCCGACAGGAACACCACCGACCATGTGCCCTTCACCGGGAACTCCACGAGGCCGACCGTGCGGAAGGAGGTGCCGCTCGTGGAGAAGAGCGTCTCGAAGACCTGCCGCAGGCCCCGGTAGAGGCCCGAGATCACCGGCGTGCGGGCGAGCAGCACCTCGCCGAACTCCACCACCGAGCGCCCGACGAGGTTCGCCGTGAACGCGCCCAGCAGGGTCAGCCCCACGAAGGCGATGAGGAGGCCCAGGCCCGGGATGTTGAAGGGCAGGTAATGGTCCGGCAGGTACTTCGCCGGCACCAGCGGCTTGACCCAGCCGTCGATCAGGCTGATGCACCACCAGGTGATGTAGATGGTGATCGCCAGCGGCCCGGCCACGATGACGCCGGTGAAGAAGTAGTTCCGCAGGCGGCCCTGGACGCTGACCCGCTTGCGCGCGCCGGAGTCGGGCTCGTGGATCAACGGCGACGGATCCTTCACACTCTCGCCCTCACCAGCGCAGGCGCCCCCTGCCCGCGCAGAGGTAGCGGTTTGCTGCGCTGCGCTCAAGGCAGGTCCCGATGAGCCGCCCCCCGCCCGATCCCGCCGCCGTGCGGGCGCTGATCGAAGCGGCGCTCGCCGATCCCGCCACGACCTGGACCTTCGGCGCCTATGGGGCGGCCATCGCCTTCGCGCGGGCGCCCGGTGAAGCGGCCGAGCCCCTGTGCGGCCGCTTCGGCCTCGTGACCGCGCGGGGCGCCCTCGCCTTCGGGGACCTCGCCGGCCTTCACCCGGTCGCCTACGAGACCGCGCTCGGCGGAGAGGCCTGGAGCCACGCGGTCGAGCTCTGCATCGACGGACAGGCCTGCGGGAGCGGCGCACCCGACCAGGTGACGCAGATCGGCCCGGATGCCGGGGCGGTCCGCCCCCGCGACCGTGCGGCGATCCTGTTCGATCTCGGGCTCGGCCTGAGGGCGGCGCGCCTGTGCCTGCGCAGCCATGATCCGGGGGCCTGCGCGATCCTGCGCGCGGCGTGCGGCCGCTCCCTCTGCGACGACGAGGCGCGCCTCGCAGCCCTCCTCGCCCTGCCCTGCGACCGGGTCGTGCTGGCAGGACGCCACCGGGCCGAGGCCGCGGCCGGATCCGGCGCGCCGGGCGCGCGCCTCCAGATCCTGCCGAAGCTCCTGCGCCTGCGGCGCAGCCACGCGGCCACGGCCCCGATCCCGCCGGGCCTCATGCCGATTGCAATGATCCAGCCCCCGCATCCGCTCGCCGGGACGGCCGCGTTCGACCGCGCCCGCCATGCGGCCTTCCAGGGCCTGCTGGCGGCCTGGGGGGATCCGGATCTCGTGGCGCTCAAGCGCCGCATCCTGGCGGGCGAGGATGCCCCGCCCCCCACGACCCGCGCCGGCCGGGCCGTCGCCCGCATCGCGCAGGCGCAGGCCCGCGCGCTCCAGCGTTCGGCCTCTGCAACGGGCGGGGATTCTCCCACGCGGCCCGCCCGGTCGAAGATGGCATCCGCGATGCTGCCGGACGAAAGAAAGGCCGCCCTTGCGAGCGGCCCGAAGTCTAGGGAGGAAACGCCCATCGAGGGCAGCAGGGCCGCGACGCCAACGCCACCCTGCTGACCCGAAACCTAATCCGGAAGCCACCACTCGGAAGTGCGCGGTCGCACATCGCGCGGCCTCGGGCGCTCGGGGGGGCGTCACCGCGCCGGCTGGCAGACCTCGCAGAAGAAGGTCGAGCGGCCCGACTGCACCACGCGCCGCACCACCCCGCGGCAGCCCCGGGCCGTGCAGGCGAGGCCCTCCCGGTCATAGACCCGGAAGGCGTGCTGGAAGGCG